>CANJJI010000220.1 GCA_947474545.1 Beijerinckiaceae bacterium | reverse complement strand
GGCGCACGCAGACCTTGCAGGAGTTGATGAACACCGAGCGGCATCGTGTGCCAGCGACGGAAGATCAGGAAGAGGTGGCGCGTGTCTTTGAGCGCTACAATCTTGTGTCGGTACCCGTTGTCGATGATGGCGACAGGCTGGTCGGCGCGATCACGATTGACGATATCGTCGACGTTATTCGCGAGGAAGCCGAAGAAGATGTGAAGGCGCTGGGCGGCGTCAGCGCCTCCGAAGAGCTGGCCGATTCCGTATCCTGGATTGCGCGCAGCCGGTTCATGTGGCTGTTCGTCAATCTGTTCACGGCCTTTCTGGCCGCCGGTGTCGTACGGCTTTTCGAGGGGTCGATCGAGAAAATGGTGGCGCTGGCCGTGCTCGTGCCGATTGTGTGCAGTCAGGGTGGCAATGCAGCGACCCAAACGATGACCGTGGCAGTTCGGGCGTTGGCCACGCGCGAACTCAACCGCAATAATGCCGTGCGGGTGCTGCGCCGTGAGGTGCTGGTGGGGCTGATCAATGGTTTGGGCTTTGGCATAATCACAGGCGTGGCGGCCGCTATCTGGTTCGGTTCACCCTTACTGGGACTCGTGATCGCAGCGGCGATGTTGATCAATCTGGCAGCGGGCGTGCTGGGCGGGATGCTGATCCCGATGGTGCTGGAGCGGCTCGATTACGATCCCGCCGTCGCTTCCAGCCCATTTGTCACGACAGTGACCGATGTTGTGGGCAATCTGGCCTTTCTCGGCATCGCGACACTGGCGTTTCACCTGGTGTGACCGGGATGTTAACTTTTCCTGTTAACGGGGCATTACCGGGTTATGGCTAATTTGACCGGCATGATGAAATTGAAAACTCACTTGCAGGGCCTGTCCCTGATAGCGGCTCTGGCGGCAGGGCTTTTTGCGCTCGCAGGTTGCGGCGGCGGGCCATCCATGCCCGGCTTTGAAATGATCGACGGCGAAGGCGGCCGTGCGGGCTCGGGCAACGAACATTTCGTGGGCGCGCATCCCAACCAGTTTCCGATTCACGGCATTGATGTTTCCAAATATCAGGGCGATATCGACTGGCAGGCGGTCAAGCGCGCCGGGGTGAAATTCGCATGGATCAAGGCGACCGAGGGCGCAGATCACATCGACAGCAAGTTCCGCCAGAACTGGGACGGCGCGGCGGCAGCGGGCATTCCGCGCGGGGCCTATCATTTCGTGTGGTGGTGCCGCAAACCGCATGAGGAAATCGGATGGTTCAAACAGCATGTGCCTGTTGATCCCAACGCTCTGCCGCCAGTGCTGGATGTGGAGGCGACGCCTACCTCAAAAACCTGCAAGCGGACCTTGCATCGCGAGGAAGTGTTGCGGGACATGCGCGAAATGCTTGTCGATATGGAACGCCATTACGGCAAGAAGCCGGTCATTTACGTAACCGTGGATTTTTACGCGGGCATCATGCATCCCAACGAATTCAGCGATTATAACGTGTGGGTGCGCTCGACCAAACACGCGCCACACATACCCTATCCGGGGAGAGGCTGGACGTTCTGGCAATATCAGTCCGATGGGCGTTCACCGGGGATTAAAGGCAATATCGACAAGAACGCCTTTTATGGCAGCGCCCAGCAATGGCAGGAATGGCTGGCGGGGAAGAGGTGACTCGCAGGTCATTGCATGCGAGCAGTGAAATGACGATCCCGGATAAAATGCTGCGCATTTTTCCGGGATCACTTTTTTGTTCAGGGCGGTGGCGACGAAATTTCTATTGCGCGCTTCACAATCTCCTTGGGCAGGGCGAAATTTTCCGCCAGCAGTTTGTCGATCTCTTCACCAGTCATGAGATTGATGACGCGCCGCGTCTTCTCGGCGAAGGCCAGAAACTCCTTGTCTTTGGCCATATCTACAAAGGCCTTCCGCAGGGCCTTTAGGATGTAAGGCGGCAAATCCGGGGGCGCAGCAAAAGGGCGGCCGAAGGCGAGATTAGCCAGTACGAGATGGGCGGCCTTGCGATCATCGGGATTGGTGATGAGATCGAGCATGTGCGGGACGCCGGCCGCTTTCATTTCAGGATCAGGCTCGACGCCAATCTGCGCGATGAACACCGCGGTCTTGCTCGCGATATAATCGGGCTTGTCGGCTTTCACGCAGGTCCAGCACCAGCCGACGATGCCATCGAGTTCGCCACGTTCAATCGCCAGCGCGATTTCGTTTGAGCCCTTGTAGCCACGCACCGGTTTGAGTTTGGTGCCGAGCAATATGTTCATTATCTCGGCATAATTCTCGCCGCCCGTCGTCGGACCGCTCGATCCATAATTGAACGGGCGCTGACGCAAATCCTCGATGGTGCGGAAGTTCGTCTTGTGCCAGGCGAGTACGATTGGCGTGAAGGCTTCCAGCGAACCCAGCCATGAAAACTTCTGCGCATCATATTTGGCTGCGGCCTTGTCACGTTCCGTGCCGATAAGATGGGTGTAAGCCGTGCCGGCGGCGGGGATGCCAAAAGTCAGGCCATCCTTGGCGGCTATGTTGTAGATATGATTGAGCATGGCCACAGATCCCGCGCCGGGCATATGTTTGACGATGACGCGGGGTTCACCGGGAATGAACTTGCCGATGAACTGGCCAAGCAATTGGCCATAGCCGTCATAGCCGCCGCCGGGGCCGAAACCGACCAATACGGAGACTGTCTTGCCGCGAAAATGTTCGGCCGCATCCTGAGCTGAAGTGATGACAGGATAAGCTGATATCGCGCAGGCCAAAGCCAGCCGCAACACTGGTTTCATTTTCACAGCCATGATGATCTCCCGATGTTCAATGCGTTACATCAGCCCCAGATTTCGCGCGCGATTTCCGTGCACAATTCAAGTTTGGCCCGTTCGGCCTCAAGAGTCATGCCCGTGCGCGCCAACGCGCCGGTGGCAAAGCCGCAATGGGGACTAAGCGCGAGCTGATCGAGCGGGATGAATTTGGTGGCTTCTTCGATGCGCCGTTTGACGGATGCTTTGTCCTCTATTTCTGGCGTGCTTGAAGTCAGCAGGCCGAGCACGATGGTCTTGCCCTTGGGAACCATCGATAACGGCGCAAATGTACCGCAGCGCTCATTGTTATATTCGAGCAGATAGAGATCGGCCTTCATGTTGTGAAACAGCGCCTGCGCAATGGGATCATATCCCACATCGGCCTGCCAGCTTGGATCCTGCGAGCGGCAGACATGGACGCCCACGCGCATCTGCGGCGGCGCGCCAGCGATGACCGCGTTGACCACGTCCACATAGGTTTTCAACAGATCCTGCCAGTCATCGCCGCGTTCTTTCAACAGCAAGCGAACACGCTCGTCGCCGAGTTTCACCAGCGAGGTTTCATCGAGTTGCAGATAGGTGCAGCCGGCGTCCGCCAGTGAGCGCATTTCCTTGTGATAGGCTGTGACGAAGTCGGCCCAGAAATTGTCGAGATTGGGATAGACATCGCGGCGGATATGTTCGCGTCCTGCGCGGTAATGAACATAGGCAGGGCCGGGCAGGGTGACCTTGCAGGTTTTATCCGTGAGGCTGCGTGTAAACTTCAGGTCTTCGGCGTTTTGCGGGCCGCGCCACTGGATTTTATCGACGACTTTGGGAATGCGGCGCGCCGTGCGGTGGCCATGAGTCTGCGATGGTTTAAAACCTTCATCCTCGGTCATTTCCACGCGTATGCCGCTGACGCCGCCGATGGTGAAAGAATCCGAATAGGTGCCGCGCCGGAATTCACCATCGGTGATGACTTCAAGGCCTGCGTCTTCTTGCAGTTTTATGACATCGCGGATGGCGGCGTTTTCAATCTCGCGCAATTGCGCAGAATCTATTCGTCCAGCAGCCTGTTCGCGGCGGGCCTCCAGCAATTCGGGCGGGCGCATAAGCGAGCCGATGTGGTCAGCACGGAATGGTTTTTGGGCGACGATTTGATCCGGCATTTCCGTCCCTTGGCGAATGGTTTGCGCTTATGTTGCGCGAGGGCGGCCGCGATTGCAACCGGCGCTGACCGGTGATCTCTGGCCGCCCTGTGCGTCCAAGGGCGTATTCCCGATCCTTCATTTGTGGTCTAATTCTGATGGCATGTTTTGGAGTGAACGCGGGCTTCGAAAAGGGGCCCTGAGGAGACATCTATGATTCCCAACAGCCCCGCATCTTTCGACTTTGATCTTGGCGAAACTGCCGATGCGATCCGCGAGACGACGCGCAGTTTTGCGGCGAAAGAAATCGCGCCGCGTGCGGAAGAAATTGATCGCACCAATACGTTCCCGCGCGATCTATGGCCGCGCATGGGTGCATTGGGGCTGCATGGCATCACGGTTGAGGAAGAGCTTGGCGGCGCGGGCCTTGGTTATCTCGAACATTGCATTGCCGTGGAGGAAGTGAGCCGCGCATCGGCGAGCGTGGGCCTCAGCTATGGCGCGCATTCCAATCTTTGCGTGAACCAGTTGCGGCGCAATGGCTCGAAGGCGCAGCAGAGCTATTATCTGCCCAAACTGATTTCCGGCGAACATGTGGGCGCACTTGCGATGTCTGAGCCCGGCGCGGGGTCGGATGTTGTATCGATGAAGACGCGCGCGGAGAAAAAGGGTGACCGCTATGTGCTCAATGGCAACAAGATGTGGATCACCAATGGTCCCGTGGCCGAAACGCTGATCGTCTATGCGAAGACTGATCTATCGGCAGGTTCGCGCGGCATTACGGCGTTCATTATCGAGAAGGGCATGAAAGGCTTTTCGACCGCGCAAAAGCTCGACAAGCTGGGCATGCGCGGTTCTGATACCTGTGAACTCGTATTTCAGGATTGCGAAGTGCCCGAAGAAAATGTGCTGGGTGAAGTGGGGCGCGGCGTGAATGTGCTGATGTCCGGCCTTGATTATGAGCGCGTGGTGTTGGCCGCAGGGCCGCTGGGCATCATGCAGGCGTGTATGGATATCGTGCTGCCCTATATTCACGAGCGCAAGCAGTTTGGGCAGGCCATTGGCGAGTTCCAGCTGGTGCAGGGCAAGATCGCCGACATGTATGTGGGCATGAACGCCTGCAAGGCCTATGTCTATGCCGTCGCCAAAGCCTGCGACAAGGGCCGCACCACACGCGAGGATTCTGCGGGCGCGATCTTGTATGCAGCCGAGAAAGCCACAAAACTGGCGCTCGACGCCATCCAGCTGCTCGGCGGCAACGGCTATATCAACGATTATCCCACCGGAAGATTGTTGCGCGACGCCAAGCTTTATGAAATCGGCGCCGGGACGAGCGAGATACGGAGGATGTTGATCGGGCGGGAGCTGTTTGGGAAGAGCGGGTGAGGGAAGGCTTGTATCAAAGAGTAGTTTGCTATACATGTATGGCAACAAAGGATTGCCCTGATGCTTGCGCTTCGCCTGCCACCTGAAATCGAAGAACGTCTGGATTCCCTGGCCCACAAGACCGGGAGAACCAAGAGTTTTTACGCGCGCGAAGCTATTTTGAAGCACATAGAAGATCTCGAAGATATTTATCTGGCCGAACGGCGTCTAGCTAAGAACGAAAGGCGCATTTCGCTTGATGATCTGGAAGTTGATTTTGCGGAAGACCTCAAGCGCTGATGTGGCAGGTCGAATTTGATCCGGCCGCTGCAAGGGAATTGAGAAAGCTCGGAGCAGCGCCGCGGGCCCTCATCCTACTCTATCTACGCGAGCGGATCGCAACTCCGGAAGATCCCCGCCGGTTTGGGAAATCACTTGGTGGCGATCTCTCAGGTCTCTGGCGATACCGGGTGGGAGATTACCGTATTGTGTGCCGCGTTGAAGATCAGAAATTGGTTGTCCTTGTAGTGCGCGTGGCGCATCGCCGGGAGGTTTATGAGTAACCAGCGCCAAAATGTCCGCGTCCGGCGCACGATGGTTCAAAGATTACATATACTGAAAAATATGTCATAGGAGCCTCTTGCAAAACTCTTCGGGGGATTCGCCAGCTTGGGGCTGATTTTGCCGGATAGCGCTGTTTCCGGGCGTTCGCCATACCGTTCTGGCCTTGCATGGCCCATTTTCCGTGATTGCGGACGCGCGGCATCCGCCGCTTGC
>CANJJI010000219.1 GCA_947474545.1 Beijerinckiaceae bacterium | reverse complement strand
TATGGCCGTGATTTCTCCACCGGAATTACACCAGGCAGCGGCATGTACTGAGGCCGTTATGCTGTTGAGTTTTTGCAATGCCGTAATGGAAGACAGGGCGCGATTGATGGCTTCCAATGAGATGTCTGGTGCATTGCCTCCAATTTCTTTTGCCTGCGGCAATGCCGCGAGATCGTCGATGCCACAGAGACCGCAGCCTGTGCGTCCGGCGATATTTCGTCCGCGCGCGAGGTGCCGCTTCATCTTTTCCTGCGCAAGAGTAACGACGAGTTTGAGCCCACCCTCGCCCGGCTCCACCACAACGGAGCGAATGTCGGCGATGCCATCGATAATGCCTTCGGTGAATGAAAAGCCCACCGCGAAATCCTCAAGATCCTGCGGCGTTGCCATCATTACTGCAAAGGGGATAGGCGCATAGATGATATTGACGGCCATCTCGACGGCAAGCTTGCGATCAATCCGCGAGAGTGAGCCATTGCTCAGATCGAGAATGTTGACATCTCCGCCGGATATGGCGATTTCTGGCATGGCCAGCGTTAATTCATTCGGCAGCATTGGCGCGTCCACCCGCAATACGGCGCAGGTCAAAGCCGTTGCGCTCATCTTCCAGCTGCCAATCTGACATTCTGTTCGTGCGCTGAACCTGAACGGCTGTGACCTTGTATTCCGGGCAATTGGTGGCCCAATCGGAATTGTCCGTCGTGACTACATTGGCGCCCGTACGCGCATGGTGGAACGTGGTATAAACTACGCCCGGCTGCACGCGATCCGTGATTGTCGCGCGCAAGCTTGTTTCACCGGCACGGCTCGCCAGCGCCACAAGATCTCCGTCGCGAATGCCCCGGTTTTCCGCATCGAACGGGTGAATTTCCAGCACGTCTTCATGGTGCCAGGCATTATTTTCAGTCCGGCGTGTCTGCGCTCCAACATTATACTGGGAGAGAATGCGGCCGGTCGTGAGAAGCAGCGGGAAACGCGAGCCGGTTCGCTCATCTGTCGGGACATATTCCGTGACCATGAACTTGCCTTTGCCGCGAACGAAGCGATCCACATGCATGGTCGGCGTACCCATGGGCGCATTTTCGTTACAGGGCCATTGAATCGATCCCAGTTCGTCCAGCCTGGTATAGCCGACCCCTGTAAATGTTGGCGTTAACTGGGCAATTTCATCCATGACTTCGGAGGGATGCGCATAATTCATTTCATAACCAAGGGCGCGCGCAAAGCGAAGCGTGATTTCCCAATCGGCGAGTCCGCCCAGTGGTTGCATCACTTTGCGGACGCGGCTTATGCGGCGTTCCGCGTTGGTAAAGGTTCCGTCCTTTTCAAGGAAGGAGGAGCCAGGGAAAAATACATGGGCGTATTTCGCGGTTTCATTCAGAAACAGATCTTGAACTATAACACATTCCATGGCGCGCAGTGCGCCAACGACATGCTTCGTGTCGGGATCTGACTGCGCGATATCTTCGCCCTGTATGTAAATCCCTTTAAAATTGTTATTAAGCGCTTCGTCCAGCATGTTGGGGATGCGCAAACCAGGTTCGCTGGAAATTTTCACGCCCCAAAGCGATTCGAAGATGTCGCGCGTTGCGTCGTCGGAGACATGCCGGTAGCCTGACAGTTCGTGCGGGAAAGAGCCCATGTCGCAGGCGCCCTGCACATTGTTCTGTCCACGCAAGGGATTTATCCCAACGCCCCTGCGGCCGATATTTCCTGTCGACATAGCGAGGTTTGCCATGGCCATCACCATGGTCGAGCCTTGCGAATGTTCGGTTACGCCGAGGCCATAGTAGATTGCGCCATTGCGCGCATTCGAATAAAGCCGAGCTGCAGCACGAACTTGAGCTGCAGCAACGCCAGTGTGTTTTTCCATAGCTTCGGGCGAATTGATATCGGATGCGATGAAGCGCGCCCATGTTTCAAAATCCTTGAGATCGCAGCGCTCGCGGACAAATTCTTCCCTGACCAGGCCTTCGGTGACGATGACGTGGCAGATCGCATTCACCATCGCGACGTTCGTGCCGGGCATCAAGGGCAAATGATGCGCGGCTTCTATATGTGGCGAGCGCACGAGGTCGATGCGCCGGGGATCGATGACAATCAATTGCGCGCCTTCGCGCAACCGTTTTTTCAGCCGCGACGCAAAGACCGGATGCCCGTCTGTGGGGTTCGCGCCGATCACCAGGATAACATCGGCTTCTTCAACTGATTTAAAATCCTGCGTACCCGCCGATGTGCCGAACGTAGTTTTCAACCCATAGCCGGTTGGCGAATGGCAGACCCGTGCGCAGGTGTCGACATTGTTGTTGCCAAAGCCGGCACGGATCAGTTTCTGCACCAGAAATGTTTCTTCATTCGTGCAGCGTGATGAGGTTATGCCGCCAATAGAATCGCGGCCATATCCGGATTGAATGCGCCGGAATTCAGAGGCTGCGTGAGCAAAGGCCTCTTCCCAGCTCACCTCGCGCCAGGGATCGTCTATATGGGCGCGGATCATGGGTTTGGTGATGCGATCTTTGTGTGTCGCATAACCCCAGGCAAAGCGGCCTTTGACGCAGGAATGCCCTTCGTTCGCCTTGCCCTGTTTGGCGGGAACCATCCGCACCACGCGGTCGCCCTGCGTTTCCGCACGGAAACTACAGCCAACACCACAATAAGCACAGGTTGTTATGGTTGCTTTTGTGGGTGCGCCGAGTTCGATGACGCTCTTTTCGTTCAACGTTGCTGTTGGGCAGGCCTGAACGCAAGCGCCGCAGGAGACACATTCTGAATCAAGAAAATTGGAGGCGCCCGTTGCAATCTTCGAATTCAGGCCGCGACCGTCAATTGTCAACGCGAATGTGCCCTGTACGTCTTCGCATGCGCGGACACAACGCGAGCAGACGATGCATTTGGAAGAGTCAAAAGTAAAATAAGGATTGCTTTCATCCTTTGCTTCCGTGCGATGCTTCTTGCCGTCTTGCCCATAGCGAACATCGCGCAGACCAGTGACAGCTGCCATGTCCTGCAACTCGCAATCCCCGTTGGCCGAGCACGTCAGGCAATCCAACGGATGATCAGATATATAAAGCTCCATGACTCCACGCCGCAGGTCCGTGAGGCGTTGTGTGGTTGTCCGCACGATCATGCCGTCTTCTGCCGCAGTCGTGCAGGACGCTGGGGTTCCGCGCCGCCCTTCGATTTCCACGAGGCAGAGCCGGCAGGACCCAAAGGCCTCCAGCATGTCGGTTGCACAGAGTTTCGGGATTTTCGTGCCCATCTGCATGGCAGCAGCCATCACCGAGGTGCCAGCGGGAACGCTGACGCTCACGCCATCGATTGTGAGTGTGACTCTCATTTCGCTTGTGCGCCGCGGCGTACCAAAGTCAATTTCTCTGAGTATCGGCATGATGCAACCCTATTGCGCCGCCGACTTTACCGGCGATTGCTTGAAAGCTTCGGGGAAATGCGTCAATGCGCTCATAACAGGCATTGGCGTCAAGCCGCCCAGGGCGCAGAGCGAGCCATCAGTCATCACTGCACACAGGTCTTTTATCAGCGCGATATTGCGTTCTCGATCTATGCCTGCGACGATTTTGTCCAGTGTTTCGACACCGCGGGTTGAGCCAATCCGGCACGGTGTGCATTTGCCGCAACTTTCAATGGCGCAGAAGTCCATGGCGAACCGGGCCTGTTTCGCCATATCTGCGCGATTATCGAAAACAACTATACCGCCATGGCCAAGCATGCCACCCGCAGTAATCATCGCTTCATAGTCGAGCTTTGTGTCCAGCAAATTTTCTGGAAAATAAGCGCCAAGAGGTCCGCCGACCTGTACGGCATATACCGGCCTGCCACTTGCCGTTCCTCCGCCAATGTCGAAAATCACCTCACGCAGACTCATGCCGAAAGCCGTTTCATAGAGGCCGGGATATTTAACGTTTCCGGCCAATTGGAATGGCATTGTACCACGTGAGCGGCCGGTTCCAAAAGCCGCATAGGCTTTGCCGCCATGTTGAAGTATCCAGGGTATAGCCGCAAGCGTCAGAACGTTGTTGATGACGGTTGGTTTTCCAAACAGGCCTTGATGGGCGGGAAGCGGAGGTTTGGAGCGCACTTGCCCACGTTTGCCTTCCAGGCTTTCAAGCAGTGCTGTTTCTTCGCCACAAATATAGGCGCCAGCGCCAACCCGGACTTCTATGTCGAAAGCTTTCCCAATATATCCGGCGCGCCGCGCAATTTCGATTGCCGCACGCATGGTCGTGACAGCATCGGGGTATTCGGAGCGAATATAGACAAAGCTGTGCGTTGCGCCCGTCGCAAGGCCAGCAATTAACATGCCTTCTATCAGCATGAACGGATCGCCCTCCATGACCATACGGTCGGCGAAGGTGCCGCTGTCTCCTTCGTCTGCATTGCAGACGATATACTTCCGTTCAGAGTTTACGGCGGCGACGGTGCGCCATTTAATCCCGGCCGGAAAACCTGCTCCACCCCGGCCGCGCAGGCCTGAGGTCACGACCTCTTCGATTATTTCGACCGGCTTGAGCTTGCCTGCCGCCTCCAGGCCGGCAAAGCCGCCGTATGCGCGATAATGAGCTAAATTCAGGGGGTCAATAACACCTGTGCGCGAGAATGTAATACGTTGCTGGCTTTTGAGATAGGGAATGTTCTGGGTAAGGCCAAGGCATAAGGCATGGGGTTCGCCCTCAGTAAAGCCTGCATCGAAAAGGCCACCGATATCGCCGGGCGTAACGGGCCCATAGGCTATACGGCCCTGCGCCGTTTCAACTTCCACAAGCGGCTCCAACCACATCATACCGCGTGCGCCTGTGCGGATGATCTCGACGTTAATCGCCCGGAGTGTGGCTTCTTGAACAATTGCATGTGCAATATCCTCGCTGCCCACTGAACGCGAAGACGCATCGCGCGATATGAAAAATCTTATTGCGCTCATCGCCGTGTGCCTAGAATGATCTGGTCAATCCATGCCTTGTTCACCCGGCCGGCCAGCTTGCCGTCGATCGTGCCGGCTGGCGCCAGCGCGCAATTGCCGAGGCAATATACGTTTTCAAATGTCAGGCTTGCATCAGGAAGTGTATCGCCGGGCGCGAGGGCATGACGCTCTTTCAAATGTTCTACCAGGCTTTCACACCCCATGGATTGACAGGCCTCCGCGCGGCACAATCGCAAGACATGGCGGCCCGGCCGCTCCAGTCTGAAGTCATGATAAAAGCTGACAACGCCACGTACTTCGGCTTGGGAAATATTCAGCTCTTCAGCAATCATGGGTAATACGTCCTTATCGATGTAACCGAATTCGGACTGTACGGCCTGGAGAATAGGCAACAGCGCGGTGCGTGCGTTTTCTGCTTTATCAAGAAACGCTCGTGCGCGCGCGCATTCGATGTCGACAATTGCGGCAAATTTCTGGGTGCTCATCTTGTGAACGTATCCGGCATGTAGAGGCACACATGCGTGACCTAACTGCGCCTGTGGCTAGCTTGTAACTTATAGCATATAATTATTCTTGCTGCAGCTTGTCTTGAAGAGCCAGAGGGTAAATTTACCGGCGATGGAACGTCCTGTTCCTGCGCATTAAGTGGGCAAGACTCAGGCCGCTACCCCTTGTCTGCCCAACGCTTCAGAAGCGGCATGAGAATTTTCCCGCGCATATTTACCGGCGGTCTGCCCATCCAACGGATGGGATAGATAATAACCTTGCATTACTTTACAACCAGCGGCCTTGAGGAAATCAATTTGCTCGCGGGTTTCGACGCCTTCGGCGATAACCTCAAGTTCGAGCTCGCGGGCCAGAGCCAGCGCCGTCCGGACGATCGCGCTGGATGTGCGATCTACCCCGATTCCGGCGACGAATGATTTGTCTATTTTGATGCCGTTGCATTTAATCGCCTGCAAAGCGCTCAGGGTGGCAAAGCCCGTGCCAAAATCATCAATGAGAATTCCAAAGCCTGCCGCGCCTAGCAGCCTGTCGGACTGGATTCAAAGACTTGGACCCGCTGCGCGTTTTTGCTGGTTCGGGCGCGTTGCAAGCGCCTGTCGGCTCCCGGAGGGCCTGGCGGGGGCCGCGTTTGGCGCCTGCCATGTCCGCATCGACCTGAATT
>CANJJI010000218.1 GCA_947474545.1 Beijerinckiaceae bacterium | reverse complement strand
ATCGATCACGTGCTGCGCGAATGCGACAAGCTCGCCCGCAATGCGCTGGCGCTTGATACGTCTTGATGATCCCCGGCATGTCCCGGCCCCTATCCCCTCGCGTGCAACGCACGGCGAGGTATTTGGCGCTGGGCGCGCGGAGCTCCACTCCGCCCCTTTGTTACAGTGCGGGCCGGAGGCCCGCGCTCCGCATCACCATGTTGCGTTCTGTTTGCAGCCAGCACAAAGATGGACCCGGCAATCACTTTGACACCCACGCACCAGAGTCCGGATATCCGCAAACGGATAGAGTTTCGCTATCCCGGCTGCTCTTACGCGCTTGAAACATGCTGAAGAAAAAGACGGCAAATTGGTTCTGATGCCTTCTCATGCGCATCTCAGGGGATGTGCTCCCAAGACCGGCGATCACCGCTCGCAGCCATATTAAATATGCGGGCAATCAACATTTTGGATATTTGAAAACCCGTGTTAGCCTGCAATGTGGGTGGCGAAAAATGGAGTATCAGGTATGAAAATCTTGGGTCTTGGTATCATCGGCGCAACGCTCTTGGGCGCTGTGATGTTCTCGGGCGCGGCTTCCGCTGCCCCTTTGATGGCGACCGGTGCAAACGCCGGCAGTATCCAGCCTGACAATATGATTGTTCAGGTGCAACGCCGCGCTGGAGCCCGCAACTTCGGTGGTGGTGGCGCCCGTAACTTCGGCGGCGGTGGTGGCCGCAACTTCGCTCGCGGTGGTCGTGGGTTCGGCGGACGTGGCGCAGCCATCGGCCTTGGCCTTGGTGTGCTCGGTGCAGCCGTCGCAATTGGCGCTGCCCAGTCTTGCTGGCGCCGTCAGGCCGTCCTCGGATATTATGGCGAAGTGGTTGGCTATCGCCGCGTATACGTGTGCTGATATCAGGACAGAATTCTATAATAGCTCCGGCGCATTTTGCGCCGGCGTTTTATTTTGAACCGGCAATATGCAAAATCCATTTTCTCGCTTGCTGCACGATTTCTACGTTATCGAGCGGCTGGTGCCCCTCGCCCGCTGCGCGAACGAAGTTCTTGGGTTCGTTGGCAAGCGCGAAGAGCTTTTCACCAAAACGGAAAGGCACAACCGGATCGGCCGTGCCGTGGACTATCATTATGGACGCATTTACCTGCGGAATGCGCAGATCAGAACGGAACTGGTCGTGCATCAACCAGCGCACTGGAAACATCCAATATCTGGCGGCGGCGACATCAACGATACTTGAATAAGGCGCTTCGAGCAGTACGCCTGCGACTTTCACCTGGCTCGCAAGCGCAATCGCAACACCGCTGCCAAGCGATTCTCCCAATAGAAATATGCGCCCGGGCGGAGCGCCGGATAACAAAGCGTAATCATAGGCGGCGCGAGCATCCATGATGAGACCCGCCTCGTCCGGAGTTCCACCCGATCCGCCATAGCCGCGATAGCTCACCGCAAGAAGTCCCATGCCATCGCGAGTCAATTCTCCGAAGCGGCGGGAACGGCCGGCAATCTGTCCGGCATTGCCATGGAAGTAAAGTATCAGCGGCTTGCCGGACTCCGGAGCGGCATACCAGGCAACAAGGCTAACCCCATCAGACGTTTTGAGTTCATGCGCCTGGGCCCTGGAAAACCCTGCCAGTTCAGGCGAAACGCTTTGCCGGTCGGGAAAATACAGCAGCCGCCTTTGGCTGAAATATAAAAAAGCGAGGATCACCGCATATCCGGCGACCCCCGCAATGATAAAACCCTTCAACACAGCCACTGCTCCCGTGCTCCGCACGTGCAGCTGCTGCTCAATGCGCGAGCGCCTTGTTGATGTTCTCGACCATCTTCTTGGCGTCAGCAAACAGCATCATCGTGTTGTCGCGGAAGAACAACTCGTTCTCAACACCAGCATATCCCGAGCCCATGCCGCGTTTGATGAACAGCACGGTCTTCGCCTTTTCCACATCCAGAATGGGCATGCCGAAGATCGGCGATTTCGGGTCGGTCTTGGCTGACGGATTGGTCACGTCATTGGCGCCGATCACGAAGGCCACATCAGCCTGTGCGAATTCCGAATTGATATCTTCCAGCTCGAACACTTCATCGTAAGGCACGTTCGCTTCGGCGAGCAGCACGTTCATATGGCCGGGCATACGGCCCGCCACGGGATGAATAGCATAGGAAACCTCGACACCCTCTTTCTTGAGCATGTCAGCCATTTCGCGCAGCGCATGTTGCGCCTGCGCCACAGCCATACCGTAGCCCGGCACAATGATGACTTTGCCGGCATTCTTCATGATGAAGGCCGCGTCATCCGCCGAGCCCTGTTTCACTGGGCGGGTTTCAACCTTACCTTCGCCTAGATCCGTCTCTCCGCCGAAGCCACCGAGAATGACCGAGAAGAATGAGCGGTTCATGCCCTTGCACATGATGTAGGACAGGATAGCGCCGGAGGAACCCACAAGAGCGCCAGTAATGATGAGCGCCATGTTCCCGAGCGTGAAGCCGATGCCCGCGGCGGCCCAGCCGGAATAGGAATTCAGCATCGACACGACGACGGGCATGTCCGCCCCGCCGATCGGGATGATCAGGAGCACACCAAGCGCCATCGAAATCGCCACAATAATGGCGAACACCGCGTGGCTTTCGCTCTGCGTGAACGCAATGATCATCAGCAACAGGAATATGCCCAGACCACCATTGATGAGGTGACGCTGCGGAAGCATGATCGGCTTCCCGGACATGCGGCCATCGAGTTTGGCGAAGGCGATGATGGACCCGGTGAATGTGACCGCGCCGATAGCCGCGCCAAGCGACATTTCAACAAGGCTCGCCCCGTGAATATGCCCGGCAGCGCCGATCCCGAAGGCGGCGGGCGCATAGAGCGCGCCTGCGGCTACCAGCACAGCGGCCAGACCAACCAGCGCGTGAAAGAACGCCACGAGCTGAGGCATATCGGTCATTTGCACCGTACGGGCGCGCCAGGCGCCGATGCCGCCGCCGATGGCGATGCCCGCGATAACAAGCAGCCAGCTCATGAAGCCGGACGGCATTTGGTAAAGCAGCGTGGTCACAACGGCGATGCCCATGCCGACCATGCCATATAGATTACCCTGCCGCGACGTTGCGGGAGAGGACAATCCGCGCAGCGACATGATGAACAGGACGCCCGCGATGAGATAAAGAACGGCTGCGAGATTGGCGTTCATTTGACGTCAGCCCTTCTTCTTGTACATGGACAACATGCGCTCGGTGACCAGAAAGCCGCCGAATATGTTCACGCTGGCAAGCACGAGCGCGACAAAACCGAATATTTTGGCCATCGTCGCGCCAGCATCTGTGCCGTCAACGCCCACCGAGAGCAACGCGCCCACCACGATCACGGATGAAATGGCGTTAGTCACTGACATCAGCGGCGTATGCAGCGCTGGCGTCACCGACCACACGACGTAATATCCAACGAAAATCGCCATCACGAAAATGGCGAGGCGAAACACGAAGGGGTCGATCGCCCCGCCGCTGGCGGCATGGGCAGCGCCGCCCGCCGCCGAAGCGACCGCATCGCCATATTGCTGTGCGGCATGGGTTACCGCGTCGATGAATGTTTTCGTTGCAGCTTCGTTCGCCATGGTCAGCCCCTCAGGATTTCGGCTGGAAATTCGGATGCACGACCGCGCCGTCTTTGGTCAGCAGGGTCGCCTTGACGAGTTCGTCATCCCAGTTGATCGCAAGCGCTTTCTTGTCCTTGTCGACCATCGTCTCAAGGAAGGACAGGAGGTTCTTGGCATAGAGGCCGGACGACGTTGCGGCGAGGCGGCCAGGCACATTGAGATGGCCTACGATCTTGACGCCATTCTCCGACACAACGATTTCACCGGGCTTGGCCAGTTCGCAATTGCCGCCACGCTCGACAGCCAGATCGATAATAACTGAGCCCGCGCGCATCGACTTCACCATATCGGCGGTGATGAGCCTTGGCGCCGGGCGGCCTGGAATCAACGCTGTAGTGATCACGATATCCTGCTTGGCAATATGGGTGGCCGTCAAAGCCGCCTGTTTCGCCTGGTATTCTTTGGACATTTCCTTTGCATAGCCGCCCGCAGTCTGCGCCTGCGCGAATTCTTCGTCCTCGACAGCCAGGAATTTGGCGCCGAGCGATTCAACCTGCTCCTTGGTGGCAGGGCGCACGTCGGTCGCGGTAACAATCGCGCCAAGACGGCGCGCGGTGGCGATGGCCTGCAGCCCGGCGACGCCGACGCCCATGATGAAAATACGTGCAGCAGAAACGGTGCCCGCCGCGGTCATCATCATTGGCAGAGCTCGGCCGTATTCGGCGGCGCCATCGATAACCGCCCTATAGCCCGCGATATTGGCCTGGGAAGACAGGACGTCCATCACCTGTGCACGTGTGATACGCGGCATCAGTTCCATTGCGAAAGCGCTGACTCCGGCTGCAGCCAGCTGTGCGAGCTCGGCTTCGTGACCATAAGGGTCCATGATGGAGATTACAGCAGCGCCCTTGGCCACACCGGCCAGACTGCTGGCGGTGGGGCGGCGAACGCCCAAAACCACGTCCGCATCCTTGAAAGCTTCCGCAGCCGACCCCTTCAGCACGGCTCCGGCGGATTCATATTCGGCGTCTGTCACACCCGAATTTTTGCCCGCGCCCTTCTGGATGGCGACTTCAGCGCCAAGTCCGATCAGACGCTTAACAATGTCAGGCGTTACTGCGACCCGGGTCTCATTACCCTCGGTCTCGGCAGGAACCGCGATGCGCATAAACTTCTCCAGCGATTGGGCGGGATATCCGCTTCGGAATTATCATGGCGTTACTCAAACGCGACCCTGTCCGCACAGCCCGGCGATCACGCCTCAAGGTTGCAGCAGACGGGAAAACGGGTAGTCAGAGCAGGAAGATGGCCATCAAAATCAGCAGGACCACGTTGCCGATCACGCCCCATTTGGTCAGCGCGATAAACATATTATATGTTTTTTCATGTTCGGCGTAATCCATATCGGGATGACCCGCTGAATTATTCACCGCTGTACCGTGATTGTCCGCCATGCCCTGAACCTCTGGATAGAGTTTTCAGCGTTGCGTTTAGCGTAAATGCCAGCGGCGGGCAATCTGTCCGTTGAAACGGCGTGTGGACCAATAGGCGCAGGACTGGCAGCCGCCACAGGTTTACGCCAGCCATCCCCGGTAGCGCACGATAAGCCCGGTCAGGGCATGTGAAATTTCCACTAAGAAATGGAACTTTCCATCTTCCTCATATTCGCAGGCGCGGCTTCGCGGCGCCAGCCACATCGGCATCGGTATCCCCAAAAACTGCCATTTGCGCAGGACGATATGACCCCGCCCACCGGTGATTTCATAAGCAAGCGCAAAAGTCGCCGGACCGAAGCGCTCCTCGATCAAACCGTCGCTACGCCCATTCCTGTCCGTCTGGACAGAATGAAACCTCTGACCGTCAAAATCACGCAGCCAGATTTCAGCGCCTTCGCGCAAAGCGAAACTGACAGTAACGGGCACGTCACGGCCTGCAGGCGGAAATCCAACCAGCGCTGCGCCAATCCGTGCCAGCAATCCAGTGCCCCGGTCGATCTGCGCTACGCCGCGAACGGTCTTATCCGCTGCGCGATCATGCATGGCCTGCAGCGATGGCGGAAGCGATCCGTAGGCGGAAGCCAGTACACGCGGGTAAAGCGGGCCTTGCCTGTCGGTTATTTCATCACGAAATCCGTAACGAATCCGGCGCGCATTGAAAATGGGATCGTAGGCCGGCAGTTCCAGTTCACGCAGGGCGGGTCTCGCGCCAGCCTTCGGCGGCTCGTCATCTAGCAACCGCGCTATAATGATAGCCGCAGGCATGGAAGGAACCATCGGTCCGTCGTCGCCTTCAGCCGACATGTGCCAGCTTCGCACAAATGGTCCGGTCTCAGGATTTTCACCTTTAACGCGGATCACCATGCCACCGCGATGTTCGCGGTGCCGTCGCGAAGGTGGTTGGAATAGGCTAACGCGATCTCCAGCTTCATGAAGTTATCCGATCATGCGGCGAGGTCAATGGGTTGATCCGATGGCTTGTCGGCGAGGGTCTTCCAGCCATCGACTTTGCGCATCGTGATCTGCCCT
>CANJJI010000217.1 GCA_947474545.1 Beijerinckiaceae bacterium | reverse complement strand
GGGTCCTGCTGCGAAAAAAAGCGGCCGAAGGGGCGCTATAGGCGGTTGCAACGCGGTCGAGGCGCGCGGTCAGGTGCCCGCCGCGGTTCTCCCGACGGCAAAATCGCTCACGGTCTTCAGTCTCAAACCTCAGTCCGACAGGCTGCTAGCAGCCGCAGCTCTTCGACGACGGAGGGTGTTTCAGTCGGGCAAGTTCTGCGTGCCCTTGCAGGGGGGGTAATTCACGCAGCCGAGAAACATGCCGTTTCGTCCGCGGCGCTCGACAAGCCATCCGTCCGCGCATGTCGGACAAGCTGGGAATGCGGCGCCGCAGCTGCAAAACAAACGGTCTGGATCAGTCGGGCGTTTCGTGGGCAAGCCGTTGCCGCAGACGCTGCACGCTTTGAGCTTCTGGCCGCAGAGATGGCGATGCTCGCAGGCGAAGTACGTGCCGCCGCTCTGGGCGGTCTGCGCGAGCATGCGGCCACCGCACGCCTGGCACCGCCGCTCGGCAATGCCGGGGTCGCCGATTGCGATGGTCAGGTAGCCAGGGTTTTCGATCAGTTCCCGTGCGAATGATGAGGGCTTCTCCCGGTCAGCGAGAATGGTGACCGATTGCCGGGCGCGAGTCAGCGCCACGTAGAACAGGCGCCGCTCTTCGGCGTGCTCGAAGTTCTCGGGCTCTGGCAGGACTAGATCGAGAAGCGGGTCATCGACGATCTCTGAGGGGAACCCCATCTTGTCGGAGACAGCCCGCAGGATGATGACGTGATCGGCCTCAAGCCCCTTGGAGGCGTGCACCGTCATGAAGTGGATCGATAGATTGGGGAACTGCTCGGCGAGGGCTGTGAACGCCTGAGGGCGAGCGTGATGGTAGCGTCCCAGCAGGAGAACGCTTGTGCCCGGAGCAGTACTGGACGACAGGCGGTCGAGGGCCGCTCTCAAGGCGTCGCCTTCCTGACCCCATTTGTAGTAGGCGACCATGATGGCCGGGGACGCCGTCGTCGCCGTAGGCACGACGGTCTTTGTTATTTGCGCGGGGTTGCGGAGGACGAAGCGGCGCGCCGGGTGGGCGATCTTGTCGACGCTGCGGAAGGTGCGCCCCAGATCAACGATGCTGTGGACGGCATTGTTATCGGCGAAGCGGCCGCCAAACGCCGCGCCGAAATTGCGCATCAAATGGATGTCCGCACCCGTGAAGCGGTAGATGGATTGCCAGTCATCGCCGACGGCGAACAGACGCGCATCCTGATGCTGCGCCTTCAAGGCACGGAGCAGGCGCGCGCGCCCTTCAGAAATGTCCTGGAACTCATCGACCAGGATATGGCGATAAGGGCTTTTGTAGCGGCCGCTCTCAATATGGGCGGTGGCGCGGACGATCATGTCCTCGAAGTCGATCATGTCGCCAAGGCGCGCTTCGTAGGCGTCGATCAGAGCGTCGAAGATCTTCAGGAATGAGCGGCTGCGCGGCACATCAGCCGATGAGGCAGCGCGCGCTTCGCAGCGCGCGATGGTCGCGCCCCCGCTCTTGAAGTGCCTTAAGAAGGTGCCGAGCGTCTGGGTGAAGGCGTCGACCTGTCCCATGGCCGCGAGGGTGGAGAAGAGCTGATCGGTGGCGACGGGTTTGAGCGTGACGTAGGGAGCGAGCTTGTCCTTGAGATTGTCGAGCAGCTTGCCATCGACCTTCTCGTAGCTGAACGTCTCGATGAGGGTCGTCCCGTTCGCCGCGTGCAGTTGGCGCTTCCATTCCATGTCGGCAAGGTAGCGTTCGCGGTCGATGTAAGGCGCGGTCGTCAGGCGGGTTGAGCCGTCGGGCCCGCGCGTTTTGCGGACGCCGAAATGCTCGATGTAGATGCCGCTCTCCGTCAGTCGAAAATCAGGCCTGTAAGGGCCGCGCGCGTCTTCCGGGAGCGGGCCTTCATACAAGGGCTCGTATTCATGCGCGATGCCGTTGCGATAGAGCCAGTTGGCGATCTCCCATTCTTCAAAGCTCCTGACGCGGTCGCCATTCAGGGTGCGCAGCTCATGGGCTTTCACCCACTGGAAATAGCTGTCCTGGGTCTTGAAATCCCATTCGCTCTTGTACGGCCAATAGAACTCCGAAAACCAATCCAGCAGCAGCTTGCCGAGCCCGGCTGTGGAGGCGACTTCGTTGAGGAGAATGTCGCGCAGTAGCGCGCGGAACTTCGCATCATCACTGGCATGATCGGCAAGCGCCGGACCCGTGCCTTCAACTTCACGGATGATCCTGTTGCCGAGCGCGTGGAAGGTCATGGCGTCGACTTCGACACCGGCCCGCTCCTTGATGCGTGCCGCCATCTCGGCGGCCGCATCCTTTCCGAAGGCAAGGAGCAGGATGTCTTCGGGCTGCCGGATGCCGCGTTCGATCAAATAGGCGGCCTTTGCAACGATGACGCTGGTCTTGCCTGAGCCGGCCCCGGCGAGGACGAGCGTGGCGTCTTCGTCTGTCACCACGGCGAGGCGCTGTTCAGGCGTCAGCGGGTTTTTCTCGATCGTGTCGAAAAACCCCTTCATGGCGGAGAGGTTAGACTCGATGAAGCGCTGGATAGCCGCGCGGCGCGCGTCTTCAGGCGCGGTCTGGAAGGCGCGGACCGTGTCGATGAGCCTTTGCTGGTCCTCTGACAGGACGCCCTCAGGCATGGTGACGGGCAAGGAATCGATGACGGCGGTGGCGCGCGCGAGGAAGGGGGCGAGTAGGCAGGCGGCTGGGTAGCGGCGCGGCCGGTCGAGGCGGCCTATGGCTTCGGAGAGCGCTGACAGTTCGTCCTTTACCGCTTCGAATTGCCCGAGGATGTGCGCGCGGAAGGCCGCGTTGGCGGAGGAGATGAAGCTCGCCGCATCATGCTTGGCAACGCCTGCGAGGCTGGCCACACGCCCGCCGGCGAGAGGGACGGCAATCGTCGCGAAACCCAGCGTGCTGGTGAGACGGGCCGGACCCGCCCACGCGGAGAAGGGCGCCTGGCGACCACCCAGGAAGTTGATCCCTGAGGCCGTCTGCTCCGCAGCCCATGACGCGTGGCCCAGCGAGCGCAGAAACGCTCCCTTCCATGCGCGTCTTTTGAGCCGCTGCGCCGCTGCCATTGTCAGGCGTCTCCGCTAGCGTTCAGCGCAGCCGCCTCGCCGGGGGCGTTGGCGAGAAGGGCAGCGCGGCTTTTCACGGCGGCCCGGACTGACGTGACGAGCTGATCCGGAAAGTCCTTGGGCAGACTCGCGATGACAGCATCGGTTTGTTTTTCGGCGTTTGCGGCGAGGTCTTCGAAGATCGTGCGCATCAGCGGAGTGCCTACGCCCGCGAGTTCGGCGGTCTGGAGGAAATGGCGCGGCATGATGGTGTCGACTGGGTAGTGACGGTTCTTGCCGACGGACATCGCGAGCTTGAATTTCTTTTGCTGGATTTGCCCGGCATCGAGACTCGGCTGCGCGGTCAGCACGTCGTAAAGCGGGGTCAGGCGGAAGCGTCCGCCGGGCCCCAGCGTAATGCTGAAATTCTTCGCGTGGCCGTCCGTTGCGCCCAGCATCCAGAACAGGATGCAGGCGCGCATGAAGGTGGCGATATCCTGCTCCGGCGTGTCGCTGCCCTTCAAGAGCTGGATGATGTCGCGCATGCCGGGGCCGCCGTCGGACTGGTATTTGCGGGTCGGCGGTACGGAGAGGGCCTGGCAGATATCTTCCTGCGGCAGGCGCAGCAGGCGGCCGTCATTCGTCCAGCGGCGGTCAAAGCGCTCGATGATGAGGGTGCGGCGGTCCCCGAAATCAGCAATCTCGGTATGGGCGGCCGGTACACCGAGGGCGGCGAGCAGCTTCAGGCAGAGATATTCGTTTTCAACGCTGTTTGAGAGATCGATGCCGTTTGGCAGCTGGCCGATCTGCGGCTTGAAAATGTGAGTTGTCGCGGTGGTCCCGGCGGGTTTGAACCACTGGCCGTCCTTGCGCAGCAGGGCTGTCTTTTCCTGCGCCCCCGCGATCGAGATGCGGAAATCCTCATCCTCACCCATGCCGAGGGGGGCGGCGGCGAGATTCTTGATGATGTCGGCGACCTTATCGTCGCTGACTTGTTGGCCATCTAGTGCACCAACCGGACCGGGATCGATGCCGTCCGGGAGGAATTGCAGCGCGCCAACACAGTCATGGCCGAGCGCGGTCAGCAGGCTGTAGGCATCCGTGCCGCCTGCGCCGACGCGCTCAGCGACGCGCTTGCGGATGGCGTCGCTGTCCGGCAGCAGGTTCTCGAAGACGTTGATGACGGGCGCGCCGATATAGCGGTCCTCGCGCAAAGGCAGAGAGAGCGAGACCGGGAAGGTGTTCTCCCAGGCGAGCCAGTCTTTTGCATACTGGAAGTCGATGGCGCCGGTGGATTCGCGGCGCAGTACGCCGACGAGGCGGCTATTCAGAAAGACATTGAGCGGCGCGTGGGCCCGGCGGCGCGTCATCAGAACAGGCCCTCGATATCGGCGGCGCTCGTCTTGCTGCGGGGGCGGACGACGAGTTCGAGGTCGAGGGCGGAGAGCGCGGCCATCAGCGTGCGCAGCTGGACGGCGGGTTCACCAGCTTCAAGGCGGGAGACGGTGCCTTGGCGCAGATGAATATGGTCGCCGAGTGTGCCCTGTGTCAGGCCGGCATGTTTGCGGGCGCGGCGCAGGATGGCGCCGAGCTGTTTTTCGTTACGGGCGATCTGGTCGGTCATGGGTGCCTCCATGATCAATATACGTTATCGCGTATAAAATGTCAATATACGGATTTGCGTATGGATTCTGGATATGCGCGTTTACGTATAAACCTACGATATACGCGAGTGCGTATCGCAGGTCATGTGGCGGGGCGGCTCTGCCGGGAGGCTTGGCGCGTGAGATATGTAAGAACGACGGTAGCGGCCTATCAGCACCGCTGCCTTGGCTGCAATGCGCGG
Organism: Beijerinckiaceae bacterium; assembly: GCA_947474545.1. Classification (GTDB taxonomy): domain Bacteria; phylum Pseudomonadota; class Alphaproteobacteria; order Rhizobiales; family Beijerinckiaceae; genus Terripilifer. The sequence continues at coordinate 1,264 of CANJJI010000217.1, read as the reverse complement.
ACATGGCAACGTCCCGCGGCGCTGGCGTCCGCCGGCTCTTAACTTATTGCCGAGGAAATTCCATGTCTTATTCGATGTCACAGGGCTCCGTGCCGGTTTGCGAAACCGGCCTCAACGCCTTGATCGTCGTGCTGGACAAAGGTGCGGCGCATGCCGCGGCCAAGAAAATCGATCCCGCGGTGCTGCTTAGCTGGCGATTGGCGCCGGACATGTTTGCCTTGACGCGCCAGGTGCAGATCGCCTGCGACCAGGCCAAGAACGGTCTGTCGCGGCTGGCCGGGGTCGAGCCGCCGAAATACGAGGATAACGAAACCACACTCGAGGCGCTTAAAGAGCGGCTGACCAAGACAGTCGCCTATATCAAGACGCTCGATGCCAAGGCGATCGATGCGTCAGCCGAGCGCGACATCGTCTTTCCGCTCGGGCCGAAGAAGGGCCAGATGAAGGGCGCCGATTACCTCAATCACTACGTGCTGCCGAACTTCTATTTCCATATGAGCGCTGCCTACGGCATCGTCCGCGCCTTCGGCACCGATATCGGCAAGCGCGATTTCCTAGGCGTCTTCCCGATCACGATGGCTTGAGGCGAGGGGACGCGGCCGCCGCTTAAGGCCGCAAAGACAAAGCCGCCCGTTGGTTTCCCAACGGGGCGGTTAGTCTGTCGGTCCGGTTAAGTGAGGCTAATTGCGGTAGGAAACGCGCGAGCCGCCCGCGTATCCAGACGGCTTGCCGGATAGCCGAACCTCGTTTTTATCTTGCGGGAAAGCCGAAAAAAACGAGAATTCACGACGGTTCGGGAGCCATCCGGGGAATCCAAGGTTATTAATACGAGCAGGTTCAGTAGGAGCCTTTTATGCCGAAATTCGATTTACGTGAGTCTGAGATGATCGACGCTCGAAAAAGCAATTCGTGTTCGGGATTTTCTGATCTTGAATTTCAGGAATTGAAATCGATTGCGGAGACTTACATCGCCGCTTCCGGCCTCTTAATGACACTCGTGGACATGGCCGGTCGTGCTCCGCAAGCTGTGCTCGATAAATTGCCTGATGATTGGAATCTCAAACTAAATCAACTTGGTGAGCAAGCGTTGACGACTGCTTACGATATGGCTGTTTTTTCATCAGGCCCAGCCGAAAGGGGCCCCTGGCTCGATGCGGTTGTTTCCCGGGCTAGCAGCGAGCGTTTTCACCAGTTAGCGGCCGCGGTCATGGGCGCGCTTGGCGGCATTGCGGGACTTGCGAGCACCTTAGCGGAGCTTCCCGTC
>CANJJI010000216.1 GCA_947474545.1 Beijerinckiaceae bacterium | reverse complement strand
TTTGAGACCGATTTTGGTGCGCGCGGCAGTCTCAGAGGTTCGGTCGGAACTTGAAAACCTGCGGAAACCCTGGGGATTTTCGCGTCTCGAACAGGGTTGGGGGGAGTTCGAAGCGGTTTAATGGCGGAGGGAGCGGGATTCGAACCCGCGTTACGGTTTCCCGTAAACACACTTTCCAGGCGTGCGCCTTCAACCACTCGGCCACCCCTCCAAACCATCAACAGGCGCATGCATTTTTTATCAAGAACGCGCGCTATGCGCCTTCTATCACCCGGCCACCCCTCCGTATTCTCGACAGGCAAGCCGATTCTGGAGAAGGACTTCGCCGCTGCGCGGGAGTTGTCGCGGGATATAGCAGCAGGTTGCGATTAGCAAGGGCGAACGTGAAATTATTGCCAAAGCGGGGCGAACTCCTTGTATTCCGGCGCCTGGCGTCCTGTGGGCGTGGACAGGCAAATCAACGCGCGCTAATCAGTGAGGGAATGTGCTGGCCGGGAATCCGGCCCAATCCTCCGGGTTTGTTTCATGTTGCGGTTTTTCGTGCGCGCACTGGGTCTGCTGCTTCTCGCCGCTGGCTTTGCAGCGCTGATCATTGATGGCACGCGATCCATCGCCGCCTCAAGCTTGATGATGGCCCGGTTCGGTGACCTCTGCGCCTATCTGCTGCCCAAGGTTTACCCGCTGCTGCAGCCGGCCATTGAGCGGAATGTGCATCCCCTGCTCTGGGATCCTGTCATGAGAGGGTTTTTCCTGACGCCGAGCTGGATCGTGCTCACCGCCTTTGGGCTCCTGTTGTTGTGGATGGCCAAGCGCCGCAGTGTCACCATCGGTCATTCGAGCCGGCCCTGAGGCGGAATGGCGCTGACGCAGATGTGATCCCCGTGGATTGGCCCGTGAAAGCAGGGTCTCTACTTTTGCTTGTGTCTGTGCTTACATCTTGCCCGTCTATACAGGAGAAAAGCCATGTTCCTTTTCAAGAAGAAAGCCGAAATGCCCACGAAAGAGAACGCGCTTCCAGGCCGCGCCAAGGCCATTCCCACGGCGGCTGCGCATTTCGTCAATGGCAACCCTTTGAAAGGGCCGTTTCCTGCTGGCTCTGAAATGGCGATGTTCGGCATGGGTTGTTTCTGGGGCGCGGAGCGGAAATTCTGGGAGCTGGAAACTGGGATATTGATCACCGCCGTCGGCTACGCGGCAGGGTACACGCCCAATCCGACTTATGAAGAGGTTTGCAGCGGCATGACCGGCCATAACGAGGTCGTGCTTGTTGTGTTTGATCCCAAACTCATCAGCTATGAGCGCCTGCTCAAGACCTTCTGGGAGAGCCATGATCCGACCCAGGGCATGCGGCAGGGCAATGATGCAGGCACGCAATACCGCTCCGGCATTTATGTCTATAACGAGGCGCAGAAGGCGGCTGCGGCAGCCAGCTGCGAAATGTTCCAGAAAGCGCTGGCGGCCAAGGGCTATGGCCCGATCACGACCGAGATTATTGTCGCGCCGGAATTTTACTACGCTGAAGATTACCATCAGCAATATCTGGCGAAGGTGCCCCATGGCTATTGCGGACTCGGCGGCACCGGAGTCGCGTGTCAGATCGGCACAGGGGTAGCGGCCGAATAGCTTCCACCCGCAAAATGCTCTGCAGATGACTTGTTCCGGGCGCGCGCCGGTGTCATGAACAGGTCCTCTCTGTCCGGTGAACGTGAAAATACAGATGTCCAGGCCAATTGAACGCGCGCTCGAAAAATTCCTGTTCAACAGCCGCTGGTTGCTGGCGCCGTTTTACATGGCGCTGGTTTTTGCGCTCGCAGGCCTGTTGCTGAAGGCCCTGCAGGAGCTCTGGCATTTCGTCACACATATTATTTCGGCGTCGGAATCTGATATTATTCTTGGCGTTCTGTCGTTTATCGATCTCACGCTGACCGGGTCGCTCGTCGTGATTGTCATTTTCTCGGGCTACGAGAATTTTGTGTCGCGCATTGACGAGGCCGAACATCGCGACTGGCCCGAATGGATGGGTAAGATCGATTTCACGGGCCTGAAGCTGAAACTGTTGTCCTCGATTGTCGCCATTTCAGCCATTCAATTGCTGAAGGCTTTTATGAATTTGAAGAACGCCACGGATCGCGAGTTGATGTGGCTGGTCGTCATCCATGTGGTGTTCGTCGTGTCCGGCCTGCTTCTGGCGTGGACCGACAAGATCAGCGGCGAATCGCACGCGGCTCCCTCCAGCCCGCCGCCGGAAAACAATCACTGAAACAACCGGCTCTTTTAGCGCGCGCTCAGAACGGCGCGGCATTCGGCTGGCAGGCTGGCCATGGTCATGGGCGGTTTCGGCTTGGGCGGGTTTTTGGGCGGCTTGGGATGCAGGACGGCGTCCGTAAACCACCAGTTGAGTTCGCTGCCGCAGCCATCGCCGCCGCCGGGCGGGGTCTGCGCTTCGCAGGAGCCCTCCCCACGCGGGCAGGAGATGCGGATGTGAAAGTGGTAATTATGTCCCCACATCGGTCTGACCTTGCTCAGCCAGGAACGGTCTGCGCCCTCATAGCGGCAAAGCGCTTTCTTGATGCCGGCATTCACAAAAATGCGCTCCACCTCGGGCTGTTGCGCAGCGATCTTGATGATGGCGAGGTGATTGGGCGTAAAGATCTTGGTGTCGACATCTTTCTTGTCAGACCGGAGCATATCGATGGCGGAGGTCTCCTCCCGTTCCTTCCGGGTCAGGGTACGCGCGGGCATAGGAGTCAGCCAGACATCGCCATCAAGCCCGATCTGATGCGAGGCATGGCCAGTCAGCATGGGCCCGCCGCGCGGCTGGGCGAGATCGCCGACCAGTAAGCCCGGCCAGACGCCATCGGACTTGCCCTTGCGCGCTATACGCTCAAGCACGCGCAGAAAGGCTGGATGCGCCCAGTTTCTGTTGCGAGACAAGCGCATCACCTGCCAGGCCTCGCCGTCTACGGGCAGCGCCGCTCCGCCGGCCAGACAGCCCTTGGCATAAAAGCCGAACGAGCGGGTTTCCATGTTTGCAGGCGCAGTGGCGCGGCCAAATAATTGTTTGGCCGGTGTCGCGGGATCGTTCGGGTTCGCGAGCGGCGGCAGAGGCTTGGGGTCGAGCGTACCGCGATCCTGCGCTGAAGCGGCGGCTGCGCCTGCGATCAGCAGACCCGAAATAAGCGCTGCGCGCAACGCTGCCATGTGATTCTCCAAAGTCTGTGATTCTCTAAAGTCCCGGACTGTAACATTCTTGCTTTGCCTGACTTTACGAAGAGTTAACCAGAAACTCCTGTTTGCAGGCCCGGCGCGGGTAACTAAACTGGTAAACCTTTATGAGAGATTCAGATTTACCGCACAGCCATTTTAGGCGACATTATGGCGGGTGCAGATTGTGCGGCATTTGAGGCCGCTGTGTCATTCAACATTAGTGGAGTGTATCATGCGTATTATCGCCAGGTTTGCTGCGGCTATCGCAGGTCTGTTTATCGCAACCGCCGGCGCACAGGCGGCCGTATCCGTCCGGATCGATCTGTCTACACAACGGATGCATGTTTCTAACAGCAAGGGCGAGAGTTACACTTGGGCGATTTCGTCGGGACGTTCAGGCTTCTCGACGCCGCGCGGCAGCTACCGTCCCTATTCGCTTCAGCGCATGCATTATTCCAAGAAATATCACAATTCTCCGATGCCCTATTCGATCTTCTTCCGTGGCGGCTATGCCATTCACGGAACCGGCGCTGTGGGCGCTTTGGGACGTCCGGCTTCCCATGGTTGCATCCGCCTGAACACAGGAAATGCAGCAAAACTGTTTGCCATGGTGCAGCGTGAAGGCGCTGCGATCAGCATTTCCGGTTCGCCGGGGGGGCAGATGATTGCCAAGAAAAAGGGCAAGAAAAACGTCGCCTATGCGGGCCGCCGCACCAAAGCCAACCCGCTCGCCTATGCGCCGGGCAAGCGCACAAAGGCGCCGACGGTGAAGCAGTTCCAGCGAAACCCGGCGGGGCTGTAGCAGTTCCACCGCAGGTCTAATCGGCAAACACCACGGTTTTCCTTCCGTTCAGCAAAACCCTGTCCTCGATGTGATGGCGCAGCGCGCGCGATAAAACGCGCCGCTCGATATCACGGCCCTTGCGGACGAGGTCGTCAGGTGTATCGCGATGGGTGATGCGCTCGACATCCTGTTCGATGATCGGGCCCTCGTCGAGGTCGGCTGTCACGTAATGAGCGGTCGCGCCGATCAGCTTGACGCCGCGCGTATGCGCCTGGGTATAGGGGCTCGCGCCCTTGAAGCCCGGCAGGAAGGAATGATGGATGTTGATCGCGCGCCCTGCGAGCTTTGCGGTCAGCCCGTCCGACAGGATCTGCATGTAGCGCGCAAGCACAACCACTTCAGCGCCGCTTTCGTGGATGAGGGCCCATATCTGCGCTTCCTGCTCCATCTTGGTTTCTTTCGTCACGGGAAGATGATGGAAATCGAGCCCGCTGAAATCCACATGCGCAAAGGTTTCGCGCGGATAGTTTGAGACGATGCCAACGACGTCTATCTGCAATTCACCGAGCCGCCAGCGATAAAGCAGATCGACCATGCAATGATCGAAGCGCGAGACAAGGATCATCACCTTCTTGCGCTCCGAACGGGCGCGCAGGGTCCAGTTCATCTGGAAATTGCCTGCGACGCTGGCAAAGCCGTCACGCAGATCTTTGGTTGAATCTTCCGGACCATCAAACACTACGCGCATGAAAAACCGGTCGGTGCCAATGTCGTCATATTGCTGGGCATCGAGAATATTACAGGTCTTGCTGAACAGATGCGTCGTGACTGCGGCGACAATTCCCGGCCGGTCGGCGCAGGACAGGGTGAGGACATATTGAGCGCTGGGCATGAGCGGGGTTCCTGCAAGGGCGGAGGGATCGAATTGCGCCACCGGCTCTTCGCCGGTCAGCAGCCAGGCGGCCGATACGCCGAAAGCCCGCCCATAGACTTTGGCGCTTTCAGGATCGAAACGGTTCTGGCCATTTTCATGGGCCGAATAGGTGGAAACAGACCAGCCAAAGCGCAAAGCCGCTTTGCGGGCGGAAGAAAAACCGGCTTTGGCGCGCGCGGAGCGAAGTCTGTCCTGCATGTCGTCCATGATTACGAAGGATACAACAAGATTTATACACAAATCATGTTCATAATGTAAACATCAGACGCACGTCGTCCCTTTCAATCGAGCCATCCAACCGGAGGGCGGGTCTCCGGACCGCACTTTAACTGGAGGCAGAGCTGCAGCTCCGCGGTCCCTGCGCCAATAGCCCCGCCATGCATTGCACGCGGAGGTTTGAGGGCCGGGGATGCTGTTGATTTATCAGGAAGTATCGGGCGCGGAAGGCAACGCATTGCGGGCGAGCCAGTCGCATTCGCGCAGCACATTATCCACTTCCAGACGCGGTTTTTGCCGATGGCCCGGCGGACGGCCGGGCCGCAGGGGCTTTCTGAATTTCAATTTCGGTACGTTCTGACGTCTGGCCATTGCACGGACGAGACGTTTGGCCTGATGTGGCAAATCCTCGAGCGCGCCGATCACGGCCTCAAGCCGCCGCAGGAGATTGATGGGACTGATATCCGTAGCCTTTTTGTCCGCTGGGGCCGGGGCGTTGAGGCTCTCTTTCAGCCTGCGGAGTCCCTCGTCCGTCAGAGAAATAATGCGCGGCAGCGCGGCCGGGGCTTTTTCCGCCGGGCGCTGACGCCAGAACCTTTGCCAGGGATCGAAGAGCGCAAAAGACTGACGCTTTTTTCCCTCGCCCTTATTGGCAAGACCCGGGGGCACCGAACGCGACTGCGCCTGAGGCCGCGGCAGCAGCGCTTTCATGCCCGTGATCGTGACGAGCACCACGATCAACCGCCGCACAGCCGATTCAGCGGGACGCAACACCCGCACAATCCTGCGATGCAGTTCTAGGGGAATTCGCGCAGGCCCAGCGCCCCCACCCAGCAAGGTGAAGAGCCCCGCGATGGGCACTGTCACATTAACGGGACTGAGGCATGAAGGTGTCGTGTCAGACCCGGCTGGTCATGCGGCGAGCATAACACAAGAAATTTCGTGCCATGCAACCATCGCCGCTGCACGCAGCGTGCGATAGTCGGTTGCGTTGTGGGCGTTGCGAGGAAAGTGAAACAGGTTGGCGATTGGA
>CANJJI010000215.1 GCA_947474545.1 Beijerinckiaceae bacterium | reverse complement strand
CCATCGTGACCGATGATCATTCTCATGGTCGAGCACCATCCGCACAGCGCGTTCGCGCACTTCAGTTGAATACTTGTTTGCAGTCTTGCTCATAGTGGCTCCACCTTCTCAGGAGTTGGAGCCTCCGGCAATCCCGGGGCGGTTCACTGAATGTCGTCCCGTTTTCGGCAAACAGATATTGCAGATAACGGACGGACACGCGCATCGCATCGGAAATATGTCCGGGATCAAGATCAGGCTTCTGAAATCTGGTGCGTATGAAGCGCAGGGCTTCCAGATATCTTGCTGCGCGCATGCTGGCCGCGTCATCACTGGCTTTATCCGCCACGCTGGCGCTGAGCGCGATGTTCAAGAGTTCAGCTATATGATCAACAGCTGCTTTTACCAATAGCTCATTGGCTGGGCTCTGTCCGGCCAGCAACGCGTCAAGATAGATGCGCATCAGCCTTAAGGCTTCATTACTCTCATGCAATCTGCGCCCGCCGAAATGTTCCGGTTCCCGATGAACAGCCTGAAGCTGGCGGCGCGGCACGACTAACGCGATAACGCTACCGCCTTTTCGCGCCCAAGTTTCATTGACATGATTGTTGACGAAAAACGCGGCGGAGCCACGGGCAAATGAAACTTCGCGCCCGAATTGCGTTCCTCCCACGGGCCGTGCCGAATTGCCGATCAACAGAAGTCCACTGTCGTTGCCATCACGGGCGATGCGAGCCTGCGTCCGGTGTAATTCGATGGAGGTCGCTGTCGTTTTCATGACCGCCATATCGCCCAAAAAGCTGCCGCGAAATTGACTGCGAAACTTCGAGCTGTCGGGAACCCGAACCTCGCTCGTGCCGCCGCCGGAACCGATGACCTCAGCCCATTGGCGCGCGCGCTCGCGGGACGTCAGCTCAGGCGGCAGTTCGTCCGACGAAAAACTTATATTTTTCATCGCATTACCTCATGTACGCAGAGGGAGCCCCTCAACGGGCCTGCCGCTCTCCACCGTGCAGACTCAAAATATCATAACTTCAACGCTTTGCTACCGGTAAGCTTTGCAGCCCGTGCATGGTTTTCGTGCGTCCACTGCGTGGAACAGGTTGTGGCGATTGACTATTTTGTAACAAAGTCCGGGGTCCCGTGCTGGGGGGACCGGTACTTTTTGGAGCGCGCTGGCGGGCATTTATCCCCGCTCCGGCGCACGTAAACGGAGTTATTCATGACGCGCATCGATTTCCGCAGCAACACGACAAATCTGGCGGCATTGAACGGCGGCAATCTCAATAACGGGGTCCTCGAATACAAATGGTCTCTCTTCAAGGTCGATGAAAGTTTCACGAAGACTGTCAATGAAGCCACGTTGGGAATTAACATTCCCGGTGTCGATTTCGGCGTCACATTTGAGGCCCATGCCTATGCTGAACTCTATGCCAGCCTGAAGCTGGATGTCGGCAGTGTCGTCATCAATTATGCCATCAATGCGCCGGACATTGTTGCGCCGAACAGTCTGACCAAGACCTTTAACATTGGCGGGCAGATCGAGGCGCTGCCGTATTTCAATCACATCCAGCCATATTGGGACACCTCGAACTTTTCCTATATCTCTGCGCTGCCTGCTGATCCCAATAATCCCGTCGCACAGAACGGACAGGAATTACCGCGCTTTGAAACCCATGCCGGGAATCTTGCGAATTCGTCTTTTGGTGTGACGCTCGACTATGACATCGGCGGCGGAATCTCGAATGCATTTATAGATATATTGGGATGGGATCTGGATCAGGGGGGACTTTGGTTTCCCCAATCCGCTGACCATCGGCGGGGCCGAGAGCAAGGATCTGTTCAAAGTCACAGGCGCTGACGCCGCGCTCTCACTCGAAGGATTGTTTCCTGGCCTGCACGGTTCTCTCACTTTGCCGTCAGGCGTTCCCGATCGACCCCTGACGCAGGACCCGCCGCAGCCCCCAAATTTCGTCGGAACACCGCCAACGGGCTATTACAATTTTCATACGGAAGGTGATCCGCAATTACCCGCTACTGTCATCGAAGGCGACACGCCAAATTTCTTCAACATGAACTGGAGCCTCGTCGAATTCCTGGCGACCGCGCTGCCGCCGTTGCGCGCCCTCAAGGGAAAATTTGAATACGATGATGGCGACAGCTATCTCGCCTGGACCGTGCTCGATCTGGTCCCCCATATCGGCGTGCAGATGAGCGACGAACTGGCGTTCGATCCCTCCAATGTACTCGTACATATGGATGTCAGGGATTCCCTCGGCAATCTCATTCAGGAGCTCGATGGAACACTCGGGCAAACATTCAATTTCGAACAACCCGTGGATGTGAACGGCGGCGAAGGTACGATGACGGTCACGCCGACCTATACAATGGTTGGCGAATTCTCCAATACGCTCGGCGTCAAGATCAATGGCGGGATTACGTTCAACGTGTTGGGCGTGGCCCTGCACAATGAATTGGGCCCGGACTTCGACTGGTCCTTCGGCCCATTGCTGACCTATGAAATTCCGCCCGGAGGTTTTTCATCCGATCGCTTTGACTTGATCACCAACACGACGACTGCGACATTTGCCCCTGTCGAGGGGCAGGCCATGACGCTGGGCTATTTCCGCAATTATGTGGGAACGCCCAGCGATGATCATGTAGACCTGGCTGAGAATGTTGATCAGACAGCGCCATTTTACGCTGGCGCTGGAAATGATGTCATTGGCGGCAATAGCTCGGACAATTTCGGGGATCACGGCGGCCTCTATGGTGAGGCGGGTAACGATTTTCTGGTCGGTGCCGGGGGCAACGACGAACTACGCGGTGGCGATGGCAACGACATACTTTTGGGAGATTTTTTCCTCGGTGGACCGGGCGTGGCCGGCAATGATGTGCTCTTCGGCGGCTTTGGCAACGATCTGCTCTATGGCGGCGACGGCGATGACTTCCTGTCCACCGGCGATGGCGTTTCGACTGCGGGAGGCCGCGATGAACTCTATGGCCAGAACGGTGATGACACGCTCGTCAGCATGGAAACGGAGGGTGTTGGCAAGGGCGACATCCTCCACGGAGGCAGTGATTTTGACACATTGATTATCTCGCGTTCGGGTCTCAAGAGCGATATTAATTTCGATGTCCAGGAAACTGGCATTCTTCAAGTTGTTCCGGCTCAGGGGCTTATTCCTGGATTTACTCTGGATGGCGTTCTGCTCCCCGATGGCACTCAGGTTCTGGATATAGAACGCGTGAGTTTCCAGTCTGGCGCAGGCGATGATGATATCAAAGGCGGCGCTTACAACGATTTCATTCTCGGCGGCGCCGGCAAGGATGTCATCGATGGACGGGGCGGTCAGAATTTTATTTCAGGGCAGGGCGGCAGCGACCGGCTGATCGTACATCAGGACGAGACGCCTGATCTCGTACTCGGCGGCAGCGGCATCGATACACTTGTCTTCTTCGCCACCACCGGCATGGGTTCGGTTGACGGCTTTGGCATGTTGATTGACCTCACCGATCAAACCAACACGTTCAATTCAATATTTCCAACGGTTTTTGGCGATATCCAGGTCAGCGCCCATCAATTGTCTGATGGAACTGCAATTGGCTCCATCGAGCAACTGGAATTCTACGGCGTTGCAAATGAAGAGGTGACCGATGTCATCCACGGCGGCGATTACAGCGATATCATCGTAGGCGGTGGCGGCGATGACGTCATAAATGGCGGCGGCGGCGCGGACACATTAATCGGAGGTCTTGGCGACGACATTATCGTGACCGATGGCCTGGACACAATTGATGGTGGGGCGGGCAACGACATGCTCGTTATCGAGCAGACTGACGCGGCAGTGCAATTCACCTTCCAGACAAACGGCGTTGCTTCAACGCAGCGTGGTATACCTGACGGCGTAGGCCATTCGACATTCTCCGTTGTGCGTACGAACAATATTATTCCTCTGCCCGGCGGCGGCACGGCGAAGAATGTCGAGCGCATGAGCTTTGTTGGCTCCAATACCCAGGCGTTCAACGATCAGATTTTCGCCGGGGACGGCGACGACTTCATTCAGGGCGGCAAGGGCGACGACATTTTGAGCGGTGGCGGCGGCATTGATGAAGTCTTCGGCAATGCCGGCAACGACAAGATCTATATCGCGCGTGGCGAAGGCGGCTATCTTGAATCCGCAGATGGCGGCGCCGGAGAGGATTTGCTCAGCATCGATCTTTCCGATCAGTTCTTTGAAGTGTTTCTCCAGCTGGACGATCCCGCATTCACAACCTTCATGACCGACGGTACGCGCATCACCGGTTTTGAACACATAGCCGTCAATGGCTCGTCGTTCGATGATCACCTCGTAGGCGGCGATGCTGATGCCCGCTTTCATCTTGAGCCCCTGTATCAGACCGATTCCAACGGTGATTATGTTCTCACGCCGTCGAATGTACGTGGTGGCGGAGAACGGATTCAGATCGGCTATACCAATGTGATGGACATGCCAGCAGATGTGCTTTTCGGCGGCGCGGGCAATGACTATATCGACGGCAGGGGTGGCGCTGATTTCGTAGATGGCGGCGCAGGTAACGACTTCATCGTCCTCAGCCCGGGCGCAACGCCGGGGACATTCTTCACAGGCGCGGGCGATATCATTGATGGCGGCGCAGGAATTGACACGCTTATCCTCGATCTTTCGCGCGATGATCTGCCATTCGTACAAATCAACGCACCTACGCTTCAATCTGTGCGCGGGGCAACCACTTCGGATGAAGTAACCACGCTTTCGGACGGGACCAAAATCTCCCGTGTCGAGCGGCTGGTCACCGTCAATTCCGGCCAGGCATTGCAAGCCTTTGTTGTAGGCGGAGCCTTTGGCGACGATGAAATGTTGGGAACTCGTTTCAACGATACGCTCGCAGGCAATGCTGGCGACGACATATTGGCGGGCGGCGCGGGCGGGGATGCTCTTGATGGTGGCGCTGGCAATGATACCGCCAGCTATTATGGAGGATCGAGCAGTGTCAGGGTAATCGGACCTGTAGCTGGCCTGACGGCCAGTCTGCGCAATTCCGCCGACAACACAGGAAAAGCCCAGGGCGATACCTATACATCCATTGAAAACCTTACGGGCACAATGGGTAGCGATCATCTCATTGGCGATGATGGCGCCAACGTGCTGCGCGGCGAGGCGGAATTCAAAGCCTCGCGCGGAATTATCGTAACACTCGATCTCATAAATACAGAGCCGGGCGGGCCCGGTCATTCCGATCCGGGGCCTGGCCTTGCCTTTACCACGCAGATTGCCGGCGGGGATGATCTGCTCGAAGGCGGTGGCGGCGACGACACGCTTTACGGCTCATTCGGCAACGACATTTTGCGCGGTGGCGCAGACAACGACATACTCGACGGCGGCGATGGCAATGACATGCTGCAAGGCGACGAAGGATTCGATGTCGCCAGCTATGAAGATGCCGCCAATGGCGTGACCGTCAGCCTTCTGGCCACGCGGGCGCAGGAAACCGGAGCGGGCAGGGATTTTCTACAATCCATCGAAGGGTTGGTAGGATCGCTCTTTGCTGACTCGCTTAAAGGCAATGGTTTTGAAAATACGATCGATGGCGGCGGCGGTAACGATAGTCTCTATGGCCTTGGTGGCGAAGATGTCCTGCAAGGCGGCGACGGTAACGACCGCATATATGGCGGGACTGAAAACGATACTTTGTATGGAGGCCGGGGGGACGACAGGCTCTATGGCGAATCAGGCAAAGACCAGATGTATGGCGGTTTTGGAAATGACATTTATTACATAGATGATGTGCATGATTTAGCCATGGAATATATGCGTGAAGGCAACGCAGACCGGCTTTACGCCACTGTCAGCTATCAACTCGATACCAACAGCGAGATTGAATATCTTTACGCAAATGCGGGCAATACCGGGCTGACCATTATCGGCAGCAAATTCGATAATTTCATTTACGGGAATTCCGGCAACGACACTTTGTCGGGCGGCGACGGAAATGACACATTGGATGGCCGGGCCGGCATCGACATCATGAGTAATCACCCGATTGAGACCGCCTTCTAATTTGCTGCCGGCATTTCTAAACTGACGCCGTTATTGTCGTGGTGAACGACGTCGATTGCTGGGATGTGCGGCTATGGGGCAGGAAGTTCTTATTGGCGTTGAGCGCCGTCGTCGATGGTT
>CANJJI010000214.1 GCA_947474545.1 Beijerinckiaceae bacterium | reverse complement strand
TGATACTCATCGCGGTGTTCCATCGCCAACCGCACCGCACGTTCGCGGAACTCAGGGGAATACGGCTTCGAGGTCTTCTTCTTTTGTGTCTGTTCCATAATGGGCAATTCTCCGAGAGTTTTGCCCTCCGGTAAACCCGGGGCGGTTCACTCTTCCCATTGAACCTGCATGACCGGTTCGACAGCCGCCGCCTTCACCGTCTGCACGCCGATCATGGTTTCGACGAGAAACTGTTGCGAGAGCGCGCCGCGATTGAATTTCTCCTTGATCGCCTCGCGCAGGCTTGGCCGGATGAGGAAGGCGACCGCAAGATACAGCGGGATCGACGCCATCACGATCATCGTCAGCTTCCACGAGTAGAAGAAGAGAACCGCGAAAAAGACGAAAGTGAAAAACAGGTCGAGTGCAGAAAACAGCCCCTGTCCGGTCAGGAACGCGCGGATATTTTCAAGCTCGCGAATACGCGCGACAGTCTGGCCGGCCGCGCGCGTTTCGAAATAGCCGAGAGGCAGACGCAGCATGTGGTGAAACAGCCGCTGGCCCAGTTCAACGTCAATTCTGTTGGTGGTGTGCGAGAGCGCGTAAGTTCGCAGATATTGCAATGTGACATCGAACAGCCCGATCACAACCAGTCCGATGATGATGACATAGAGCGTGTCATAGCTGTTGTGCTGCAGCACCTTGTCGATCACGACCTGGAAAAACAGCGGTGTGACAAGCGCAAAAATCTGGATGAAAAAAGACGCCAGCAACACATGCATAAGCGGCTTGCGATAGCGCCAGATTGAAGGCACGAACCACTGGAAGCCAAAAGTGCGCGGATCGGCGCCGGCGCCGCCCCATTTGCGCGCGACAAGGATGGCGCGCGGCTCGATGCGATTGAAGATCTCCTCACCATCCACCTCTTCATCGCGGCGGGTGACAGGGTCAACGAGGCGGTGGCCGCCGGACGGCAGAGCGCCGCCGTAGACCATATAGGCGCCGTCTTTAAGTTGAACGATGGCAGGCGTCGGAATCTGCTTGAGGCGATCGAGGTTCTTGATTGGAACTGCCCGGGCCTTGATGCCGACCAGATTGGCCGCGCGCAGGATATCACGCTCGTCAGACTGCTTCTCACCCAAAGCAAGTTCGCGCCCGAGCGCGATCGGGTCCGCCGCGATACGGTAGAAACCGGCGATGCCCGTGAGCGCACGCAGGCCGTAGTCCAGCTTTGGCTTGACTATATCTCTTCCGGCTTGTTTGAATCTTCCGGCTCTGCGGTTGTCGTTGCGTCGTCCATAGGACCCCAAATAAAATTTTTCGCGGCAAATCAGGTACTCTGCAGAGCTAGGGCACTGCCGCACCTGACCTGTTTACCTTACCACAGGCGCTACAGCAGCGAAATGCGGCGTTAAGGATTTAGCAGCCTTTGGCCGTCTGAATGACCGCGGACTTGCTGACTTGGTTAACGTCGGGCGTTTCACCACGTCTGAAGTCCGGCCTCTGTCCAAGCTTTGACCTGATATGGCATCAGCATGTCGGAATTGTAACAGTCGGGCCGGAAGGTTGTATCCAGGCCGTGCAATGCGCCGAATAGACACAAAGCGCATGGGCGAACCCCGCCCATTCCTGTAAATGCAGGGGACCTGTTTATCGGGTTGATAATCAGGCCGCCAGGAAGCCATGGGCAACGTGTACACAAGCGTCCGGATTTTATTTGCGGCCAGCCTGCTTTGGGGCGCCGCCGCACCCGCGCGGGCGCAGGATGTGGAACCGGCGCAGCCGTTGCTCAAGAAGGACCTGCAATATCTCCTGCAGCCATCGCTTGAAAGCGCGGGCGGTGCGCCAGCACTGGCCGAATTCTATCTCGGACGTAATTATGAATTGGGCGCGGGCGTCGCAGTCAATTACACCGAAGCGCGCAAATATTACCGTCAGGCAGCAGATGCGGGCGATGCAAAGGGACAATTCGCGCTTGGTTATCTCGACCTGCGCGGCCTGGGCGCAGCGCAGGATTATGGCTCCGCGCTCACCTGGATGATGCAGGCCGCCACACAGAACAATCGCGATGCCCAGGCCTGGATCGGCCACATCTACCAAAACGGCCTCGGCGTCCCGCAGGATTATGGACTGGCGATGAAATACTACCGGCTCGCAGCCGATCAGGATTATCCCGCCGCTCAGAACAATATCGGCTTCATGTATCAGAATGGTCTTGGCGTTTCGCGCGATTACAATGAAGCCATGGCCTGGTATCTCCGGGCTGCTGCTGCAGATGAGCCGATGGCCAATTACAACATCGGCACGCTCTACGAGCATGGCCTCGGTGTGAAGCTCAATTATACAGAAGCATTGCAATATTATCGGAAAGCATCCGGTCAGGGCAATGCGAAGGCGCAGGCCGCCATCGGATCTTTCTATGCCAAGGGTCTTGGGATCGCGCGCGATTTCGCCGAAGCGTTGAAATGGTACCGGATGGCAGAGGCGGCGGGCGAACCGGCGGCGTTAAATGGCCTTGCGTCCTTTCACTTCTATGGCCTTGGCGTTAAACGCGATCAGGCCATAGCCATGGACTATTATCGTAAGGCGGCCGCAACGGGTTTCGCGGAAGCGCAAAACAATCTCGGATTTTTATATCAGCAGGGCCTGAGCGTGAAACGTGATTATGCCGAGGCTTTACGCTGGTACAAACTCGCCGCCGCCCAGGATTATGCCGTAGCGCAATATAATATCGGCATTCTCTATGCGCGCGGTTACGGCGTGAAGCAGAATATGGTGGAAGCCATCAAACATTATCGCGCCTCTGCAGCCAATGGACATTTCGCAGCCCAATATACATTGAGCACAATCTACGCAGAAGGTCAGGGCGTAGCAAAAGACCTGCCGCGTGCAAAAATGTGGGCGGAAATCGCCATGCGTAGCGGCTTTGAGGCAGCCAAACTGCGCCACGATGGAATTCTGCAACAAATGACTCCGGCGCAACTCACGCGCGCTCAAGATCTCGTGAAGCGATGCATAGTCTCGCAGATCAGGGATTGCGGTTAAGCGATACATAGCGCGGCCTGCGCCTGTCGTGAGTTTGGCGACTAATTATAATATCATTTGAAATCTTCGCACAGGCGCGCTTCACTTGCTAAAATTTGGCTGCCGGGGCAGATTTACCGCCAATCAAGACGCGGCCTGGCGAAAGCTTGAAGTCCGCGCATGGCTGCCAAAAGCAAGGGGAGTGAGACATGCGGTTCAAGGACGTAGATTGCGGCCTCATGGGCGATAATGTAATTTCGCGACGTGCTGTCTTGGCGGGCGTTGCGTCGCTGACACTTGTGCGCCCGGCGAGTGCACAAACCGCGTGGCCGGAACGAGCCGTAAAAATCATTGTCCCGCTCGGCGCCGGGTCAGGCGCGGATATAGGCGCAAGGCTGATTGCCGACAGATTGCAGCAGGTGTGGGGCAAGCCGGTTGTCATAGAAAACCGGCCCGGCGGCAATGGCCTCACTGCAATCAATGGATTGCTGCAAGCCAACGACAACCACACTCTCTTCTATGGAGCGGCTGCGACCTTCACGGTGCATCCCTATCAGATGGAGACCGTGCCCTATAATTTCACACGTGACATTCTGCCGATAGCTCAGGCCACCGTCACGATTGCCGTGGTCGCAGTGCCAGCATCAAGTCCGGTCAAAACCATGCCGGAATTTGTGAAATGGGCGCGGGATAACCCCGGCAAACTGAACGCAGCGCTCGTCCCCGGCATTTCCGAAATCACGTTCGACCGGTTCGTTAAGGCCGAAAAACTTGAGATTACCAAAGTGCCCTATCGCAATATCGTTGATGCAGTGAACGATGCCTCGACCGGACGCATCCAGTTTTTGTCTACGGCCTACGCAATCGTTCAGCCAGCTGTTGAAGGGGGTACAGTGCGCGTGATCGCAGTGACAAACAGTCAGCGCTTTCCGGGCCTCGCCGGTATTTCGACTTGCGACGAGCAGGGCGTTCCCTCCATGTCTTATGAAGGGCTCGCAGGCCTGTTTGGAACGAAACTTCAGTCTGCCGAATTGCGTGCAAAGATTGGCGAAGATGTCGTGCGCGCCGCCAATGAACCCGCGATCAAGCAAAAGATCGAGGCAACGGGCCAGATGGTCGTGCCGGGCGGAGCGGCGTTTTTCCAGAAATCGATCGAAGGACAGATGGAAGAAATCCGGCGCACAGCAGAATTCATCGGACTGAAAGCGGGCAAGATCGCCGCACCCTGACAGCGGCCCATGACGCCGTAAATAATCACAATAAATCCCGGAGGAAACAGGACATGCGCACAATTACGCTTGAAGAACATTTTGCAACGCCCGAATTTTTTGCCGGCCCTGCGCGCTTCGTCAAGGAGCGCGCCGACAAGATGGGCGGCCGCTACCTGCAAGTGCTGGACAGGCTCTGCGATGTCGACACTTTCAGGATTTCCGAGATGGATGCAGCGGGGATCGACATGCAGATGTTGTCGTTATCCGCGCCCGGTGTGGAACAAATGGAAGCTGACGACGCCATTGCGATGGCGCGCATAACCAATGATTATCTCGGCGACGCAATCAACCGGCATCCCACCCGTTTTACCGGCTTTGCATCCGTGCCAACCAGCGCGCCCAAACAGGCTGTCGAGGAACTGGAGCGCCGGATGAAGCAGCCGGGCTTCCGGGGCCTCGTTATTAACGGCCATAATCGCGGTCGCTATCTCGATAACAAATTTTACTGGCCGATTCTGGAAGCTGCTGAAGCGTTGAATGCGCCCATTTATCTGCATCCGACACCGCCGCCCCAACAGGTTATCGATATTTCATATGGCGGTTTCTCGCCGATGGTGACCGACATGCTCTCCGGCGGCGCCTGGGGCTGGCATATCGAAACGGCGGTTCATATCATCCGCGTGATCTGCGGCGGCGTCTTTGACCGGTTCCCGAAACTGCAATTTGTGATCGGCCACATGGGTGAAGGCCTGCCCTTCTTCTTCCAGCGGTTTGAAGTCCTGCCCAAGCATGTGACGGGACTGCAGCATCCGATCCTGCATTATCTCAAGCACAATGTGCACTACACCTTTTCCGGCATGAACTATCAGCCGACGTTCCTCAACCTCCTGCTGGAGCTTGGCGGTGTCGACCGCATCATGTTCTCGGCTGACTATCCCTATCAATCCATGCCGCAGGCGCGTGCTTTCCTGGATCACATCCCCGTCAGCCCGGAAGACAGGGAGCGCATCGCACACGGCAATGCCGAGCGGTTGTTTGGTTTGTGAGATACCGCCGCTCAAATGGTGCTAAGTTTGCAAAAATGGTGGGCGCGACAGGGATTGAACCTGTGACCCCTCCCGTGTGAAGCAAGGTAATATTCACAAAATCAGTTACTTCAGGTACTTCGCAGTTGCTCTGTGTGGCGGCAAAACGCACCATATGACGCCCGGTGGCAGCAGGTGCGGAGCCAGAAAAGAGCCAGTCCTGATTCGGTGGCAGTGCAGAGGCTCCAACGCTGGGGAGTAAAGCGCCCATGGTCTCCGCAAGCGTCCCGCGCCAATCGGGCCGGGCGGGTGGGGGTGCGAAGCACGGCGCGGTTTAACTTTGCTTTGGCGGGGAAGACGAGGTGGCCCCTGTTGGCCCCATCGGATTAAGCTTACCAGTCCCGGTGCCATACACCAGCGTTCCGCCGGCAGCCGGGGGCGTGGGGTTGAATGACGTGCTGACGGCCTGGGTGTGATTCGTCGCTGAAAAGGCGGAGCCCGCCTGAATTACTTTTGTCAGGGACAAATCAACGTCACGTATTTTGGTCTTATCATAAGGTGCGGGCAGGGCCGCCTTGAATGCGCGCAATTCCGTATCAATCCACGCCAAAAGGGTGTTCCTGTCTTTCCCGTCGATCATGTCCGCCTCGGGCTGCTTACGGGTATAGATGATATGGGCAATTTGATTGTTAAGCTTACGATTAAGATCTACCGGCAGTTCCGGCGGTTTATAGGTTGGGGCAAACACAATCGCAGAATCAATACCCGTGGACTTTTTGGTAAAGAACTCCAGCAGCAAACGTGCATGAATACAGAAATCCTCCTTCATTGCGTTTTCCGCTGCTAGGACATCGTCTTCGGCGAATCCCGCTTCCTGAAGTTTTGCAGGTACGGTGGTAATGAGTTCGTAGCTGCGATTAAGCATCCAAATCTCATAATCCAGATGGTATTCGAGAGTGAACCGCCCCGGGATTGCCGGAGGCTTTTTGGTTTAAATTATGCGGCTATGGATAGATTGTCCATGGCAGCAGTCGCTGCGTAGTAATTTGCTTCGGCTTCTGCAGGCGGGATGTTGCCGATAGGCTCGAGCAGTCGCCTGCGGTTGA
>CANJJI010000213.1 GCA_947474545.1 Beijerinckiaceae bacterium | reverse complement strand
GCATTTCCAAGGAAATTCGCGAAGGACCAATGCCCGCGCCCAGCAGCATGTAGAGCCGCGCGACCATGCCGAGAAGGAGCTTTTTGTTGAGAGCGATGGTGGTTTGAAAATACATCATGCGAATGATTGGCGGTCTGCGTGAAAACGAACGAAGCGGGAACATAAGATATAGGAAAATATTTGTCAATAGGATTCATTACCCTTAACTGCGATCGGCGAAAAACTTCCCCGTTCAAAAAGCTCTCAAAGGCCCGCCCCGCCCTCTGGCCGGCCTCCAGCAAGGGCTGGTGGAGCCCGCCGGGAGACAGGCGTCTTGCTACGTCTACCGCTTTTTGTCCGGCATTGCCTGGGAAACATAGAATATCGATCCCTGATTGCCGTCTGCCCGCAATCTGCTAACCTCCCCGCGAATTCTGGGGGGGAAGTCACAGTTGGCGCTGAAACTGAAAGCCCAGAAAACCGAAGCTGAAACCTCACACGTTCGTAAGGTGGAACTCGCCGCAGCCGTTGGCGGCTGGCATGGCTTCACGGCGGCGGCTCACACTGAGCCTAAACATTCACAGGGAGGGCAACATGCAGATCACTCGCCGTAACGCGCTTCTCGGCGCAGCCTCACTGCCATTTCTGGGCGCATTGAATCCGGCGTTTGCACAAAACGCGAAGATTTCTGTCGGCCATGTGACGGCCTCTGATTTTGCGCCGATTGTCGTGGGACCGCAAAAGGGCCTCTTCGCCAAACATGGCGTCGATGTCACCGCAGTCAAATTGCCGATCATCGTGCATACGCCGCCGGGGCTTGTGTCCAATTCCATCCAGATCGGCGCGGCAACCATTCCGGTTTTGCTGGCTGCGGTGGATGGTGGGCTCGACCTTGTTCTAGTCAGCGGCGGCTCACGCCATGTCAGGGAGCAATCCAAAATCGGCCTGGCTGTACGTAGTGATTTCAACTACTCGGGTCCTGGCGATCTCAAGGGCAAGAAAATTGCCGTGGCCGGCCTAAACAGCACGATGGACATTTTCGTACGCAAATGGATGAAGGATCGTGGCGTTGATTTGCGCGAGGTCAAAATGATCGAGGCGCAATTTCCCGCCATGCCCGACATGCTCAAAGGCGGCGTTGTCGATGCAGCTGTCGTGACTGATCCCATCCGCAGCCGCATTGTCGAAAGCGGTCAGGGCAAGATCGTGTCCGACTTTTTCGCCGAAATGTACGCCGACGTTTTGATGATTTGCTATATCGCCACGCGGCAATGGGCTGACGCCAACCGCAAGACCATCGAAGGGTTCCGGGCGGGACTAGTAGAAACCGACAAATGGATGAGCGCAAACTGGGCAGAAGCCAGCGCCATGGAGAAACAGGCGTTTGGATTTACGTCTGCCAAGGCGCCTACCGGACTGTCTATTGTCGCCACGCCTGCCGACCTCAAGGTCTATATCGATGTTGGCAATGAATTTGGCCTGTATCAGACCAAGCTCGATCCGGAGAAGTTGATCTGGAAGTAATCGTGCCCGCCGATTGGCCCATGACTGCGAAAAACGTGGGATAAGCTGGAACGCCCATTGTATTGGCGAACACAAAGGCGGTGAAGTCAAAGGAGCGGCGGAGCGATTCGCCGCTCGTTTTCTTATGGCTTGCGAGCGATCATCATGGCTTCCATTCCCGGCAAAAGCTGCGGCCCCTGCACGATGTGCTGCAAGGTTCTGTGGATCGAAGAACTCAACAAGGAGCCCGGGCCCCTTTGCCAGCATTGCAAGGTCGGCAAGGGCTGCAAGATCTATCACCGGCGGCCGCAAGTGTGCCGGGACTATGAATGCGAATGGCTGCAGGAGCGCGAACTTGGCCCGAAGCTGCGGCCTGATCTGACTGGCACAATCATTCAGATAGATCCCGATTCAGACGAATATCAGGCGGTCGTCGATCCGGCGACGCCCATGGCCTGGCGCAAGAACGAACTGGTGTTCAAGCTTCTCGTGGCCAAGGCCAAAGAGGGCCATACGGTGATCGCGAAGTCGGGCATGAAGAGCTGGCAGATACATACCGATGGGTCTTACACGCCTTACGGATGAAAACTCAGGCCGCCTTCCGCCTCGGCAGCCCCATGATCTGTCGCGCTTCGGCAGGCGTTGCCGGCTCAAGGCCCATTTCACGGATGATGCGGACGATGCGCTCGGTCAGTTCGAGATTGGTCGCAAGGCGGCCGCGTGAATAATACAGATTATCTTCCAGTCCAACACGCACGTGTCCGCCAAGCAGCATGGACATGATGCCGGCTTCCAGCTGCGCCGGCCCGACGGCGCTGACGTTGAAGATGGCGTCCTTCGGCATCAGCTCCACCATCTGTTGCAGGATTTTAGGCGAATAGGGCATAGCGCCCTGAAATCCCCGGTCGACGCCCAGAACGAAATTAATGAAATAGGGTGGCTCATCAAAACCTGCGTTGATGCAGCGCGTGACATCCTGCAGCAGATGCGTGGGGCTGAAGACTTCCCATTCCGGCTTGATGCCACGATCCTTCATACCCTGAGCGAGCTGCTTTACGCGCTCGGGCGAAGTGTTCATCAATATCTCTTTGCCTTCGTAGGTCGCAATGATCGTGGTCGGATCGAGCGTACACATCTCAGCGCCGCCCTCCATGCCTTTGAGGCGTTCCTCGAACATGATCTCGTAATAGCCGTTGGGCGCCTGGCGCACCATATCGCCATTGATGCCGCCACCGGTCGAGTTATTAATGACAATGTCGCACTTGCTGCGGATGCGCGCATTGATGTCCTTATAAATCTCGGGATTGCAGGTGCACAAATCGTCCGGCCGCCGTGCATGGACGGCGACCACGCTCGCGCCAGCGTTGTAACAGCGATAGACATCATCGGCGATTTCCTGCGGCTGCAACGGCAAATGCGGGCTGGCAGAGCGTGGCGCCATGCCGCCAGTTGGCGCAATGGTGACGATAACCTTGTTATTCATTCTCACAGCTCCCCAAAATGGTCTTTTGCAAAGGCAAATTCCCCATCGCTTTTTTCATCGTCAGACTATAATCGCTTAGCAAAGCATAACAATAGCCAAGTGGGGACCGCCATGCCGCCTGAAATGGAAACAATGCCGGGGCGCGGACGCCTCGCTGGCAAGATCGCATTGGTGATCGGCGGCGGCTCTATCGGACCGGGCTGGGGAAACGGCAAGGCTGCGGCTGTTCTCTATGCCCGTGAAGGCGCAAAGGTTGCTGTCGTGGACTGGCGGCTGGACGCCGCACAGGAAACCGCAAATATTATCACGAAAGCTGGTGGTGCGGCGATCGCGCTCTCCGGCGACATGACGCTGGAAGCCGACGTTGCGCGCGTTGTCGAAGCGGCGCTCCAGGCATTCGAACGCATCGACATTCTGCATAATAATGTCGGCGGCTCCGGCACGGGCAAACATCTGGGTAATATGACGCTGGATGACTGGAATGCGACGCTTGCGCGCAACGTCACCACTGCGATGCTCACCTGCAAGGCTGTCGTGCCTCACATGGAGGCGCAAGGGGGCGGCTCCATCATCAATATCTCGTCGATTTCCTCGCTGCGCCATTTGAACACGCCGACTGCGGTTTATTCAGCAGCCAAGGGCGCCTTGAATGAGTTGACCAAAAACATCGCGCTTCACTATGCCGGCAAGGGCATACGCGCCAATTGTGTGCTGCCCGGTTATATCGACACGCCCTTCATCCGCCGCGATATCGGCGGCAAACCGAGTTACGCTTATAAAGGCTATACCAGTGCTGAGGCCTATGCCGCCGAGCGGCACAAGGTTATCCCCATGCGCCGCATGGGCACGGGCTGGGATGTCGCTTACGCCGCGTTGTTTTTTGCGAGTGACGAAAGCGCCTATGTCACCGCGCAGATGCTCGTGGTCGACGGCGGCGTCACGTCAACTGCGCCCGGTGTTTGATGGGATCACTGCGCGCAGCGATCGATCCTTTCACAGAGCCATTGCGCAGACGCTGGCTTGCTGTGCCGCCCTTTGTGCGCGGGGCCATTTTGGTGTCGATGGGCGCCGTGGCGCTGACGGCTATGGCTGTCGTTGTGAAATATCTCGGCAAGCGGCTTTCGCCGCTGGAAGTGCAATTGTTCCGCTCGGCGATCGGTTTGCTGCTGATCCTGCCACTCTTTCGCCACCAGCCGCTGGAGCCTTTTCGCACACCCAAACTGAAGCTCCATATCCTCAGGGGGTTTCTGGGGGGAGCTGCCAACGCCTTTTTGTTTTACTCCATCACGCACCTGCTGCTGGCCGACGCGATGGCGTTGCAATTCTCGCGTCCCCTGTGGACGATTCCCTTGGCTTTCCTGATATTGGGCGAAGGCGTGGGACTGCGCAGGATGTTGATCGCCCTCGTCGGCTTTGCCGGCATTGTCGTTTACGCACGCCCCTTCGGCGACGGCGTGGACATCAACGTCCTGATTGGCGCAACCGGCGCCCTGTTTGGCGCGGCAGCTATCATCACCGTCAAAAAGCTGACTGAAACGGAAAGCACGAAAGTCATCGTGTTTCATTTCGCATTCTGGAACGTGGTGTTTATTCTCATCCCGGCTATCTGGGTCTGGCAAACGCCGACGCTCATGGAATTATTCTATCTGTTTGTCACCGGGTTTCTGGGCATCGTCGGTCAGGCCTGGCTCACGCAGGGCTTCAAGACTGGAGACGCAAGTGCGTTGATACCGCTCGATTACGCGCGCATCATCTACGGCGCGGTGCTGGGCTATATAATCTTTGGAGAATTGCCGGGTCTGTGGAGCTATGTCGGAATGGCATTGATCGTGAGTGCGTCGATCTATCTAGTTCTGACAGAGCAGAAGCAAGCGAAGGGATGACTTGAGTCCAATCGCATGCGATAGACACTCGAACAAAGACGATAAACTGGAAACGCCCTTGCAACTCTCCTCCCCTTTGCTCACCCGCCTGCGCGCTCCGCTCGATGCGCGGTGGGCCGCAATGCCAACACTCGCGCGCGGGGTGTTTCTGGTTTCACTGGGCTCGTTCGGCCTCGTATTGATGGCGGCGCTGGCGAAATTTCTGGGATCGCGGCTGCCGCCGTTTGAGATCTTGTTTTTCCGGTCTTTTGTTGGCCTTGTATGCGTCATCTGGGTGTTTCGCAACGATCTCATGGAACCGCTGCGCACCAGGCGGCCCGGTGCACATTTTTTTCGCGGCATCGTAGGGGCCGGAGGCAATGCCTGCTTCTTCTGGACCATCACACACATGATGCTGGCGGACTCGCTGGCGCTGCAATTCTCCCGGCCACTCTGGATGATCCCGATGGCGCTGTGTTTTCTCTCGGAAGTCGTGGGCTTTCGGCGCGCCGCGGTTGCCGGCGTGGGTTTTCTCGGTGTTCTTCTCTATGCCCGCCCCTTCACGGCGGGCTTTGATCCCAACGCTCTCATTGGCGCCCTGGGGGGATTGTTTGCAGCACTGGTCGTTGTGGCGATCAAGAACCTTCAGACGACAGAGAACACGAAAGTGATCATGTTCTATTATGCTTTCTGGAACGCGTTTTTCGCGGCGCTACCTGCTGCCTTCACCTGGATCATGCCGACGGGAACAGAATTGATGTTGTTGATCCTCATTGGCGCGATGGGGATGGGCGGTCAGGCGCTAATCACCCATGGGCTGGGAATGGGCGACGCAACAGCGCTGGTGCCGCTCGATTATGTGCGCGTCGTCTATGCGGCCGTCCTTGGCTATTTTCTATTCGGTGAAATACCCAATAGCTGGAGTTTTGCTGGTATGGGGCTCATCATTGCAGCGTCTCTCTATCTGGTGCTGACAGAGCGCCGGAAGCCAAAGCCTCAGTCCTGAACAATTTCAAGTCCTCAGCATCCCGTCGTTCAAAACAAGTTCAACGAATCGTGATTTTCGGATCGAGATCTTCGTGGGGATTAAAAAAGCATTTGAAATCAATACAATTTGAAACACAGAGGCTGGCAACGTATAGTGATACGCTGCAAGGGGCACGAGATTGACACAACCAATAAAAATAACCCTAACTGAATGTTGACGAATATTAGGCATGTTGTGCGCTGGTATATTCGTTGCGCCTGGGAGGCAAAACACTTTTAGGCTTTGTCCTCATGCACAATATGAAGTCGGACGTTGATGGTTGCTGGAAATCAGTTGCTGCTTTTTAAGCCAATAACGTTATCTTCTTCAGTTACATAGTTAAGGTATCCACATGGCGCGTCCCTCAGTAATTAAAGGGCTCATTTAAATTTCGAGTGGGTTACAGAGCCTGGGGTTTGATTTGGGCGAAGTCGAGTTTTCCGGCGATTAGGAACAGAACGGTGCGCATTGTTGCGAAACGCTTGTAGCCGCGGGCCTTGCGCTTGGCGGCCTGGAAGAGGCCG
>CANJJI010000212.1 GCA_947474545.1 Beijerinckiaceae bacterium | reverse complement strand
TAGCGTCTCGCGCAGAGGCATTTCGAGGCACTCGCCTGTTGGTGATTTGTCGTGGAAACACCATGCCAGGTTCGGACCCGGATGCCTCGATTTATTCCCTTTCAGGGCGAAAAATCAGCGCGCAATCGCGGTTTTGCAATTGGCTCCTGTGATGACCGGATATTTTTTTGGGCAGACGCCACAGGGTACGTTCAAAGGTGTTCCGCTCTATTCGGATATGAGCGAAGGGCCGAACAGCTTTCGCGTGGCGGAAGTTCAGCCCAAGGAACCCATTGAAAGTATTCCGGGGATCGGACGTGCGGCAGGTGTCCGGCCAGTTGATCCGCAGGACAGCGTATCTGAGGTCAAAGACGGCCAAGCCAAAGACAAAGATTCTGATTCAAGCAGGCGGGGTTCGGGTGGCCGCAGCCTCGTGGTGATCCCGATTATCACGCCAGGGAAAGCTTCGGCCGCTGCGCCTCCTGCGTCGGTCAGGCCTGCTCCGGCTGTGGCGCCCGCCCCTGCGTCTGCCCCGGCCAGCGCCGCACCAGCGGCAGCCAATTCCACGTCACGCGGGGGTATGGGGGCGGCCGCTCGTTCTGCAGGCGTCAGCGGGTCTGGCGGCTAAGGCGATTTCGGGCGTTACGTTCTGATCGGCGTACGATCGAACGGTACCGCGCCCTTTGAAATCCTCTGAAAATACACTGGCGCGAATCCTGGTGCAGCATTATCCAGTAAAGGATCTGCCGCTATCATCTTGCGCAGACTGTTCTGATCGCTTTGCGGGAGAACGCCATGCGGCGGAAAACATGCACCCAGCGTCCTAATTTTCTCGCGCGTACAGAAGAGCTGGGGTTCAATTTCCATTCCATCGGCGGCGAGCCCTATTGGGATGATGAAACTTATTATGAGTTTTCCTTGCGGGAAATCGAGGAAGACATTGAAGCGCCAAGTGTTGAACTTGCACAGCTCTGTATGGAGTTCGCCAGCCGGGCTGTCGGTAGTTCGGAAATTCTGGAACAATTGCTGATCCCGCAACAACAATGGAATTTGATTGCTGAGAGCTGGAAGCGCGGCGACCCTACGCTCTATGGCCGTTTCGATTTTGCCTACGATGGCAAAGGGCCGGCCATGCTGCTGGAATACAATGCGGATACGCCGACCTCGCTCTACGAGGCTGCGGTCTTTCAATGGGTCTGGCTGGAAGACAACATTGCCCGCAAAGTGCTGCCGGAAAAGGCGGACCAGTTCAACTCCATCCATGAGAAACTGATCGCCCGTCTCAAGGCGATGTCACCCCGCCAATTCCTGCATCTGGCCTCTCTGGCTGGATCGGAAGAGGATAAGGGCACCATCGCCTATATCGCCGATTGCGCGATGCAGGCTGGCCACGGCACAGACATGCTGACCGTGGAGCAGATTGGTCTGCGCAGTGACGGTTATTTTGTCGATATGGCTGATCGTCCGATCGAATGGATGTTCAAGCTTTATCCCTGGGAATGGGTTTTTGCCGACGAATTCGGAAATTCTCCGGCGATGGCGCGTACACGCTTTGTGGAACCGCCATGGAAAGCCGTTCTCTCCAACAAGGGTTTGCTGCCCTACCTCTGGGAGCTTGCGCCCAATCATCCCAATCTTCTGCCAGCCTATTTTGAGGAAGATCCCGCGAAGTCGGCGCTTGGCAGCCGGTTTGCGAAGAAGCCGATCTATTCACGCGAGGGCGCAAACATTCTTCTCGTGGACGGCGAGAACGTGATTGGCCGCTCTGGCGGAAATTATGGCGAAGAGGGTTATATCCGTCAGGCGCTGGCCCCATTACCGCAATTCGATGGCCGCTATCCCGTGATCGGAAGCTGGATAGTGGGGGAAGAAGCCTGTGGAATGGGCTTGCGTGAGGATGCCGGGCTGATTACCACGGACCGGTCGCGGTTTCTGCCGCACGTCATTGCCGGTTGAGAGCCAATGAAGGTTGTGGTTTTTGGATTTGTTGCGGCCTGTGCTGCGGGCATGCTCTGGCTGTTTCTGCAACCGGTTTGCCAAGGTGGACACATTGTTGCCAATGCCGCTGAATGTGCGCAGCATTTCAGCGCGGGTTTCTGCAATAACGCCTTTAGCCGGACTACTTCGATTGCCGCCCGTTCCGGGCCCACCTATAATAGCGATAACGAATGCCGCGACAGCTGGCCGGTATGCGACCGGCGCGAACCGCAAGGCTATGGTCCAAGGCCTAGCCACTGGTGCCTGGTTGAGGCGTCAGGCGGAACGGCTGCACGCATAGAGCCGCAGTTTAACAACCGGCGTCAGTAAAGATCGGAATTTTCATGCAAGCCAATGCTGTCGTTTCCGCCGGAGAAGGCTCGGGCCGCGTTCACTTCGGGAACAAGCTTCCGCTATCTATCATCGCTGGCCCGTGCGCTATGGAAAGCCGCGAGCATGCGTTGAAAATGGCCGGTGCGCTGAAAGATATATCGCAGCGGCTTGGCATCGGCCTTGTCTACAAGTCTTCTTTCGACAAGGCCAACAGAACATCCCTGACCGGCAAGCGCGGCATGGGTCTTGAAGAGGCGATGCCGGTTTTTGCCGAAATAAAGGCGAAGTTTGGTATGCCCGTTCTGACGGATGTGCACGAGAATGAACATTGCGCAGCTGTCGCTGGCGTAGTGGATGTGCTGCAAATTCCGGCGTTCTTGTGCCGCCAGACTGATCTGCTGATTGCTGCGGCGAAGACCGGGCGCGTCGTGAATGTGAAAAAGGGACAGTTTCTCGCGCCCTGGGATATGAAAAATGTTGCTGCAAAAGTCACCGGATCGGGCAATGCCAATGTGATGCTGACCGAACGCGGCGCGAGCTTCGGCTATAATACGCTGGTTTCAGACATGCGCGGGTTGCCGATCATGGCCGAGCAAACCGGGGCGCCCGTGATCTTCGACGCGACGCATTCAGTGCAGCAACCGGGCGGGCAGGGCACGTCATCCGGTGGCGAGCGCAGATTTGTGCCGGTGCTCGCGCGCGCCGCTGTGGCTGTAGGCGTTGCCGGTGTCTTCATCGAAACGCATGATGATCCTGCCAATGCGTTTTCCGATGGTCCCAATCAGGTTCCACTTGGGGAATTCGAAGGTCTGCTGCGCCAATTGATGAAGTTTGACGCACTGGCGAAGGCGGGGGATTCCGCCTCCTGAAGTGGTGCTTGGGCGGCTCCAAAATGCTATGAATCGCCTGTGGAGAATTGGAATGGACGATGTTGCCTCCAATCAAAAGCCGCTGCTGCGGTTGATCGACGAGGAACTTGCGGAAATCCTCCTCCGCCGTCCCGGGGTGCGTGTTTCGCTCGCTTGCGTGAATATGTATCTGTCTGCGGAGGAAGAATTACTGCTTGAGCAGATGGACTCGGAGCGGCTGGGGCCTGAAGAGAGGCCCGCCCGCATTACCGAATTATGCCGCGAAAAGCGCCGCTTAAAAGGGTTCTTGTCGACTTGAAGCAGCATCCCTATTGTTACCCGGGTTGGGATGTTCTCAAGAACAAGGAGGACGTTCGGGATTTGACAGAACTTGAAGAATTCGAACGGGCTCATTCCGCCAACCGCCTCGAAATGCTCCCCCAAAACATTCCCATTTCAGTTGCAGGCTACCGCCGGTTTCATCGCTAACTCTTGCAGGATGTCTATGAATGGGCAGGCGAGTATCGCTCCTTTAATACGGGCAGGGGGGCGCCTTTCTGCAAGGCGGAATATATTGCGCGGGAAATGGACCAGCGTATTTGATATGTTGCAGGCGCAAAACAATCTGAAAGGGCTTGATGCCCGGGTCTTTTCGCTTCGTTCGGCTGAATATGTCAATGAACTGAAAGCTATTCATCCCTTTCTTGACGAAAATGGACACACAAACCGGGGTTTTTCTGGAGAGGCAGGGTGGCCAGACAGGACATGTAATGGATACGGCGCGCCTTGATCCGGATGAGTGGAACCGCGCTTGTGTGATAGGGTTTCACAGTCGGGACCAGAGTCCCATGGCGTACGTGATCGCCAAAATGAACGACTGCGAGGCAAAATGATGCCGTGTGAGGAAATCAGATGAATGAATATCAGGCCGGGTCCAACAATGATGAATTGAGGGACATCAAAAAGGCGGCAAAAATCCACTCCGCGCTTTTTCTGCCGCAATATTCTATCGATGCTGCGACGGGCGAAATGCACGGGCATGGCACTGGCTATGTCGGTATTCTCATGGCGAGGCTGCTGGCGGAACGTCTCAAAGTGAAGCCCGAAGTTACCGGTTATCCGACGCCTTCCAGTGTGATGGACGCTTTGCTGTGCGGCGAGATTGATCTGGCGTTCTTCGGTATCGAGCCGGGGCGTCAGGCGAAAGTGGATTTCACGCCGCCAATGTTTCAGTTCGACTATACCTATCTTGTGCCCTCCGGTTCGCCAGTGAAGAGAATCGCCGATGCGGACAAGCCAGGCACACGCATTGTCATCATGGACAACCATGCCTCGGCATTGGCGCTCAAGCCGCAGGTAAAGCAGGCAATAATTGTCAGCGCGGAATTGCCGGAAGAGGCGTTTGGAATTCTGCGTGACGGCAAAGCCGACGTCTTCGCTTCCCCCCGTGATGTCTTGCTCGACTATTCGATGGAATTGCCGGGATCACGTGTTCTCGACGATGCCTTCGGCGTGAACCGTGTTGGCATAGCGATCAGAAAGGGCCGTCCGGACTTGCTGGCCTTCGTGAGCGCTCTGGTTACTGAAGCCAAGGCCAACGGCACAATTGCAAGAGTGATTGATGAAGGCAGCCTCCGCGGTTTCAGCGTGGCCGCCTAACTCAGCCCCAAACCTCTTTTGCGATTTCCACGATCATCGCGAGCTTCGCCCACTGCTCGGCTTCGGTGAGGGTGTTGCCGTCTTCCGTAGAGGCGAAACCGCATTGTGAAGAAAGGCAGAGCTGGTCGAGAGGCACGTATTTGGAGGCTTCTTCGATGCGGCGTTTGATTTCGTCTTTTGATTCCAATGCACCAGTCTTTGATGTCACGAGACCAAGAACAATACTGCGGTCCTTTGGTACGAGCTTCAATGGTTCGAAACCGCCTGCGCGGTCGCTATCATATTCCATGAAATAGCCGTGCACCTTGATCTGGTTGAACAGAACATCCTGCACGGCTTCATAGCCGCCAGAGCCCATGAATGTTGAGCGGTAATTGCCACGGCACAGATGCATGGTGATTGTCATATCGCCGGGTATGTCCGACATCGCCTTGTTGATGAGTTCGCCATATATGCGGCCCAAAGCTTCAGGCTCGAAGCCGCGCTCCTTCCATTGGGCGCGATACTGGGGATCGCAGAGCATGGCGATGAAGACTTCATCGAGTTGCAGATAACGGCATCCGGCATCGGCAAAGGCGCGCACGGCCTTGGCATAGGCCGCGCCCATATCGGCGAAAAAATTGTCGAGGTTCGGGTAGATCTTTTCCGGCACGGCAGTGCGGCCGGTGCGTCCGAAGAGTGACGATGGCGAGGGAATGCACATTTTGGGCATCGCGCGCGTATGCGATTGCACGAAGCGGAAATGTTCGATCATGGGGTGATCCGTGAAGCCGATCTTTCCGATGGCATGCACGCCCCAGGCGCGCGTGTTCATGCCGGCGAAAGCGACGCCCTGCTGCATCTCATAGCCTTCAAGGCCATCCAGTCCTTCGAGAAAATCCAGATGCCACCAGCTGCGGCGGAATTCTCCGTCTGTCACGGCCTGCAAACCGATCTCCTCCTGTTTGCGGATCAGCTTCTCGATTTCGCGGTCCTCAATGGACTTGAGTTCGAAAGCCGTGATTTCCTCGCGCGATCTTTTCTCCCGCGCCGCTTTGAGTTCAGCAGGGCGCAGAAAGGAGCCGACATGATCGGCGCGAAAAGGGGGCCTGGTTCGCTGCATATCTTCCTCCCGCACGTATGGCGCTGGACAGGTTCACACAGGTGGCGAGCGGAAGGCAAGGGGCCCGGAATCGTACCGCGCGCTTTCTGATGCGGGCTCGAGCGGGTTTAACAGCATGGCAGCGAGGCTGTCCGCCTTGGCGCTGTAAATATCATCGAGGCCCAAGGCAAAATGTGCCGTCCCCGTGGAGCTCTGATCGCGTAACGTCGCAAACAGCCGGTCCCAGCCTGAAAACAGCCTGCCAAAATTGCTATCGGTATCGGGTTGAAATGCTGAATGATGCAAGGCGTGCATTTCGGGCGTTATCAACACGGCGGCAAGACGTCGGCGCAATCTGACCGGTAAAGCCAGATTGATATGAGCCTCTTGCAAAACTCTTCGGGGGATTCGCCAGCTTGGGGCTGATTTTGCCGGATAGCGCTGTTTCCGGGCGTTCGCCATACCGTTCTGGCCTTGCATGGCCCATTTTCCGTGATTGCGGACGCGCGGCATCCGCCGCTTGCG
>CANJJI010000211.1 GCA_947474545.1 Beijerinckiaceae bacterium | reverse complement strand
CCGCGCAAGCGGCGGATGCCGCGCGTCCGCAATCACGGAAAATGGGCCATGCAAGGCCAGAACGGTATGGCGAACGCCCGGAAACAGCGCTATCCGGCAAAATCAGCCCCAAGCTGGCGAATCCCCCGAAGAGTTTTGCAAGAGGCTCAAAGGCTATTTGAAAGTCCTGTTCAAATACGAATGGGAGCTCGGCAAGAGTCCTGCTGGCGCGCATCAATGGTTCCCAAGGAATGTCGCCGAAGAAGACATGGTCGCCGATGCATTTGATCCGGCGAGGAAGCATCGCCCGATGATGACGACGGCGGATATGTCATTGCGTCACGACGCGGGATTCGAGCCCATCGCGCGACACTTTCTCGCCAATCCCGAGGAATTTGCCGATGCCTTTGCGCGCGCTTGGTTCAAGCTGACCCATCGCGACATGGGCCCGAAGGTCCGCTATCTCGGACCTGAGGTCCCGGCGGAAGACCTGATCTGGCAGGACCCGGTTCCCAAACTTGATCATGCGCTGATCGGGGCGCAAGACATAGCTGCCCTGAAAGCAAAGATCCTTGCGTCGGGCCTGAGCGTTCCGCGTCTTGTAATGACTGCCTGGGCTTCAGCGTCGAGCTTCCGCGGCTCGGATATGCGCGGCGGAGCAAATGGAGCGCGCGTCCGGCTGTCGCCGCAAAAAGATTGGGAAGCCAATGAACCCGAAGAGCTCGCCAGGGCGCTGGCGGTTCTCGAATCCATCCAGTCTGACTTCAATGCTTCTGCTTCCGGCGGCAAGAAGGTCTCTCTCGCCGATCTAATTGTCCTCGGCGGTGCCGCCGCGATCGAGAAGGCGGCGAAGGATGCCGGTTATGCGAGCGAGGTTCCTTTTTCGCCGGGCCGCACGGATGCGGCCCAGGAGCAGACCGACGCGGAAAGCTTTGAGCCACTTGAACCGCTGGCGGATGGCTTTCGCAACTTCTTTGGGAAGAAGGCGCGCTACCGCCCCGAAGACATGTTTCTCAACAAGGCGCAATTGCTCAATCTCACTGCGCCGGAAATGACAGTGCTGACGGGCGGCATGCGCGCGCTGGGCGCAAATTGCGGCGCGGTGAAACATGGCGTTCTGACCCAACGCCAGGGCGTGTTGACGAATGATTTCTTCGTCAATCTGCTCAAGATGGACGTGGTGTGGAAGGCGCAAGCGGACAATCAGAACGTGTTCGAGGCGAAAGACACCAAGACCGGCGCGACGAAATGGACTGCGACCCGCACAGACCTGTTGTTCGGATCGAACTCGCAGCTTCGCGCACTTGCCGAAGTCTATGGGCAAGACGGCGCAGAGGCAAAATTTGTCCGCGATTTCGTTGCCGCATGGAACAAGGTCATGAACGCGGACCGATTCGATCTGGTTTAACAATACGCGCTGCAATCTGTCCGCGTTTCGTCAGATGCATTGCCGTGCATCGCTTTCCGGAACGCGGGTAGTTTGTTTTTGAAGGATGGGAAGCAGAGGCTTTGCAGTCTGACGCTGGTATCGAAGAACAGATTTTCCGATAGCGAAAGTGAGTCTTAACGCCGCTCATATATCCCCATCCGCGTTCCAAACTGCCGCGTCAGTTTCCCGCCTTCCACCACAGGGAGACTCAGCCGCTCAAACTTGTTCCCGCCCTTGCTGACCAGCATTTTGGTGGGCGTGAGAATGACCATATCGTTGACGCGCTGCCAGCATCCCTCGGCTTCCTCGTCCACAGCTCCATAAGCGAGCATGTACCGAAAGCTGCCGTTGGCGTTGAGCAGGATTTGCGAGCCTGTCTCCATCACGCCGCGCAAGGTGTAGAGCCCGGCCATATCGGCGCGCGCGTTTTTGCAGGTCTGGGCGAGGGCAGGGGGTGCGGACAGGGCCGCAATTAGCACTGCATACGAGCAGGTTTTCAGGTTCTTCATGGGGCTCCTCAACGAATATTTGAGTTGCCGGGGTGCCCCCTTCCCAGCGTACAGCTTTCCCCCTAAAACAGCTTTCAGACCCAAATAAGACCAATGGAGGAAGCCGATGTCCTTGCCCAAACTCTCGCTCGTCACCCGTACACAAGTCGCCAATGCCGCATTGAAAGACGGCACGGTCAAGCCGAAATTGTTTGTGCCTGAATTTGTTGAGGTCGATCCGCTGATTGCCGCTTTCCGTCGTATGGTGCGCGGGCATGAGTTCGACATCTGCGAGATGGCGATCACCACCTATATGGCGGCCAAGGCCTATAAAAAGCCGATGACGGCTATCCCCGTTTTTATCGTGCGCGCGTTTCATCACGGCGCGATCCTGGTCAACAAGAAGGCTGGCGTTACCAAGCCGTCTGATCTTGCAGGCAAGAAGGTCGGCGTGAACCGCGGCTATACGGTCACCACAGGCGTCTGGGCGCGCGGCATCATGCAGGATGAGTACGGGCTCGATCTCAACAAGGTCACCTGGGTTCTCTCGGGCGATGAGCATGTGGCCGAATACAAGGCGCCTGCCAATGTCGTACCCATGGAAGCGGGGAAGAAGATGGAGGACATGCTGATCTCCGGCGAGCTTGCAGCCGCCATCGGTGTTTCCGTCGATCACCCCGATGTGGGTGTGCTCATTCCCAATGCAGAGGAAGCGGGCTTTGCGGCGCTGAAGGCGACCGGCCATTATCCCATCAACCATCTTATCGTCATCAAGGACGAGCTGATCGCGGCGCATCCCGGCCTTGCAGCAGATGTGTTCAATGCGTTTTCGCAGGCGAAAAACATCTATGTAGAGAACCTGAAAGCCGGCAAGGTCGAGTTGAAGGGCGACGCGAAGATGCACAAACGCGTGCTTGATATTACCGGCAAGGATCCGGTGCCTTATGGCATCGCCGCCAATCGCATGAATGTGGAAAACCTTATTGCCCATGCCAAGTCGCAAGGCATTCTGTCCGGTAACGAAAAGATCGAGGATCTCTTCGCGAAGGAAACGCTTGATCTGGTGGGGTAGCGGTTCATTGACAGCGATGCGCAGCCTCTCATCCGGCGCTGCGCGCCACCTTCTCCCCGCAGGCGGGGAGAAGGGATTGGCAGGATAGTATTGGCTCCCCCTTCTCTCCGCCTGCGGGGAGAAGGTGCCCAACGGGCGGATGAGGGGCTGCGCCCATATTCAATTTGCGAGAGCCTATGCCCGATTTCATCCCCACCTATCGCCTGACACACGAAGCCACGATGAAAATGCTCGCGGCCGGGATCAAAAAAGCCGATGAGCTCGGTGTGAAGATAGCACTCGCGGTGTGCGATCAATCCTGTTCGCTGATCGGCTATCTCGTGATGGATGGTGCGCGGCATTTTGCCGGCCGCACGACAACTAAGAAAGCCGCGACAGCAGCGTCACAACGAATGGCCACTGGCTATGCGGAAGAACATCG
This sequence comes from Beijerinckiaceae bacterium, assembly GCA_947474545.1. Lineage (GTDB taxonomy): Bacteria > Pseudomonadota > Alphaproteobacteria > Rhizobiales > Beijerinckiaceae > Terripilifer. The sequence continues at coordinate 3,025 of CANJJI010000211.1, read as the reverse complement.
TGTCATCTCGATGCAGATCCGCATGGATGGAGAATTCACCAATGTGCGCGGCGGGTTCCCCATCATCGTGCACGGACAGGTGATTGGTGGGGTTGGCGCTGGCGGCGCCTCGCAGGACGAAGATGTGGAAGTTGCGAAGGCGGCGCTGGCTGCGTTGGAATGGGCGGAGCCCGTTTAGTTCACCCTCAAGTCAGTGAACGTTATGCCGGCCGAACCTAAGCGGAGAGCCGGGATGACGTAATTGAAATGGCCAACGTGTGCGATCCCGTATACAAGACTTCATTATTTTGGGATGACGGTAAAACTACCGATTAAACGTCAGATAGATATCGCCGTCTTTCACGCTCACGGGGATACCGCGCAGGCGTGTATGCGCGTCGCCGGGGTGTTTGCCAGTTTCGATGTCAAACTCAAACCCGTGCCAGGGGCAGACGATATGTTTGCGGCCTGTGTAGCAGAGCCCGCGGCTTTCCTTTCCGGGTGAGAGCACTTCACCAACTTGACCGAAGATCTTGCCCTGGCAGATGGGGCCGCCTGCATGGGGGCAATGGTTTTCCCAGGCGTGCAAATTCTGGCCTACTCGGAAAACACCGACTTCGCGGCCATTGGTTGCGTAAATCTTGTGGTCGCCATCGGCAATGTCATCGAATTTGCCCACGCGAATATCCGGCATTTTCTACTCCCTCATTAGAACCCGGCGCTTGAGTGCCGGCGCGCATGTGCGCTTCCCGTGTTCTGCTGATGTTATCTGTTGGGCCCGCTGCGGTTATACCAGAGCGTGACATCGAACATGTTGAGATCGACCGCGCGGATCATGGCGCAGGCGGCGGTCACGCCTTCGGTCGCGTTGACCAGGCGCGTGTCAAAAATCTGCGGTTCACGCTCGGTCTTGTCGACGCGCGCTGCATAAGCCTTCACGGCAGCTGTGAAGACGCTGCTGAGGACATCATCGGGTATGTCGGCAGCTTCGCCTTTTTGCATGAGCGCATTGACACTTGACGCAAACGCGGCAGCTGCATCGGCAACTGCTTTTTGATCTGACATATTATTCTCCTACCAACCGCACGCCCTGGGCCGCGGCTGCCGCGCCCACGGGGCCGGGATTGGCTTTGCCCAGCTTGTGTTTGGGCACTTCCAGGTTGAACAGTTTTGCTGCGTTGAGGCCGAGGATATTGCGCTTTTGCTGTTCGTTGAGGAACGGCAATTGCGTGATGGAGGAGGGCAGGTCGAAATCCCAGTGCGGCCAATCCGAGGCATAGAGCAGTTGAGTCTCGGCATTGATAGCTTTGAAAGTCGATTCCAGCAGCTCGAGATTGTCGCGCTCCATGGGCTGCGAGGTGTAATACATTTCGCGCATATATTCGGATGGCTTGCGCTTGAGCAACGGCGCCTCAGACGTGCGCATCATGTATTCGGAGTCCAGCCGCTGCATGATGAAGGGCACCCAGGCCAGGCCGCTCTCGATCCAGATAACTTTCATCTTCGGGAACCGCTCGGGAATGCCGTTCACAATCCAGTTCGTCATGTGGATGATGTTGAAATAGACGAACGAGATCGCATGCATCGACAAGAAGCGATTGCATTGCTTCATGCTCTCGTCGCCCCAGTGGAAGCCGGAATGGAAAGTGATCGGCTTGCCCGACGCTTCGATGGCCGCATAGACCTTCATATAAGCATCGTGATGGACGGCCCTGTAGCGCGTCGACGTCACCATGTAACCGAGGACGGCCGGGTTGGCCGCGTATTTTTCGACCTCCTTCAGGCAGGCATCTGGGTCATTGAATGGCAGGTAGATGAAATTCTTCATCCGCGGCTCGTGAGGGATCATATCCTCGACCATCCAGGCGTTGAAAGCCTGGCCGATCGCGGCTTCGATCTCCGCTTGCGGATGCATGCCCAACACAAGCATAGGGGTGGGCAGCACGACCATGTAGTCGAGGCCCATAGTGTCCATGGCCCGCTGGGTCAGGGTCACCATCTTGTGCGGCTGGGCGGGGGCGTCCTCGCCCTGGCGTTGCTGATGGGGGATGCGCCCGAACATATCCTGATAGAGCATGCCCGGTACGGCGTTATGCAGGCCTGGCGGCGAGCCCGGGCGGTCCTTGAAGGAACGCGCCATATCGCGATAGACGTCATTGTCCATGCGCGAAATGATATCCTGCCAGAAAGGGAATTCGCTGATGTGGCCGTCGGCGTCGACGACGAAATAATCCTGCAGTTTTTCAGTATCTTTTTTGGCATGCGCGAGGAGATCGCGCGTATCCATCATCACATCGACTTTGGGAAGCTCAAATACCGCCGATTGCGGTGCGGCGCGGTCGTCCATAGTTTCCTCCCGGTGATTACTCGGTGATTTGCTGCTATCGTCGGGAATATGCCGTAGCAAGTCAAGGGCGATGGTGAAGCCCGGTTCGAGACCGTGGCATTTCGCTTTATTTCGCGAAAATTGTTTTTCTGCACGGGTTTGTGCGAAAAATAGCAGGCTCAAATGAAAAACGCTCCCACCCGTCCGGGGGAAGCGTTTTTGTTCAGCCTGCGAATAAACCGGCTGGATTATCAGATAGCGTTTTCCGGCGCCTTTTTAGCGCTGGCCGCTTCTGCCAGAGCAAATGACAGGACTTCCTTGAGTTCCTGCACATCAATACAAGATGATTTGTTCATGCTGGAGCTGACCAGCAGGTTCATCACGATCTCTTCCGGCTTTTTTGAACTTTTAGCGTAGCCGGCCAGGCGGTCGCGCAATTTCTTTAGTTCGGCTTCGGCGGACTGGCGCTTGGCCTGCTCCTGTTCGAAGGCGATCGCAATCTGCTGAGCCAAAGGCTGGTCGGTGTTTTGCAAACGCTTTAACACGTCGTTCAAATCGGATAATTGTTCCACTGAAATAGCCCCCTAATTGCCCGGACACGGCCCACCCTTACAATAAGGGTTAGGAGGAATGCCGTGTCTATGACTGGTTCTTTTTCAAAGCCGGAGATTTTGGCGGGTCCTGAGCGACGCCGTCGACGCACGCCAGCCGAAAAGCTGG
>CANJJI010000210.1 GCA_947474545.1 Beijerinckiaceae bacterium | reverse complement strand
GCAAGATCAGAGGTCTTCGCCCCCGCCTCCTGCTCCCGCAAAACACCAATGATCTGCTCTTCTGTAAACCTTGCTCGCTTCATCTGTCCGTCCTCTGAGGGGCCGGACTCTAAATCCTCGCGGAGGAAAAATGCAGGGGCAGGTCAGAAACACTGGAACTTCTGGATCACTTCCTGGAAGACAATTTCGGAGTTCTTGAGCCTTCGAGCCGCGCTTTTGCTGAAAAGTTTGCGGGGACTGGCTGGACACTCGAAGCGTTGGTTCCCGCGTCCCCCACAGTGCTCTCCCCGGCCGAAGGTGCACCAGACCAGCCTGAACATCCCCTCGACATGCCCCTGCATATTCGGGACGATGGCGTGGCGTCCTGGCTCGTTCTGCGCCACCAGCCGCCACCAGCGCAAGGTTGCCCCTGGCCATTCGTCCGGCGTCAGGCGCCAGCCTTCAGCACCGCATCAACCATCGAATGGCTCACAGCGCTTCGCAGCGCCGGGCTGGAGTTTCTGTTGCCGGAAGCTTATTTCGCGCGGTTGAAATCCCGCGCACCGGGTCAGCCTGCCGTCAACCCTGCAGCCCTGTTAAAACACGATATTCATCACGATTTCAGGCGTGTCGTGCGCATGGCCGAGCGGGAGGCAGAGGCCGGTATATCAGCGGTTTATTTCATGATGGATCACCATGAGCTCAACGCAGGCTTTTGGGGGCTCGACTATACGTGGCGTGAATTGCGCCGGATTCAGGACATGGGGCATCAGATCGGCCTGCATGTCGACACTTTCGAGCTGATCCTCAGATATGGCGACCTGATGACAGGGCTGAAGGTGTTCAAGCAGGTTTTTGAGGATCAAGGCCTGAGTATCATCGCCGCCAACGCCCACGGGAACACAAAACTTGGCAAGCGCACCGGGCTGCGGCCTATGGATTTCTTCAGCGGTTTGAGCCGCGCTGCCCCGCCGCAGCCCACCGAACTCGAGCAACACGTGCGCCGTTATACGCTGGGAGAAGTCGGCAAGGCCGGGATTCACTACTGGCTTGATGCTGCATTTATGAAGATGGGACCGAGATTCAGCGCGACTATTATGTGAGCGATAATTCATCCCGCCTCCAGATCATCGGCCGCAAGGGCATAATTGAAAGTTCGGGGGTCCTGCATCTGGACGAGGATTTTGTGCAGCGCTCATTGGCCATTCTCCCAATTGCAGATTCAATTTTCCTGCTCCATCCGCAATTCTATGAATGATTTTGGTTAGCCCGGTGCACTGCCACTCGCGCCGGAGCGCAAATCAACCTATATCCGCCAGCTTAGAAAATCACCGGTGTCCCATGTCCAGAAAACCTGCCCCCATTGCTTCTTCCGGTCCGACATTGCTCGGCCAGCACGCCCCGCTACCAGCCTCCCCCGAAGAGGCGCGGCTCGAACGCGTGCCCAATCCGCATATAGATACGAACTACACAACGCGCTTTACCGTGCCCGAATTTACTTCTCTCTGCCCCGTTACAGGACAGCCCGACTTCGCTCATATCGTGATTGATTATGTACCCAGCAAATGGCTGGTGGAATCCAAATCGCTGAAACTCTATCTCGGTTCGTTCCGCAACCACGGCGCCTTTCATGAGGACTGCACGGTGCAGATAGGTAAAGACATCGCCGCCTTGCTCGCCCCCAAATGGCTACGCATCGGCGGCTATTGGTATCCGCGCGGAGGCATGCCGATCGATGTATTCTGGCAGACGGGCAAACTGCCCGCAGGGGTCTGGGCCCCTGATCAAGGCGTCCCGGCCTATCGCGGCCGGGGATAATTCGTTAGGGATGATCTGCAAGTGCGTGAGCAGATTGTCCCGGCCGGCCCTGCACTTAAACCTTCCCTAACTCGACCTGTCGTTTTCTACTTCCCTGAGTAATGGCGGAATTGCCGGCGTTGGCCAGCAAGATCGCGGGTGGAGTGAAGGCGTATGGTTCCCGTCAGTTTCGATCATTGTTTTGGCTGGCTTCATGAAGGCCAGTGCGGGCCGGACAATTCGGCTCGCGGTGTTGTGTTGATGAACCCCTTCGGATTTGAAGAATTATGCGCACGCAAGGCTTATGTTATGTTGACGCAATCACTTTGTGCACGAGGCATTCCCGTTTTGCGTTTCGACTGGAGCGGCACGGGCGATAGCCTGGGCGGCCCCTTTGATGCCCGTCAGGTCGAAAAATGGCGTGAGAATGCAGAAGCTGCGATCGAAACACTCAAACGCCACGCCGGGGTCAGCGAAGTGGTCCTGGTCGGCATGCGGCTCGGCGGACTAATTGCAGCAGAATCTGCCACTCAGCGCCAAGACGTGACACGCCTCGTCCTGATCGCGCCCCCTTCCAGCGGCAAGGCATGGTTACGTGAAACCAGCGCCTTTGCGCGCCTGATGGCATCTCCGGACACTTCCGCCGAAAGCTTCGATGGGCTCGAGTGCGCCGGCTTCCGCCTGTCAAAAGAAACGGCAGACGCCGTAAAACAACTCAACTGGAGCAATCTGAAAGCCTGTCCGGCCCCGCTGGTCGATATCTTCGCAGCCCATGCACCTATTAATGGCGATGCCTTGCCGCAACAATTGCAAGCCCTTGGCGCCAAAGTTTCAAACGGAATATTCGCTGGATATGACAGCTTGATGTGTGACCCGACCGCTTCTGAAGTGCCCCTCGGCACTCTGGAAGCACTCGCCGCACGCATCGCGGATAAAGCGCCGGTGTCAGAAATAATTGCCGAACCGCACGCCTTCACGCCGATCTCGGGTTACGGATTTTCCGAGACCCCGGCGCGGATCGGTGAAACTTCAATCATGGCGGGAATTTTCTGCAATCCCCTAGAGCGGCCAGAACGCAGTGAAGCTGTGATCCTGCTTAACGCCGGCGCCATTCATCACAGCGGCTGGGGCCGCATGCATGTCGATCTCGCGCGCCGCCTCGCCCGGCACGGAATTGCCAGCCTGCGGCTCGACCTGCCAGGCATTGGTGATAGCGCGAGCCTTTCTGACCCACCCGTCGCTTCACTATACTCCCGCAAAATGACCGGTGAAGTCACACAGGCCATCGGCTGGCTTAAAGATCGCGGCTACCGCCGCATCACGCTCGCGGGAGCGTGCAGCGGAGCCTATCAGGCCTTTCATGCTGCCATTGAGGATGAACGCGTCGATCAACTGGTTTTATTGAATCAGCTTTGCTTTGTCTGGGGCAAAAGTTATTCGATCCAGTTCAATGCATGGCAGGCGACCAAGGCGCGTGCCATGCAGGTGCAGCTTGCAGGCGACGATAACGAAAAATCGCTCGCAGCAGCGCGCTCGCTGGCGCGCCTGCTGCCCATCGCGCGCAAAGCCGCCAAGACTTCGATTTCCGCACTGATGTCGCTACAGACTATGGCCGCCAACGCCCTCGCGCGAGAAAACCCAATCGAAGCCGCATTCGCAAACTTGTCCGCAAGAGGCGCTCGCGTCCTTCTGGCATACAGCGAAGGCGACGCAGGGCTCGCCGAACTTGAACGTCATCTTGGCCCCGAGGGCCAAAACGCGACATCGCTGCCGGGCGTTGAAAAATTCACGATCGAAAATGCCGACCATATGCTGACATCAGTGCAGGCGCGAGAAATCTATGGCGACAGGCTCGTGACATTTCTGGACTCTGCTGAAATGCACAATGCCAACCGGGTCCTGCCGCATCGGATGACAACTCTGATAGGCGTAGCTTAGAGAGAATTAGTGAAAAAATCCAGTTCCATGGGCAAAGCAACCCGCTTTTCATAGCGGCATTATTATTTTCTCAACGCCCCTGCGATAACCTGCCATTTCATTATCGCTGACACACGGGGTTGATATGAAGTTTTCTGCCTATGCCCTGAGGGGACTCGCCCCGATGGCACTTTTAAGCCTGCTTACCGCGCCTGCGTTCGCAGTTGCCGCGCCCGCCCCGCTTCCCCTTGCCGGTGCAGGCCTGCTGCCACTGGCTGTTGGAGCCATTGTAAGCGCCACGATCTATCTTAGAAAATCGCGGACAAATTCCAGAAAATAACACAACTGCCCCTTTCAGAATGGCGAACCGCAGCAATTACTCGTGTTCGCTTGTTATGTAGCCAGAGGAATAATTCAATCATGAGCAAAGCCCGGCACGTATCGGCAGTTTTATTAAGCGGCTTCGCATTTGCGTTGAGTGCGACCTCTCTTTACGCGGGTACAGCGCCTGCGCCTGCACCGCTGGCGGGTGGTGGCCTCATCTATCTGGCGACAGGAGGCCTTGCTGGTGGCCTCTGGCTTACAGCTAAGACACTTGGAAAAAAACTTCGCAATCGCAACCATCGTGACTGAATCTAATGTCCAGAACTCCGCTCGCAGCTCCGGCGGACCGCATGATGCATTTAAGCGCAGCACGGCTTCTGGCTGCAGGCCAATTTGAGCTACCGCGAAAAACACTCATTCTTGCCACTGCACTTGGTGTCGCAACCCAATATATTGCGTTCAGATTTCAGGCTGCTACCCTTGCCCATACTGGATTTGCTGATCAGTTTGTGCATGCGATAGGCTCGTTTAACGTCTTTCAGGTGTTTGCTTATGTTGCAGCTCTACGCCTGATTTTCAACGGTGAAGTCTATGTAAAAGCCGGATCTTCAGATTTTGCATTGACCACCCTGATCGCACTTGGTGCGGGACTGGCAGGCGCGACAGGCGAAATACTGATCCTGGACATCGCTGTTTCATTGGCCGCGATAATCGTATTCCGCGTTCTACGTAACGACAGAAATGAAAGAGCGGCGGCATTTGTTTTCGGCGCCCTGACATTACAGGCCATATGGGGACCATGGCTGTTTGCGCTGACAGCAAGCGAAATCCTGCGCGTGGAAACCTTCGTAGTGGGTTCGCTACTGCATCTCTTGTCGCCGGCCGTTGTCTGGAACGGTTCCGTATTTGTGGCGCCTGACGCGCACAGCATCATCGTGATCGAAGGTTGCTCAGCGTTTGCGAATATTCTTCTTGCGATGCTTTGTTGGACCTCGATGACCATGTGGGACAGGCAGTATTGGCGCACGACTGACATCTTTATTGGCCTTGCAATGTACGCCAGCGTTGTCGCTGTCAACACTTTGAGATTATGCCTGATGGCGCAGAGTGCATCGAACTATCAATTCTTGCACAACAGTCCTGGCGCTACATTGATCGGCTTGATCGTCACCGTGATGCTGCCAGCCTTCTGCTGGAGTGGTCTGCAGTTGACTGAGCGCAGGCCATGAAAACATTCGCACTTGTCCCACTGGCCCTGATGTTCACCGCCTCCGCAGCGGTAACGCAGTTTCAATCACCCCAGCAGCCCCATGACAAGTCGCACGAACTCAATGACGCCATCTTGTCTGTCACCGCGCAGGCGGGATTCACTGCGCAACGCGACACGATGTTGTTCGCGAACGGACTTGGCGTCGACATATTCCTGATTTCGTCTCCCGATTGCGCGGAGCCCATCCGCATCATTCCAATTAATTACCGGTCGATCGAATTCGTCTATTATGTTTCGACGGTTCTGCGCCCCCATCTGCCCCAATGGGAACAAACAATCCAGTACGGCCCCTACCGCTGGAAGAGCTTCAGCAGATATACCATGCATGCCGCACGTCTCGCGCAAGCTTTGCGCGCGAAAACAAACACTGGCCAGTATGCTTCGCTTGACGCCATGGTCCTTCTGACAAACGCTCCAGGCTGCGCAACGCCTGCATCTATCGACTGGACAGCCATCTGGGACCGAACACGCTATTCTAGGCCGCAGGGGACAAAGGCCTCCGCGTCATGAGCATTGAATGGCCCGGCCTGGAAGCCACGAACCAGCCATATTATTGGGCCATGGGCTGCGTTTTGTTATTGGCATTTGCAAGCGGGATTGCCGAGAGCTGGCGACCCGCACGCGCGCAGACGCTACAACATACACAGCGTGTACTGATCAATTTCGGCCTCGGCCTGACCAATTTTGCCATCGCTTCAGCCCTGCCGTTTTCAGCATCCATGGTGCTTGAATGGGCGAGCGCATCGGGCATTGGCCTACTGAATGTGTTGGCAGCGCCGTTCTGGCTCGCCATGGCCACAACGATTGCGGCCATGAGCCTTGCCTCTTATGGCGTTCATCGCCTTCTGCATCATGTGCCCCTGTTCTGGCGCATTCACAGAGTCCATCACTGTGATCGTGAAATGGATCTATCGACCGCGCTTCGTCACCATCCGCTCGAAATGCTTCTTGTGATGGCGCTGACCTTACCTTTCATGGTGGCGCTGGGGCTCAATTCCACGACAGTGCTGGTGCTGGGCGTGGCTGACCTGGCAGCAGATATTTTCACACATATGAGCCAATTGCAAAACCGCGATTGCGCGCTGATTTTTCGCCCTGAAAGGGAATAAATCGAGGCATCCGGGTCCGAACCTGGCATGGTGTTTCCACGACAAATCACCAACAGGCGAGTGCCTCGAAATGCCTCTGCGCGAGACG
>CANJJI010000209.1 GCA_947474545.1 Beijerinckiaceae bacterium | reverse complement strand
GATTGCCGACAGCGTATGTGTTCAACATGCCGGCCGCATCGTTTTCCAGGGAACCGGCCTCAGGGAGCCCGAAATAGCGCGGGCATTGAATGCCAACACAGGATTTATGAATGGAACTTAGGGTCAAGAGCGACAAAGCAAAAAAAGCCGTCGACAAGGGCGCATCTGGCAGTGGTGCACGCACTCCCGCAGGCGCTCTCTTTACAGATCTCATATTCGAAACATTTCGCTTTTACAGCCGCATTAATGCCGCCGGGGACGTTCTCTCGGAAGACACCGGCTTGACCAGCGCTCGCTGGCGCGTGCTTGGCTCAGTACTGCCGCAGCCCAGATCGGTGGCACAAATCGCCCGTGAACGCGGTTTGACACGTCAATCGGTCCAGCAGATTGCAAATTCTCTTGTTCGCGATGGATTGGCCAAATTGCAACATAACGAACGCCACAAGAGCTCGAAGTTGCTCGCGCCAACCGAACGTGGCCGCGCAGCCGTACTGGCGCTGAATTCCCGCCAGATCGCCTGGGCCAATCAGGTTGGCGAGATTGTGAAAGCCTCAGACCTGAAGACAGCTCTGGAGATCATCACGAAGCTTCGCCGTTGTTTGGAAGGGAAGGAATTGAGTGAAAAGCAACCAAAAATGAAATTGACAGGCCCCGAAAAACTGACAGGTCCTTGACGTTTTACAGCTAATCGGTACGATTGGGGATCCTTATAAATAGAATACCTGGGAGAGAAAGTCATGGCGCTCGAATTCGGAGTCATTGATCATATTGATCGTCAAAAGGTTCCGGTGCACCAAACCTTTGACGAGCGGATCGCCCAGGTAGAGCGCTTCGACAAAGATGGCTTCTACGCCTATCACCTTACCGAGCATCATTTTACGCCACACGGACTTGCGCCGTCGCCAATTGCCTTTCTTTCCGCGGTGTCGCGGATTACCAAACGGATCAAGCTGATCCCCACCGTTTTTGTGTTACCAACTTATCATCCTCTTCGTCTGGCCGAAGAGATCTGCATGCTTGACCATCTCTCCCACGGCCGGTTCGAATTTGGTGTTGGGCGTGGCATTGTCCCACATGAATTGTCCCTGTTTGGCATAAATCCCCATGAGGCGGCGGACATCACCAAGGACGCCTATGCTGTGCTCATGAAGGCGTTGACACAAGAGAAAGTCAGCCATCGCGGTGACTACTATAAATTCTTCAATGTCCCGATGGAATTGCGTCCCTATCAAAAAGGCGCACCAGCTTTTTGGGTGACGTCCAGCAGTGTCGAATCAATGCGCGCGGCAGGCCGTGACGGCAGCAACATCATGCTGATCAAGAATCCGGCAGACTGTAACGCGATGATTGACATGTATATGGAAAGCTTTCGCGAAACCCATCCGGCAACAGCCATTGTTCCCAAAATCGGACTGACCCGGCATATCTATATTTCGCGGTCACAAAGTGAAGCGGAGGAGCGCGGCTGGTTCGGTTTCAAAGGCTGGTATGGCAGTCATAGCGCGATGTGGAAGCGGTTTGATTCTTCGCGCGGCGAAGGCGACATCAGCCATTATATCCGCGCACAGGCCATGTCTTTCGGCACGCCTGAGTTCGTCCGCGACGAACTTCTGGCGCAAATTCGCACCGCGCCACGGGTCAACTATCTCGTGCCCAGATTTTCCTTCGGCGATCTTACGCATGACGAATGCATGAAGTCCTATGACATGTTCAGAACGGAAGTCATGCCGGCGCTTCAGGAAATGCAGGCCGCCGCATGAACCAGCTCATAAATTGCTGATTAAGCGCCAGAGTGCATTGCATAGTGCAAATGAGGTGACGGTTGCCTCTTCGCATTTGTCAGCGTGAGGCGCACTTGGTGTAAGTGCCTCCGCCTGCCGGTTAGTGGCTCACAGCAGTGTTAACCTCGCACGGGAGAAGCAAATGAGCAGGTGGAGAAGTCTTACGATGACGCAAATACGCGCCTGGCGACAAACACTTGTGGTGTTGTTCGGCCTGCTTGGTGGCCCGCTGCTGAATTTGCCGGCCCATGCACAGAATTATCCGGATCGTCCGATAAAGGTGATCACCAGCATCGCATCAGGGGGGACCTGGGATCTCTTCGTCCGCCTGATCGGCAATGAACTCATAAAGACATTAGGCAAGGCGTTGGTGATTGAACCGCGTCCCGGTGGGGCTTGGTTGATATCCGGCAGAGCTTGCGCTGGAGCGCCTGCGGACGGTTATACACTATGCGCACTCTCCGGTGAGACCCTGGTTTACCCAGAATTCCTGAACAAAAATCCGCAATATGATCCGCAAAAGGATTTTGCGCCGATTATCAATTTCTTCTTCACGACCCAGGTTCTTGCGGTTCATTCATCGCTCAAGGTGAATTCGATCAACGATCTGGTGAAGGCTGCCAAGGTCAGACCCAATTCGCTTGCATATGTTGCACCCGGTTTATCGCACAAGATGTATCTCGAACAAATCAACAAACAGCAAGCACTGGATTTGATCTTTGTACCGTTTCGGGGAGGCGCTGACGCATTGAACAACATGATGCAAGGTTCAATTCATATGTCGTTTTTTGGCGTGACAAATTTTATACCTTATCTCCAGGAGGGTAGTATAAAGGGATTGCTGGTCGACGGAGAAATTCGTTCAGCTCTTTTCCCCGACATACCGACTATTCGCGAGCTGGGATACAAAGGTCCGGTCTTGCGCAATTATCTCGGGCTGGTGGCGCCTGCTGGAACACCCAAACCCATCATCGACTTCCTGAACGCGGAGGTTGGAAAAGTTTTATCCAATGCTGAATTCAAGCAGAAGCACATGGTTGCGATGGGGCTTGAACCGATAATCGATACACCCGAGGCATTTTCGAGCTTCCTGAAAAAAGATCGTTTGGAGTTTCAGAAGCTTGTTCAGGAGTTAAATGTCGAGCCTCAATAAATAGTCATGCCAGGTCACATGAACATCCGCAGCGTCTTAGAATAAAGTTCGGCGAGTAATGTCTGGCATCAGGCATATGAATAGCAACCTGGTCAGGCTCGACAGGTAATCGGTGACGAGGGAGAAATACTTATGCGCCGGAAAAACAGATCAGATGTCTTTGCGGAAGCGGGTTTGCGGGGCGATTATGATGAGTTTCCCATCCTGCAGAGCGGGATTGATCCACAACTTCACCTCAGCGTCAACAGCAAACCACAACCTTTCTTTTTGATTTGCGAGCAGGATAGTGCAATTGCGCAAATGTCCGGAAGCGCGCGGATTGAGTTCCGAAATTCCTCGGTCAATTATTTCGATACGGAGCCGGGCGATTTTATTTATGTTCCAGGTGGAACCTCGCACCGCATTGTCCCGAAAGAAACATCTATCCATGTGCGCTACAAAGCCGACGAACCCGGTCTGGAGGCTGTGGCCTGGTATTCCAAGGAGGGCCGGGAAGTTTCCCGTGTAGTTTGGGATTGCGCGGAAGAATTGCCACAGCTGGCATATTGGCGCGCGTGTTCCCAGTTCAATGCTGACATCAGCATGCGCACATGTCCGGGCACCGGGGCTGTCCTGCCTCCGGTTGATCTTGATGCGTTTGGCTGGCGCGCCTGTGCACAGGAAATTCTTGATGCACTTGCAGAAGAAGGCGCTGCGGCGCCGGGCCACTCAGCCCCGTCGCGGCGTGACGACAGGCAGTTCAGACATCCGCCAACACGCACAGAGCCGTTGCGAGTCAACGTCTATGAATTCTCCCGTGCGGCTCCCGCAGCTCTTACGCCAATTTTCCCTTATCTTGGTCCTGGATGCATTGTGCCCTGCACAACACTTCACGATACGTTGCATGCTGGTCCCATGGGGTATTTTCTGCACGAAAATACGGTGCACGAAGTGAATGTCTGCTTTGGTGCAAGAAGCAATTTCCGCAAGGCTGGCGCTGTATTTGTGGGGCCGCACCATCATGGTGTCGGACAGAAACCACAATCGCCAAAGGCGCTAGCGGAGGCGCAAAAGCTTGCGCAACCAGATCTGCCTGACATGATCTCGATTTCTGTCATTACTCAGCGTCAATCAATTGCCAAGCCGCAACGCGAGGCCATGTCGCTTGTGTGCGAGAATTGTGATTATGTTTTGGTGCGTCACCCTTACGACGCTTACGCGATGCCTGAGCCTGTTGTGGGGGCCTGGAACGAGGGCATACTCGGCTTGCCTACACTCTCTCAAGATGCCTGGCTGACGGAGCGTTTCAACTCCGACATCAATTTACGGACCTGCCAGAAATGTGATCACGTCAATCCGGAATTTCCGACGGCATACTGGGGTTGGTCTACCTATCGCAGTCGCACCCACGCTGTAGTCGCCGCCCGCAATTTCATGGTGGAGGCAGCAGCTAATGCTTTGGCGGGTGTTGTGTCACCGCAAACATCGTCAGCCCCCGCACGATCGGCCGCTGCAACCGCACCTGTCCCGGAACGGATTGAAACGCAGGATTTGAACTGGCGAGAAGCAGCCAGTGAGACTCAATTCGCGACCGCCAGCGTTATCGACGTCATGCTGGGCGATTTAAACATTGCTATCTACAAGATGAGCGACGGCTATTGGGCAACTGAGGGAGTATGCACGCATGCCTTCGCCAAATTGGCCGAAGGATACCTGGAAGAAGATTGTATCGAGTGTCCGTATCACGGCGGTAGTTTTGACGTTCGATCTGGCCGTGCGCTTACAGCGCCGTGTGACATTGATCTCAAGACGTTTCCGGTCAGGCTTGATGCCGGCCGCATCTTTGTTGGATTGGTGAAGGGGTAGTTTATGACCAGCATCGCGCGCCCGCAACTCAATCGCTCGATCACTCTAAACTTTCAAGGCGATTGGGGCCGCGCCAACTTGCATAGGGTGCTTGGCGTGTTGTGCTATGAGATGGGGCGATCCTCCGGGCCATATACCAAGATCGGTATATGGAACGGCCGCGGTGGCCTTGATGGACTGCAGGCCGTCGGCAGAGGCCAGGTGGATGTTGCCTTGTCGACGCCGGCCGCTTTTGCCCGGCTGGCATGGGAGGGCAGGGGACCAAGTGCCGGTGAGGCCTTCCCGCATCTGCGCGCTATCGGATATGTACCGCAAAATGACCGCATGGTCGTGGCTATTCGCAAAGAGCTTGGAATAGACAGTTTTGCTGATCTGCGCCGGTTGAAGCCATCGCTGCGTGTGACGCGCGGGCAAAATGACGGCATCAACTTTATGGGCCTTGCTGCGGTGGAAATGTTCGCGGCCTCAGGCATCGCAGATGCCGATCTATTGGAATGGGGTTGCAAAATCATCGAACATGAAGAACCCCATGAATGCACCAGTGACATGTTGCACGGTCACGCTGACATGATCATCATGGAAGCGATCATGACAGCGTACTGGAAAGAGATGTCGGATCGCGTTGATCTCGCATTTTTAAGTATCGAGCCTAAAGCTGCGACAGCCCTGGAGGCCCAATATGGCTGGACCACCGCGACACTCCCGTCAGGTTATCATCGCGGCATGACGGCGGAAACGAGGTTTCTTGATTTCTCCCACTTCCTGTTGGTGACAACCAGCGATCTGCCGGAAGATGTGGGCTATGCGCTCGCCTGGAGTCTGGTTGAAGGCTGGGAAGGGATCGAACGCCAATACCGGCACATCCCGCCCGAGCGCAGCCCGGTTAGCTATCCACTGAAACCAAATGAAATCTGGCAAACCAATATCCCGCTTCATGCCGGCGCGGAGCGTTATTTCAGGGAAGCCGGTTACAAGTCCTGATTTGACACGGCGATTCACAAAACCGACGGGGATGTAGAATCCGAACTGCGCGCACCGTAATAATGACGGTGAGCTAGGCTGGCGTTGCAAGTCGGGCCGGCGTTTCATAGTTGCGCCGGGGAATGCGCATTGAAAGTTCAGATATTACCTTGCTTTTCCGGCGGCGGAGTATCGTTCGGTCCATAATATAATGCTGAACACTGGATTGCCATTACGCTTCCAGCGATAGCCAGATCCTTGCGAAAGGCATCGGCGATAAAATCAAATGTATCCAGGTGCTGATCCTCAAAATTGCCGACTCTTCTGGGCATTGTGTTGAAACGGAACCAATCGACTGGTTCGCTGTTACTCAGCAGTCGGTAATATAGGCGAGAGATGGCGCTTGGAAGAATGACCGAATGAGTTGCGGCATTTTCTGAATTTTGGCCAGTTGCGCTTCGACTTTATCGCTCAGCTTTTCGCCTTTACGAAGCGGGCTTCGTGCAACGCCGGTGCGCTTGACGTGGCTCCAAACCAATTCATCGGGATTCAATTCCGGAGCATAGCCAGGAAGAAAATGCAGTGTCAGATGCCCGTTCGTTGAGGCGACGGGCACCGTCACGTTAACGGAATGTGGTAGCGGCGCGGGTATGGAACGGGGATGAAAACTCATGACCCCTTGTACCGTCGTCATCGTTTCCCCGCCGAGGTGATCGCCAACGCGGTTTGGCTCTATTTTCGTTTCCCGCTCAGCCTGCG
>CANJJI010000208.1 GCA_947474545.1 Beijerinckiaceae bacterium | reverse complement strand
GGCCTACGCCGCCACTCTCACCGCAACAGGCGATCGGCTGCGCAACCCCGACCAGCTCCGCCGATCGCCTGTTGCTACACCCGCGCCACAAGGCGTAAAATCCGCCGGGACTCTAAATGCTACTGGATGAAAGTTCAGGGGCAGGTCAGGCGTGATCATCTTATTGCCGTTTCTATCATATTTTATTTGTTCGCACTTTTATTTCGAGAATATGACCGTAAGACAAAGAGACACTCGCATCTCTCACTCCGCCTCAACAACACAATCCCCGTAATCGCCTTGCGCGCTTCTTTCTCCGCCACGCGCAGATCATGAACGGTCTGTAGGTTCAGCCAGAATTGCGCTGATGTCGCCAGATATTTTCCAGGCCGCAAGGCGGTGTCCGCCGTGACCGATGTTTCCTCACGCAACAACCTTTCAATACGCCTGCGCGTTACGCCGCACGCGCGAGCCGCCCCCATGGCCTGATCCAATAAAATGCGCTATATATATGGTTACATTAGGAAGTTCACTGGCGGAAATGTCGAACACTAGGCTCCTTTACGGGGGATCAAACACATGTACAACGTGGTGAAATTTCGGGTGAAGGCAGGCCATGAGGCGGCATTCCTGGAGGCCCATAGCGACGGCAAGGCAAGCTGGCCGGGTCTGACACGCGGCGTGATCATCAAGACCGGCGATCTCGCCTATTGTCTCATCGGCGAATGGGAAAGCCCCGAAGCCCTGAGCGCTGCCCGCCCTGCCATGATCGCGACCCTCAACACATTCCGGGCGACGCTCGACGATCAGGGCGAGGGCAAGGGGATCACAGATGCTGTATCGGGCCCGGTAGCGCTCAGCCTGAAATAGCAGTTCGTCATTCAGAATGTCCGGGATCGCGCGCCGCTCTTATTTGTAGGGCGCATCAAGCGGGCCCGAACAGTCTACAACTTTTCGGATCGATGCTTGCCAACCCGGACGCCATGAGCGTTGCGGGTTATCAGCGCTGTCGTCCTTGAATGCGCGCAGCGCCTATCCATGATCGCGCAGTGATATACAGCTAACGATTCCGGATCGGCTTCGCCGTCCGGGATGAGGCGAGACCAGCCGGGCGCCGGCCAGGCTGCTTGCTCAATACGACCTTGGCAGGCCCAGCGCCTTCTCCGCTACAAAATTCATAATCATCTGTTGGCTCACCGGCGCGAGCCGGGGAATGAGGCTTTCGCGCAGGTAGCGCTCGACGTGAAAATCGCTGGCATAGCCCATGCCGCCAAAAGTCATCATGGCGGTCTGGCAGGCTTCAAAACCTGCTTCGGCGGCGAGATATTTGGCGGCATTGGCTTCGAGAGCGCAATCCTCGCCGGCATCATAGAGCGCGGCTGCGCGCTGGGCCATGAGACCTGCGGCTTCCACCTGCATCCAGCAGCGGGCGAGGGGATGCTGAATGCCCTGGTTCTGGCCGATCCTGCGGTCGAAGACTTCGCGCTCATTGGCATAGGCCGCGGCACGCTGAAGCGCCACATGGCCGATGCCCACAGCTTCAGCTGCGATCAGGATGCGCTCGGGATTGAGGCCATGCAGGATCATGCGGAAGCCATCGCCTTCGGCGCCGATGCGGTCTTCCATGGGGACGCGTAGCCCGTCGAAGAACAGTGTGTTGGAATCGACGGCATGGCGGCCCATTTTCCCGATGACGCGCACTTCCACATGGGCCCTTTCGAGGTCCGTATAGAACAGACTCATGCCATCGGTCTTGCGGCTGACGTCCTCATAAGCTGTCGTGCGCGCCAGGATCAGCGCCTTGTTGGCCACTTGTGCGGTGGAGATCCAGATTTTTTGGCCTGACAACACGTAATGATCGCCGTTGCGTTCGGCCTTCGTGCGGATGCGGGCAGTGTTGAGCCCCGCGTCCGGTTCGGTGACGGCGAAGCAGGCCTTGTGTTCACCACGTATGAGGGGCGGCAGCATGCGTTGTTTCTGTTCTTCCGTACCGAAGACAACGACGGGATTGAGCCCGAAAATGTTCATATGCACAGACGATGCGCCGCTCATGCAGGCGCCCGACTGAGCAATCGTCTGCATGAGGATGGCGGCCTCCGATATGCCGAGGCCTGCGCCGCCATAGGCCTGCGGCATGGCGATGCCGAGCAGCCCTGCATCGGCTATGGCTCGATAAAAGTCTTCGGGAAATGTCGCAGTGCGATCACGCTCAAGCCAATAGGCATCGGGAAACCCGGCGCAGATGCGTTCAGCGAGATCACGCACCTCGCGTTGCGATGGCGAAAGCGTACCCAGCATTGCGCCTCCGGTTATGTTTTCTCAGGCCGGATCAAACCCGTAGTCGAAGGTCAGTTCGCCGCCCTTGCGAATGGCGCGCCGGGCATAGAACAGGATTTTGCCTTCTTCCCAATAGACGATCAGATTGGGGTTCTTGTGGTTGTGATTGATGAAGGATGATTCATTGCCGCCGACCAGTCCGTCCAGTGTGTATTTTTCATCCAGTACGAACAGCCGGGTGTAGCCGATCTTCTCATAGAAGCGCTCGCGGCGCGAGGCCTCCTTGTTGGTCAACTTCTCGCCAGCATATTCGATGACAAACCGTCCGCGCGCGATATTCTCGCAGGCAAACAGGCCGAGTCCGTGAATGCGGGATTTCCTGATCTGCACCTTGGCGGGCTTGCGATTGTTGAACAGAGGATTGACGGCGATAAAGTTCATTAGAACACGCAATGAAAGAGAACGGCCGGACGGAATGACCAATTTTCGGGGTGATGAAGGCGGCGTCTTGCGCTTTAATCGCTGCGCGGCAGGCCCAGCCTGTAGACGCCCCGGAAGTCGTCGGGATCGGCGGGCTTCCCCTTGCGATAGATAATCAGCTCGCCCTTGCGCGCCATTCCCACAGCGGTTGAACGTACCTGTTGCAGCCAGCGCCGCCAGGCCAGATCGTCCTCGCCGCGCTCAGCAGCAAACGCCTTGGCAGCGTCGGTCGGGCAGATGGGACGGCCAGCGGGCTCGGCCGCGCACAAGCCGGTGATGACATCTTCCAGCGTGTGGCGCTTGCGCTCCTCGCCAGTCTTAGCGGATTCGTCGGGATTGTGAGTTTTAGGCATGTCGCTTGATGGCGCTCTGTTGCCT
Source organism: Beijerinckiaceae bacterium (assembly GCA_947474545.1). Lineage (GTDB taxonomy): Bacteria > Pseudomonadota > Alphaproteobacteria > Rhizobiales > Beijerinckiaceae > Terripilifer. Next base: position 3,486 of record CANJJI010000208.1, on the reverse strand, counting down.
CCGGGTCAAGCTTTTCCGGACGAAGGCCGATCCGCCGCGTCTTCGACGCCATACATCACGGCATCGCGCGCATCGGAGCTATATTGCCGCGCCCACATGATAAAGACAGCAAACAGAGTTGTCGCCATGAAGATTTGCGGCCCCAGGAACCAGCCCATATAGGCCAGAACGAAGAACAGCGCCCGTTGCCCCCGGCTGAAATGCCGGGCGGCGACGATGTTCATGCGGCCGGCGCGTTCTGCCGCGGCCAGGCGCGCACGTTCATCCGGGTTCCGGGCATCAGGAGTCGCTCCCATCAGGATCGCCGAATAATTGAAGAGCCTGTATGACCAGGAGAATTTGTAGAAGGCATAGCCGAGGATCAGCATGATGCCGATGACTTTGGCCTCCCACTGGGAGCGAGTCACGACGATTCCAAACGGTAATTCTGTGGTGATCTTGATCACCTCATCGCTGGCCCGCAAAAGCGTCGCGGCGCCGCCGATGGCCAGAAGCGAAGTTGATGCGAAAAAGGCTGTCCCGTTCTGCAGGGAGGCCATGATCGAGGCATCTGTAACCCGAACATCACGATTGGCCATTTCGCGCATCCATTGCAGGCGATAATCGTCCATGCGGCGGTTGAGGCCTTTCCGTCCGCCCCGTTCGATGGCGAAATGATAAAAGGCCCAGGCCAGAACGAAGATGGCAAGGGCGGCGATGTCGAGCGGCGGTAGTAGCATGAAATCCCGCAGGTTTGATTCACGGTCGTGGCAGGGACGTTGGCATTCCGTTGCTGCAGGAGCAAGCGGCCGCTTTGGCTTGACGGGAAAGGCGGGTCATGTCCCCATGGGCGCGCACAGGGCGCAGTCAGCGTTCTTAAAGACGTTCAGGGAGTGACTCATGACACGTATCACCATACTCAAACGCGCTGATATGGATGCCGAACAGGGCAAGGTTTTCGACGATGTGACGAAGGAAGGAGGGCCGACCGGCGGGCCCTACTGGGCCTATATCCGCAATCCCAAACTGATGCGCGAACTGCAGGATGTCAGCAACACGTTGTCAGCGTCAGGTCCCAGCAAGCGCGAGCGCCAGCTGTCCATTATGGCGATCATTCGGTTTTGGGGCGCTGAATATCCCTGGTCGGTCCAGACACGCGCCGCCCTGGCCATGGGCATTTCGCAGGAGATTATTGACGCCATCAATTCGGGCGGCACGCCCGTGATCGCAGATGCGCGGGAGAAAATGGCCTATGATCTGACGGTGGAATTACTGAACAAGAAGAATCTCAGCGAAGCCACTTATGCCGCCGCGTCAAAGCTTTTCAACGAGAAAGAGCTGATGGCGGTGATTGCGACAGTGGGGCAATTCTCCATGACCTGCCTGACGACCATCGCCTATGACTGCACGCCCTCGCCTGATGTGCCGCACCGGCTTAAACACTGAGGTTTACGGGGGGCCGAAATTGAACGGCGTTGTCATCCCGGACGCCGAAGGCGATCCGGGATCGTACTGAAATAATTCTCGGACTATACCGGTCAGTTCACTGGCCGGTCCGGGATGCCCCGCCACACAAGAGGCCGCTACTTCGCCCCTTCGAACCTGTAATAATTGGAATAGCGCATCAGGAATTCATCAGTCATCGTGAACAGGATCGTGTCCGTATGCGCTTCGTGTTCGATCCAGCTCCACATTGGAGCCGCAATAGTGTCACCGCGCGCCCAATCGTAGATTTCGCCGCCGATATGTGAAGTGCCGGTTCCCAGCATAGGCACGAACACGTGATTGGCTGCGGCCCTGTAGCGCCGCGTTTTCTGACCTGCCTGCAGCCTCTCCACGAATATCCCGATTGTGGGCATGGTCGGCGCTTCCAGACGCACACGCTTGCCGAAATAGCCTTCGGGATCGGCTGCGGCTATCTCCGTTCGCTTCTGAATGCTGGACCAGGTGAAACGCATGGGCGAATCCTCGGTCAGCACATCCACATTTTCAAAGCCGCCCGGATGTTCTTCAAAAAACATGGGCTCGAGCAATTGGGTGAGCGGCACGTCAAGTCCGTCGAGCCAATAGGCGGGTTCATCGCCATCATGACCGTGACCATGCCAGGACCAGCCGGGAGTCAAAACGACATCGCCCGTTTCCATCAGCGTCTTCTCGCCATCCACGACGGAATAGGCTTTGCGGGAATCCAGAATGACGCGCAGGGCATGCGGCGAATGCCTGTGTGACCGTGCTTTCTCGCCGGGCAAGATCATTTGGTAGGCGTTGACTTGCGTCCGCGTGGTGGCGATGCCCTCGGGATTGGAGGGATTGCGCATCACGAGATTGCGGCGCTCGGCTAATTCGGTGCCGATGAGACGGCCCGCAGCGTCGAGTGCGATCCTGCAATCGGAATAGCGCCATTGGTTGGGGCGGAATGCGCCGCGCGGCTCGTGAGTAAGAATGGGTGTATCGCGATTGATCCAGCCGGGCGTCAGGTCAAGCCCATCCAAAGGCGCATAAAGCGCGTCCAGCTGAGTAGCGTTCTGAAGGTTTGTGAGCGAGGCTTTTATAGTGGCGTTGACAGGGCTGTCCATCATGTTTCGAACTCCCGTTCCAATCGTGGATTTCAGTCATCATTGCCGGATTGAAGGGCAAGTGTGCGCCATTGCGCCGGCTATGGCAAATACCGCCGCTGACCGCTTATTGCGACAATTTGATATTACGCTCCTTGATCAGCCTTTCCCAGCGCGAAGTACCGGCCTCTATTAACTTCGCTAGTTCTTCCGGAGAGGAGGAATGAGGTTCGACGCCAAGCGCCTTGATCTTCGCGTTGATCTCGGGATTGGCGACGATGTTGCGCACATCGGCATTGATCTTGGCGATGATCGCTGGCGGCGTGCCTGCAGGGGCAAAAACCGCACCCCAGGTGCCGGTTTCGAAACCAGGCACGCCGGATTCGGCTATAGTGGGGAGATCAGCAAGAATGCTCGCCCTTTGTGCCGGCGTTTGCGCGATTACGCGTAACTTGCCGGCCTTTATGCCCGCCTGGGCATTGCTGAGATCATAGAATGCGAATTGCGTTTCGCCTGAAATCAGCGCGGTCATGGACTCTGTGCCACCCTTGTAGGTGATAGTCGTGTAGTCTACCCTGGCGAGCGCACGAAAAAACTCATGGCTCAGCAAGGTCAGTGCGGAAGCGCTGGCAGCGTTGAGTTTTCCAGGATTGGCGCGCAGATGCGCCAGCAGTTCGGGCACCGTTTTGACTGGTAAATCAGCATTGACAACGAGCACGAAAGGATTGAGCGACCAGAATGAAATAGGTGCGAAATCGGAAACTTTGTAAGGCAGATTGGTCAGCGCCAGCGGGTTGATGACAAACGGCGCGTCGATGGAAAAATAGAGCGTGTATCCATCGGGCGGGGATTTGGCGACATAGGACGCGCCGATCGCCATGGCGCCGCCGGGCTTGTATTCCATCAATACCGATTGTTTCCACAGCGCCGCGAGCCCGTCTGCCATCAGCCG
>CANJJI010000207.1 GCA_947474545.1 Beijerinckiaceae bacterium | reverse complement strand
TCTCCAAGGTTGCCTGTGTTGTAGCCGCGACGAAAGGCGTTGCCAGTGTTTTATAAAAGCTCTGCCAGATCAACGTGAGCAACGGCAATCCGAGCGCGATGGCGAACATTAGCCCGATCACTATGGTTACCGTCCAGCGCCATGGTCCCAGCTTGATTGGAACGGGTTTGTAACCTTTGCCCGTGATTGTGGCATAGGCCTCCGCATTCTGTGTCACGCGCCGGTAGCCATAGACCGCCATAACGCAGATTACGAGTAGGCTGAGGGAGAGAGCGCTGGCAAGCCCGAACTCGGGCGGTGCGGATGTCGCGGCGCGATGCACATCGGTCGTGAACACATGTATACGCGCGGGCGAGCCAATGATGCGCGGAACTTCAAACGATTCAATAGCCCGCACGAAAAGCAACAGCAGCGTCGAGAGAATGGCGGGGCGCAAAAGCGGAATTGTCACGCGCGAAAAAGTCTGCCGGTGATTGGCGCCAGCCATACCTGCCGCTTCTTCCATCCGCACATCGAGCGAGCGAAAGGCAGGCCCCATCAGAAGATAAGCGAGGGGAAAATAATGTGTGCTCAGTACCCAGATCATACCGCCCATGGAATAGACGTTCAACTTGATATCTGACCCGGCGATGTTCTGAAGCAACTTGTTCACCCAGCCGATATTTGGGCTCAGCGTCAACGTCCACGCCATTGTCGCCAGCAGACCGGGCAGGGCGAAAGAAATCAGCGCCAGTGTATGAAAGACCTCGCGTCCCGGCGCATTGGTCCGCTCGACAGTCCAGGCCACCGCAGCGCCCATCGCGAAGGTCAGCAGCGCGCTACCTGCGCCAAAGATGAAGGAATTCCAGTAAAGTTCGAAAATAATGGGGTCAGAATAGGCTTTGATGAAATTATCCAGGGTCGCAGCCCCCGGACCAAAGCCGGTATCCTCAGTGAAAGCAGTATAAAGCAGCGCCGCCAGCGGCACGAATACGAGCCATCCGATCGCAGTCGCTGTTACGGCGAATACGATTTTGCGTGGTTCGATCAGCCGCGCGAAAAAGTCACCGGCATATAATATGCTGCTGGTTGGTGATGCTGCTGGCATCATCTCGTCCTGAAAATGTCTTTGAACACTCCCGCCCATTTTTTCTCGTCATCGGCGGTCAGTAATTTCGAGACGACTTTCACCTTACTGAGAGGTTCCAGGACGCCCACTGGATTGGTCTGGACATCGGCGCGCGTCGGGAGCCGTCCGAACTTGGCCAGATGGGTCTGCGCTTCGCGGCTCAGCTGAAAGTTGATGGCGAGCTTCGCTGCATTGGGATTGGCAGCATTTGCGGCGATCCCAACCTGTCCGTAAAACAGCGCGACTGGATCCAGGATCCAGAAATCAGTTGCACCACCGGCCATTTTCACATTCAGCGTCAGGTTAAGATAATTGTTGAGAATGACAGCATATTCTCCTGCAGCGACAGCACGCGCCAGCGCCAGATGACCGTCCTGTACAACCGGTTGCAGGTTTTTCGCCATTTCCATGAGGATTTCGCGCCCGCGCGCCTCGCCATAATGATCGAACATCACCGCGATCCATACCGTGTCGGTATCATCGATCACACATTTGCCGCGCCAGTCCGTACGTTTGGCCATTTCCTCATAGGATTTCGGCAGATCGGCAGCGTTGACAAGTTTCGTGTTGTAGGCGGGTGTATTATAATTGGCGTAGACGCCATACCAGCGCTTAGCGGGATCGCGCGCATCGGCGAACAGATTCTTCACTTCCGGCGGCTCATAAGCTTCGAGCAATTGCGGCGGAAATTTCTGCACATTGGCCGTCTGCACGATGTCCCAGGATTTCTGCCGCGCCCGGGCTTCCACCATCACGCGGCCAAGAATAGCGGAATCCGAGGCCCGGATGACCTGAACGGGAATGCCTGTGGCGTCGGAAAACAGCTTCCACATGGGCAGAGCTTCGCCCTCGTTCGTCGTTGTATAGACGACCAACGGGCCTTCCTTGCGTGCCGCTGCCAGCAGGGCATCATCGGTGAGCCATGATGGCTTGTCGGCCGGTTGGCTTCGCGCTCCTGTCCAGATAGCCGGGGTGAAGAACGTCAAGCCAGCAGCGCCCGTGCGCAGAAACTCACGCCTGTTTTGAGACATGTTCACTCCCTTTCGGCTGGTATTGCCCCTCTAGGGCTGATTTAGAGGGCAGGGAGCAGAGTGGCAAGTTGCCCACATCGTCACTGTACCGGGCAGATTAACGTTAATCCCGGATATGAATGCCTGTTTGCCCGCACAGCCGCCAAAATATACAGGCTCGAAAGAAACGGCTCTTACTTCTTGTCTCTGTTAAACCGGCGCAATGGTGCGCCCGCTTTCGTGAGACTGGATACGCCATGCGCATCAACTTGTCCGCAATCATCATCGCCGCCGCCATGATCGGCAGCGCATCGCCGTCTCTGGCTGGCGGCAATTATTATCCTGTTGGCGCGTATTCGCCCGGATATAACGCGAGCTATGCACCTCATAGCGGCCCCGTTTACCCAGCCGGGCACAGCCACTACCGGCACGCCTATTCTTCGGGCCGTCAGCACTATTATGCGGCCCCGCCACGCCGCTTCTTCTGGAGCCAGCCCTATATGGGGCCGGTTTGGCGTCCGGGTGCGCATTCCTATGCGACCATTTGGGATTGAGAATTGCAGACAATAAAAAAGGGCCGGCCGCAACTTCTGCGACCGGCCCTTTTGTTTATCACATCATTCCTTGAACGCTTCCTCGCGTGTCTGCCGGAACGAAGGCAGCACGATCAGTGCGACGACGCACGCTGTCAGGAACAATAGCGTGGCTGAAATCGGACGCTGAAAGAAGATCAGGGGATCGCCCCGTGATAGAACCATGGAACGGCGCAGATTTTCTTCCATCAACGGCCCGAGAATAAAGCCCAGCACCATGGGTGCTGGCTCACAGCCGAAGCGTATGAGGATGTAGCCGAAGGCGCAGAAGATGACCATCAGCAGCAATTGCGCTGGTTCACTGTTGGAGCTGTAAACACCAATACAGCAGAACATGATGATGGCCGGATAGAGCATGCCATAGGGGACCTGCAGCAGTTTCACCCACATGCCGATCAAGGGCAGGTTGATGACCACCAGCATCAGGTTGCCGATCCACATGGAAGCCACCAGCCCCCAGAACAATTCGGGATTGCTTGTCATGACAGCAGAACCGGGCTGGATGCCCTGGATCATCATCGCGCCCATCATGATCGCCATGATCGGGTTAGACGGCAGGCCGAGGGTCAGTAGCGGAATGAAGGATGTTTGAGCCGCCGAATTGTTAGCAGCCTCAGGGCCCGCTACGCCCTGAATCGCACCCTTGCCGAAGGCAAAGGTAGGATTGCGGACAACTTTCTTTTCCAGCGTATAGGCTGCAAACGAGGCCAACACCGCGCCGCCGCCGGGTAGAATGCCCAGCAACGAACCAAGCGCTGTGCCACGCATCGCCGCGGGGATTGCCTCCTTGAATTCGGCTCTGGTCGGCCAGAGATCGCGCATCTTGGTGGAGATCGGCTGACGCTCGATTGTTTCCTCTTCAAGATTGCGGATGATCTCCACAAGACCGAACATGCCAATCACCAGCGGCAGGAAGTCGATGCCATCCCACAATGTCGAGATGCCGAACGTGTAGCGTGTCGCACCGCTGTTCACATCAGTACCGACTAGGCCAAATAGCAAGCCAATCAATATGACAGTGATCGCCTTGAGTACGGAGCCTTGCGCCAGGATGACAGCTGTCACAAGGCCCAGGACCATCAGCGAGAAGTAATCTGGCGAGTTGAACTTTTGCGCAAAGCTAGCCAGTGGCGGTCCGAAGCCGGCGATGAACACAGTTCCAACGCAACCGGCAAAGAAGCTGCCAAGTGCAGCGATGGCGAGAGCAGAACCCGCGCGCCCTCGAAGCGCCATTTGATACCCGTCGATACAGGTCACGACTGACGAGGATTCGCCGGGCATGTTGACCAGGATCGAAGTTGTCGAGCCACCGTACTGCGCGCCGTAATAGATGCCCGCCATCATGATCAGCGATGTCAGGGGATCAAGACCGAAGGTGATGGGCAGCAGCATCGCGAGTGTCGGGATCGGGCCGATGCCCGGCAACACACCGATGAGCGTACCCACCATACAGCCGATCATGCAGAAGCCGATATTTTGCAACGTGCCGGCGGCGATGAAGCCGGTGAGCAGGTTGCTGAACATATTCAGATCCATGTCAGGCTCCCCTTGCCGATGAGATCAAGGCCCAGAGTTTTGAAAAGAAGGCGCTCATATATTCGCCCGACCATGTCGGCATCGCCTGTCCCAGAAGAACTACAAAGATCAAAACCGACGCGAACGCCATGCAGAGCGCAAGGATCAGCATCTGCTTCTGGTTGGTGTCCTTTCGCCCTTGTGTCGCGATGATCGTCATAAGGATCAGAGCCGGTTCCAGTTTGATCGTCTCGACGAGATATCCGAAGGCCAGCACTCCGGCGAAGACGCAAAGGATCGGCCGCAGCGGTATTTTATCGATCGGGGGACCGTTCAGCAGGACACATTTCACAAGGCATATGAAGCCAATGCCCATAATGATCGTGCTGAGCCAGATAGGAAAATAACCAGGTCCCATGGCCCGTGATGAGCCGTAGGTCAAATCCTTGCCAAAGTAGATTCCAACGCAGCCTATGAAGACGAACAACAGTCCGGCTCCCAGGTCCTGCGGACTTTTCACACGTAGCATATTGATCTCCCGAATTGTTTGCGCGTCAGGCGCAATCGGTGATTTCCGGTGTCTCGAGACGGATCGAGACGGTTTGCAATGTCAGTGGTTAGTTTCTTGCCGGCAGATTTTAGTCATACGCCTTCCCGGATTTTGGGACCGGTCTGGCGTCGCGCGGAAATTGTCCGGCGCCGGATCAGGCGAGGTTTGCGGGAGGACCGCGGGTACGATGACCGTGCGCACTGGCGAACGGCAGAAAATGCGCCTGGTGGGGACGCGTCAGATGAAAGCGCGGGGTGCGCCATGAGCCCGCGGCAGCGCTGCAAGGCGTCTGAAGGGCAAGGTAATGCTGTTCGGGTTCTGCGGTATTGTCATCAGCAACGCAATCAGCAAGGCTGGCAGCGACCTGATAATCTGGCGTCAGCCAATCCGGAGCAGGTTGCTGCAGAACCAGGCTCGCGACAACGACTGCGGCAAGAAGCCAGACTGCCGCTACAGCCGCCGTTCTTGTCTTGCTCCAAAGTTCCCTCAGCCCGGTTTGTGCCAAAGCCTTGCCCTACGCCCGTTCGTGTGCGGCCTCGTTGGGCCCGTGTTTGGCCCGCACAGGCGCGCTGGCGACACATGAGCCAAGCCATACATCAAGGCCGGGAGAGATACTAGCTCAGGAAAAGGGGCAAATCCTCTTTGGGACGGGATAAATAGCGGTCCGCTTGCGGAGCTGGTACAGTCAAGATTGCTAGATCCCTGCGCCTCACCAGCGTACTGACGCTCCGCCTCGTCCTGTGACGTTGTGATTCTTGCCGGAAAAATCGCCTTCCAGCGAAGCGAAGATGGCGACATGACGGGACAGATGTGCTTCGACACCGCCTCTCACCTGAAGTGATGTTGCACCCGGCTTGGCGCTGACCAGCTTGAAGGTGGCGCCGGGAACGATGGCAAGAGATGCATCGAACTCTCGCTTGGCTGCGAAATCGTGTACCAACGCAACACTCAAGTGCGGCGAAACGAGTATGCCGCTGGATGTCGTGATATTGCCGTCGAGCCGTACGCCAAGGAAGGCAGGAACGGAACTTGTCGTCTGCGAGGCATATTTCATCGCCAGCATACCCGCGCCGCCGCCATTGCCCAGACTTTCGGTATAACCGGGGGCCTGCAGCACAGCCACTTCCAGCGCAGCAAATGGCGACACGTGGAAGCCCTCGCTCTTGTCACGCCAGCCCGCTTCCAGACGGGCGCGGACCTCGCGCGCGCGAAGCGTTCCGGTTTGTGTTTCTGCCGCAAAGCCCGGCGGGCCGGAAACAGAGCGGCTGGTATCATCGTTATATTGGGCGCCCGTCACTGAGCCAGACACGTAGAGATTTTCGCTGGTCAGCGCGGCATATACCGCAGCATGCACGCCGCGCGCATTGCCGTGCGCGGTATTGCCCGCTTTGAACGACCCTTGCGATACGCCGCCGGCGACGCCCGCGCTGGTTCCTTCCGAATGATAATCGACGCCGAGCATCGCGCCAGCGACATTTTGTGTCTGGCTGCTTGATCCCGCCTTGGCATCAGCAGCAAATGAGCCGATAGAGCCAAAACCCGCCGACCACACGCCAAACCCGCTCGCGCTCGCGGAAACAGGCCTTGCCTGCGCCGCTCCGGTGTACCAGTTAGATGCCTGTACTTGTACTTCTTCGCGGGGGACAGCGCCGCCCGAACGCATCACGGCCTGCCGCGTAGCGATGGTTTCGGAAAACTGCCGTCCTGCAAGCATGTTGGCATTGATTGCAGCGCCCGGCGCGTCTGCATTGACCTGGCTTAGAGCCGCGTTGGGCGCAATCCCTTCCTGGTCATAGAGAGCAGAAAGATATTTTCCGGCAGCCCCCGTTGGCGCAGGGGAATCGCATTTGAAATAGCGTGCTGTTTCGGGCGCTGATTTTACGTTTTGCTTGAGATGGATTCTACCGGGCCGTGAACGAATCACGGCGCGGGAGAATATTTTGGACAAATTTATTGAATG
>CANJJI010000206.1 GCA_947474545.1 Beijerinckiaceae bacterium | reverse complement strand
GATAGCGTCTCGCGCAGAGGCATTTCGAGGCACTCGCCTGTTGGTGATTTGTCGTGGAAACACCATGCCAGGTTCGGACCCGGATGCCTCGATTTATTCCCTTTCAGGGCGAAAAATCAGCGCGCAATCGCGGTTTTGCAATTGGCTCACGTATTTGATATTTAGGAGAAAAAAATCAAAGCGCCGCACATAAAAAGCATTTTTCCGGCCTTGACTGAAAATTGTCACTTCAAAGCAACACCGGCCCGGAAACAGCCCTTTGGCCTGCTTTTACTCTTTCGATCACCCGGCATTTTTCATATTGTGCGGACGTCGAACACGCACTGACCGCCGCCAAACGAGCGCGGCAATCACAAAAAAAAGGTAATGCATATTCGCAAGATTCTCCTCGCTTCTGCCGCAGCGATCACGCTTTCCACCGGCGCCTTCGCCGCCGATCTTCCCGGCCGCGCCCCCGCGATTGCCCCCGCCCCCGTATTCGTGGCCATGAACTGGACCGGCTTCTACGTTGGTGCGCAGGTTGGCTGGTCTGAAGGCCGCGACCGGTTGAGCGCCGTTGCTCCCGCTATTATCGTGCCGAATGTTGCAACACTGCGCAGTTCAGGTGTCATCGGTGGTGTATATGCTGGTTATAACTGGCAGTTCAATTCGCTCGTCGTTGGCCTTGAGGCTGATATCAATCCCAATAGCTATGGTCGTACGATCAACGCGCTCAGCAATTTCAACCCCTTCCCAGCCGGCGCGAGCATTCGTTCGAGCTCGACTTTTGAAGGCGGCCTGGTTGGTAAAGTGGGCGTCGCCTTCGACAACGCCCTCTTGTATGTCCTCGGTGGTGTGAGCTTTGCTGACTTCAGTACCCGTTACGTGGGTGTTGCGGCTCCTCAATCAAACACCTTCAATAACACTCGGGTTGGTTGGACGATTGGCGCAGGCGCTGCGTACAAGTTTTCTCCGAACTGGTCGGCCCGTATTGAATATCGCTATTCGGACTTTGGTTCGAGCACGCACGCCGTTCCTGGCGAGTTTCTTTCGTCCACATTTGCTGGCGATTCATTCCGCAATCGCTACTCCTCACAGCGCGTGATGGTCGGCTTGACCTATCAGTTCGGTGGCCCAGCTGCTGCTGTCGTCGCAAAGTATTGATCACACCTGATCCGGATTTTCCGGTTCAAACTTACGAAAGCCCGGCCTCGTGCCGGGCTTTCTGCTTATTCCGTAGGCAATATGTATCGCGGCGCTTGCCGCCGCCGCCCGCCCGTGGCAATCGGAGCCCATGTCAGATCAATCAGCCTATCCCGCACCCTCCATATCCTTCGTCTCACTCGGCTGCCCCAAGGCGCTCGTTGATTCCGAGCGGATCATCACGCGCCTGCGCGCGGAGGGCTATGAGATCACCCGCAACCACCAGGGCGCAGATGCCGTCATCGTCAACACCTGCGGTTTTCTTGATTCGGCCAAGGCCGAGTCGCTGGAAGCCATCGGCGCGGCATTGAAGGAAAACGGCAAAGTCATCGTCACAGGCTGCATGGGCGCGGAGCCCGACGCCATAACCGCAAAATATCCAAATCTTCTCTCGATCAGCGGGCCGCAGGCCTATGACAGCGTCATGGATGCCGTCCACCGGGCTGTGCCCCCTGCCCACGATCCCTTTCTGGACCTCGTGCCCGAACAGGGCATCAAGCTGACGCCCCGCCACTATGCCTATCTGAAAATTTCCGAAGGCTGCAACAACACCTGCAGCTTCTGCATCATACCCAAATTACGCGGCAAACTGGCCTCGCGACCCGCAGGTGACGTCCTGCGCGAAGCGGAAAAGCTGGTGAAGGCCGGTGTCAAGGAGTTACTGGTCATCTCGCAGGACACTTCCGCGTATGGAATAGACCTGCGCTATGCCGAAAGCCAATGGCAGGATAAGGCGATCCGCACACGCTTCCTCGATCTTTCGCGGGAGCTTGGCTCGCTCGGCGCCTGGGTGCGCCTGCATTATGTCTATCCCTACCCCCATGTCGACGAAGTCATCGAACTCATGGCGGAGGGAACAGTCCTTCCCTATCTCGACATCCCCTTCCAGCACGCCAGCCCCGCTGTGCTGAAATCCATGAAGCGCCCCGCCGATCACGAAAAGACTCTGGAGCGAATCGCCAAATGGCGCTCGATCTGTCCGGACCTGACCCTGCGGTCCACATTCATCGTCGGCTTCCCCGGTGAAACCGAGGATGATTTCGAGTTTCTGCTGGACTGGATGCACGAAGCACGAATCGAACGGGCCGGCGCCTTCAAATATGAACCCGTAACAGGCGCATCATCGGAAGCCCTCGGGCTTCCCACTGTGCCCGAGGATGTGAAAGAACGCCGCTACAAGCGCCTGATGGAAACCCAGCAGGAGATCAGCACGCGTATTCTGCGCAACAAGATTGGCAAACGGCTGCAGGTCATCATCGACGAACCCGGCACAACAGTAGCCAAAGGCCGTTCGAAAGCCGACGCACCGGAAATTGACGGCGCGGTGTATGTTGCCTCTCGCCGGCCATTAAGAGCTGGTGATATCGTCAGCGTCAAAATCGAGCGCGCCGATGCCTATGATCTTCATGGAACAGCCGGATAACGCGCGCTGAACCAGGGTTTTCCAATGAACTACAAGCGGTTGAATCTCGCCCTGTCCGCACTTTGCATGCTGGCGGTTCTGCCCCTCGCGGCGCAGACCCGCGCTCCCTCAGCGGCGCCCGTATCTTTGCCAGACAGCATGTTTGGCTCCTGGGCCCTTGATCAGAATGATTGCAGCGACGCAGAGAGCGAAAGCCGCGTGCATGTGACCTCCAAGGCCATCGAATTCGTCGATAACAAGATGAACATCCAGCGTGTGCGGCAGATCAAGGGCGGCTGGTGGCGGATCGATGGGCTAAGCCAGGAAAAGGGAAAAGCACGCCAGAGCCGCGCAACTGCCGAACTTCGCCAGCCCGGAGCTGATCGCCTGAGCCTGCGCGGCGGCCCGGAAAAGCCAGAGGAATTCGTCCGCTGCAAACCCGCTCAGTTGCAAGGCTGACAGGACACAACAAAAAGCCCGGCCGAGTCAAACTGCACTCGTGGCCGGACCTCTGAAGGTGGTGGCGAATCGTCGAGGGCGGGAGGAGCCCTCTCTCGCTACCGTTTCATAATACTCCGGTCGGCCCCGGGATTGGTTGCTTCAGCGCAACAGACCCTCCGGAAATCCGTGCCCGCTCGGCCTTTATCCCCGTTGTCTTGCAACGACCAAGTTTTCCGGAAAAAACCCCAAATATAATCAAGGAATTATGATTGTAGCCCCTGTCGTCGCCCGGCCAGCCAGAGCTTCATGGGCCTTGATCACATCTGCGAGAGCGAAGCGCTGGTTGATGGGTATCTTGACCTTTCCAGATGCGACCACGCGGAACAGATCCTTCGCCATCTTGTCGAACAACTTGCGATCGGCAGCAAAAGTGAAGAGCGTCGGCCGCGTCGCGAAAAGCGATCCCTTCGTCGAGAGTATGCCGATGTTAAAGGCATCAATCGGTCCGGAAGCCGAACCGAAGGAGGCAAACATCCCGAATGGCCGCAAACAATCCAGCGAACCCGGGAAAGTCGCCTTGCCGACACCGTCATAGACCACATCGCATTTCTTGCCCTTGGTGATTTCAGCGACGCGCGCGACAAAGTCCTCCTTGGAATAATCGATGACATGCTTGGCGCCGGCTTTTTTTGCGATGGCGCATTTCTCAGGTGAGCCCGCGGTCCCGATCACCGTCGCGCCCAGAGCCTTGCCCCACTGACAAAGCAACAGACCAACGCCGCCCGCGGCAGCGTGAACGAGAATCGTGTCGCCCTTCTTCACCTTAAAGGTCTGGCGCAGCAGATATTGCGCAGTGAGGCCTTTAAGCATCATCGCTGCACCCTGTTCGTAGCTGATGGACTTTGGCAGCTTGACCAGCGTTTTCACGTCGATCAGGCGCTCTTCACAATAGCTGCCAATGGCAGAACAATAGGCGACGCGATCACCAACCTTGAAATCCTTCACGCCCTTGCCAATGGCCAGGATATCGCCTGCGCCTTCATTACCCGGTGTAAAGGGCAGCGGTTGCGGATACATGCCCTGACGGAAATAGATATCGATATAATTCAAACCAATTGCGCGATGGCGCAGCTTCACCTGTCCCGGGCCGGGATCTCCGACCTCGACATCCTCGATTTTCATCACCTCGGCGCCGCCCGTCGCGTGAATGCGAATAGATTTGCTCATGCTTCACCCCTGCCCTTGTCTTTCGGCCAATATGCCAGCCCGCTAATTATGATGCGCGAGAAACACTGTCATATTCAAGGTCAACATTGCGGATTTTTCGGTCTGCGCCGGGCTAGTGACAGCGCCAGGAAATAACAGGCAGCCGCAAGCAATCCGGCGCGAGCGTAGGACGCTCCATGCAGATTATCGCTGATCACAAGCGCCGCACATACGCACCACATGGCGCCAACCGCGCCCGTCAATACACGCCATTGCTGAACACGCATCGGATGCACAAACACGATCGGGAAGAACATGAGCGCCGTGAAGGCCAGAAGAATCAGGCACAAACTCCAGCCCGGTAGCGGAAACGCCAGCACATAAATGATCAGCACATTCCAAATCGCTGGAAAGCCCCGAAACCAGTGATCCCTCGTTTTCATCCGCTTGTCGGCAAAGTAGAGCGCTGAAGCCGTTGTCAGAATCAGGAGTGTCGCGGCGCCAGGGATGGGTGGCAACAGGCCCGACTGCCAAAGCGCAGTAACCGGCACAATCACGTAAGTTAGATAATCAACAACCAGATCGAGCAATTCGCCATCGAACCAGGGCGCATGTTCCTTCACACGCGCCATGCGCGCCAGGGTTCCGTCGACGCCATCAACAAACAGCGCCAGCGCAAGCCAGCCAAACATGGCGGGGAAATCCTTCGCCACAGCTCTCTCGAGCGCCAATAGCCCCAGCGCGGCCCCAGATGCGGTGAAAATGTGAACCGCAAGTGCAGCCGCCCGTCTACTCACGCCTTGGCTATCTCGCACGTGCATTCAAATCCTCCTGGACACCTTTGATTTATAGCAACGCACGCGAGCCTCCTTGATGATGTAATTCAATTTATTGAAAGCATTGAAAGTCAAACCGATGGTGCGTTTCCTTCTCGCTCGGCTGGGCGCTATAGCTCTGGTCCTGCTATTTGCGGTATCTGGCGCACAGGCAGGCCAGATGCAGGATTTTGAGCGCGAATTGCGGATCGCTTACTCTGATTATCGCACAGCGCTTTTTCGTACAAACATGAACGACAAAGCCGCGAGCGAAGCGGCCATAGAAGCCATGGCTGCAAAATGGCAGACATTGATGGCAAAATGGCTTCCCGCCCCACCTCCGCAATACGCGGAAGACCGGTTGTTCAAATCCGCGCTCGACAACGTGGCAAAAGTACTCGCGATTGCCCGCACCGAAGCCGCCTCAACACAACTTGCCGCAGCGCACGACACTCTGGAAAAAATCCGGGATGAACTTGGCAATCTTCGCCGCAGGAACGGTGTTAGGATTTTTTCCGACCGGATGAACGCCTTTCACGAACAAATGGAAAAAATACTTCGGGGCTCATATGACAACTTCGATCTCCGTGGTGTCGCCAATTTACGCGATGATGTAGCGGTGCTGACCTTTCTGGCAGAAGACATAGCCGCTAACCCGCCCGCCGACAGGGATGCAACCTACGAGTCCACATTCGTTTCGGTCCGCAAGAGCGTAGAGGATCTGCGCGAGGCTATTCGCTCGGGAGATGTGCCTGCAATCAAGGCAGCCATCAAAACACTCAAGCAACCATATGCACGCATGTTCCTGAACTATGGATAGGCATATGATATACCTTTCAGCAATACGCGGTATTTTTGATCAAATATTGTGCAGAAAAACCACCAATGCACACATGGAGTCCAACTGTCACAATTACAACAAGTAGAGAACAGACCATTTGAGCCATAAATCATAAGATCAATCGAGGATTTTATGTTCAAACTTTAAGCTTTGGCTATTTGGCATGCGTGTTGCTTGGATTGCAAACAACACGCATTCCTGGAGCCCTCATGTCGATGTTTGGCAATCCATTTAACCGGAACATAAAGCTCGGCCGCGGCTGCGCCTGCGGCCTGCATTCCAGTCAGGACGAGCATACAAGGAGCTTTCGGGCGGAGGCCACAGAAACCTCAAATAGCGGGTCTGAAGCGGCCTACCAGCGGATCGTCGAAGCCTCGGTCATGCGCGCAATGTTTCCGCAGGACGCGCAACGGCGAGCTTTCTTGAGCGCTGTGGGCGCGACAACCGCAGCAGCCGCGATTTCGACATTTTTTCCCATAGGAGCCGCGACCGAAGTTTTTGCGCAGGCGGGAAAGCTTGAAAAGCCAGATCTGAAAGTTGGGTTCATCCCCATTACATGCGCCACGCCCATTATTATGGCGGAGCCCATGGGGTTTTATAAAAAGCATGGTCTCAACGTCGAAGTAAACAAAGCCGCAGGTTGGGCCGTCATTCGCGACAAGACAATCAATAAGGAATATGACGCCGCTCATATGCTTTCACCCATGCCGCTGGCGATCACTTTGGGGATAGGCTCAAATCCAATTCCCTATACAATGCCCGCAGTTGAAAACATCAACGGCCAGGCCATTACGCTGGCCATGAAACACAAGGATAAGCGCGATCCCAAGCAATGGAAGGGCATGAAATTCGCGGTGCCGTTCGACTATTCGATGCATAATTATTTGCTTCGTTATTATCTTGCAGAGGCGGGAATAGATCCTGACAAGGACGTTCAGATCCGCGCTGTGCCCCCTCCCGATATGGTCGCCAATCTTCGCGCAGACAATATTGACGGTTTTCTTGCGCCGGACCCCGTGAACCAGCGCGCCGTCTACGATGGCGTTGGATTCATCCATATGTTGTCGAAGGAAATCTGGGACCGTCATCCCTGCTGCGCCTTTGCAGCCTCCCGCGAATTTGTAACATCCGCGCCCAATACATATGCAGCCCTCCTCAAGGCGATCATTGAAGCGACGGCTTATGCTTCGAAACCTGAAAACCGGAAGGAAATAGCCGCCGCGATAGCGCCGGCCAATTATCTCAATCAGCCT
>CANJJI010000205.1 GCA_947474545.1 Beijerinckiaceae bacterium | reverse complement strand
GACAAGACTTCCATTTATGCAGGACCAGTCAGGATGATCTCAAGTTGCCCCATGCTGGTACAGACGCTAACTGGCCGGTGCAAGCCCGGCAGGCACATTTCTCCATTTAAAAGATAAGCGGCAGGGATCAAATGACCCCTGCCGTTTAGGGGTCTGGCGCCGATCACCAGACCAGAATGCTGCTGCTACTCAGGGACGTCACCGATTCCAAGACGGCTATGGCGTGATGACCGCCAGTCTTGTTCGCGCCGTTGTCATCCCAATACAGCGTGCTGGAAGTTGTGTCGAAATAGAAGCGCCCCTTGTCACTGGCGCCCAGTTGCCAGCCGTCGCCATTTCCAGAGCCTTGCACCAAGCGCAAGGTTCCGTCCCAGTTCAGTAGATTACTTGCATTCAGTACAATCTTATCGCCCTGTGCAAAGGTGAAATCCGTGATGTGATCGGCGTAAACATTAGATGTCTGGTTCCGCCCGGATGCTTCACAGAAGAAAAAGTCACCCTCCAACCCGCCAGTCAGAATGTCACGGCCAGAGCCGCCCCACAGCCTGTCGATTCCCGCTCCGCCACTCATCTGGTCATCGCCAGCCTGGCCAAATAGCATATCGTTGCCGAGACCACCCCAAATCATGTCATTGCCCCCGCCGCCATAGACAACGTCATCGCCGGAGCCAGCTTGTATCCAGTCGTTACCTGCCGGACCTGTGTTTTGTGCCTCCGCGTCATCACCGTAGATGATATCGCTGCCGCCACCGCCGAAGATCCTATCATCGCCAGCACCACCAAACAGCTGATCCGCCATACCTACATATTGAATAGGTGGAGAAGGCAACGAAGGGTACACCTGAAATAATGGTATGATTGTTTCACCGGTATCGCCGTACTCTCCGGTCGCCGGGTTGAACGTTATCGAGCTTTGCCCGTCGCCGTAAATCGTATCGTTGCCGGCGCCACCATGAATAAAATCGATATATTTGCCGCCGTCGACGAAGTCATTGCCGGCCCCGGAATGGACGGTATTGGTGTTGTTCGACATCCAGATCATGTCGCTTCCGTCCCCAGTCGTGATGTCGACTGATGTGTATGCATGAAACACACCAGAAACTCTCACAAACCATTCATCGGTGGAACTGGTGCTTTCGCTGAGGCTATTCCAGGAAGTGCTGTATACGAATTTGTTTCTAGCCACCATTTTAATATCTCCTCATGTTTTGAATTGCCGGAACGCATGTTGCGTGAAGCAGTAAATATTGTGACCGGAAACCAACGTTCGTGCGGCAGCGCACGCGCACTCAATAAATTTTAACAAGAACGCCCCAGCGAAATGCTGACAATTTGAAATAATTTGATTTATCAAAATCTTGAAATTTGCTTTTGCGTTGATCCGCCAACCTCGCCAATGTGCCATTCCGCACAACTTTTGTCCTGACCAGCATCCCCTGCGATGAAGGTAATCGCTATCGCTGGAAGCGAGCTATGCAGAATTGAAATCATTCGTGTCAAAAAGGGTGGCGGGGTATATCGCGCATCAATACAATTTTGTACTGCGAAGACATTATAATTTGTCTGGCTGAATTTGCGCCTGATGGAAAACGCGATTACGGAACCCTGGCACAGCAAATTGCCGGCAAGGTTCTACGAACCCGCGCAAAAGCGAAGGCTGCCTGATGGACGACTGCTCAATCAAGCCAAAGGCAAAACGGCCGGGGCATCAAGCCCGTATCAACCCGTGGAAGCGAAACGCCCTACTTGCCCGGTGGTGTGCAGGCGACCTTTTCGTTCAGGACATAGCAGATCGACATGGTGCCATCGCGCAGGTTGACCCGGAAAACCCCGCCCTCTTTCTCATGCCGGGAAGCGACGAGGCCATATTCGCCGGGTGGCTGGGCTGTTGCCCCTTCGCCGGGCGCATAGCACAGCGTGACACCAGCCGAATTGTCTTTCAGTCCGTATTGGCAAGCGCCAACTTCGCCGGTGATCTTGTCGAGACGGTAGACCCGGTTGAGCGTGATTTCCGGCGCGGCCAGAAACTCATAGCTGCCAGCAAAAGCTGGCGGGGCGAGCGCCACAAACAGCAAAGTGACGATGCGGGACAAACGAAAATCGGACATGCGGCCCTCATGGGGAAGAAAGCGTTAACCATGTTTTAGGCTGCGAAAATTAATTAAGTGTTTACCGGCGTCCCGAATTGAGGCATTGCGCGACAACATAATCCAGAGGAAATCCATGCATCCGCTTCTCGTCTTCGATCTCGACGGCACCCTGGCTGAAACAGCCGGCGACCTCATCGGCACGCTCAATGTCATTCTCGGGCGTGAAGGCCTGCCGCCGGTCTCGCTGGCCGATGGCCGCATGATGGTGGGCGCGGGGGCGCGCGCGCTGATCAAGGAAGGTTTTACGCGCGGTGGAGCGGACCTGCCGGCGGACAGGCTTGAAAAATTGTTTCGAGATTTTCTGGATTATTACGAAGCCCATATCGCCGACCACTCGCATCTGTTTGAGGGCGTGGCCGCCTCTCTTGATCGATTCAGCGCGGCAGGATGGCGGCTTGCTGTATGCACCAATAAAGTCGAAAAGCCCGCTGTGCATCTGTTGCAGAAACTCGGCGTGGCCGATCGCTTCGCATTCATTTGCGGGCAGGATTCGATTTTTATTGACGGCAAGGCGATTTCTAAACCTGATCCGCGCGTGCTGTGGGCGACAATCGAGAAATCGGGCAGCGCGCGTGAGCGTAGCGTGATGGTGGGCGATTCCGTGACTGATATCCGCACGGCACAAGCTGCCGGTGTGCCTGTTGTCGCCGTGGATTTCGGTTACACGGACCAGCATGTCAGCACGTTCAACCCGGATAAGGTCATTTCGCATTTCGATGAATTGTGGGGCGCGGTGGCGCAGTTCAACTTGCCGGGCTAATCCGGTTTCATGAAACGCGCACTCTTCGTATGCAGCCAAAACAAGTTGCGGAGCCCGACAGCTGAAGCTGTTTTTGTAAGCTGGTCTGGAGTTGAAACAGATTCAGGAGGAATTTTCGATTCAGCAGAAGTCCCTGTCTCCAGCGACCAGATCGAATGGGCTGACCTGATTTTCGTGATGGAGAAAATCCATCGCAGACACCTGCAACGCAGATTTCAGAAATTTCTGAAAAACAAGCGGATCATCTGCCTCGATATTCCAGACAGATTTGCTTTCATGGACCCGGCGCTGGTCAGCCTGCTTGAAAGCAAAGCGGGTCCTTATTTGCGATAGCGAAGCTCATATACTTACCCTGCTTTCGGGCTTGTCCGCTTCACGCATCCACAATGACTTCAAAACCCCCATAAATCAGCCGTTTTCCGTCGAAGGGCATTTCCTCCGGCTTATATTGCATGCGCGGATCTTCCATTGCTTTTTTCATGCCTTCGTCGCGCGCGGCCTTTGAAGGCCATGTGATCCATGAAAAAACAACGGTCTCATCATCCTGCGTTTTTACGGCCAAAGGAAACGAAGTCAGCTTGCCCCCGGGAATATCATCGCCCCAGCATTCGACGACGCGCAAAGCGCCATGATCCCTAAAAATCGGGACGGCCTCACGCGCCATCTTGATATAGGCGTCGCGTTTGGCGACCGGAACGGGAATTACGAAACCATCAATATAGGCCATTGTTATCTCCTGTTGCTGCTCAGCCGTCATAGGCCTGTTTTAACGCGGCGATATCGAGTTTGATCATCTGCATCATGGCCGCGATCGCTCGCTTTGATCGCTCACCGCCGCCCTGCAAAAAATCCCCCAGCATGGCGGGCACTATCTGCCAGGTGAGGCCGAATCTGTCGGTGAGCCAACCGCATCTTTGCGCTGCGCCGCCTTCGAGCAATGCGTCCCATAGCCGGTCTATCTCCGCCTGCGTATCGCAACGCACGAAGATCGACACGGCTGAATTCAACTTCAAATGCGGGCCGCCGTTGAGCGCCAGGTAACGCTGGCCGTCCAGCTCGAACGTCAGCGAGGTGAACGAGCCGTCTTTCTCCGGGCCGCCCTCGCCAAAGCCAAACTTGTTGACAATGCGCGAATTGGGGATCAGCGAAACGTAAAATTCGACGGCCTGCCTGGCGTTATTGTCGAACCAGAGATGGGTCGAAATGCGTGAAACGTTGGACATGACTTGCTCCCTAAACACTATTTTTCTGCAAGCGTTCTGAGATCGGCGAGACCTTTTTCAAACGGTCCGCCGACCATCTTGTCCATACTCATGATGGTGGAAATCACCTTGCCGATAAAGGGCTGCTTGCCGCTCATCGTCCAGGTCACATCGGTTGAACCCTCGCGCGGCTGCAACGCAAATACGATATCATTGCGCGCTTCGATCGGGCTGGTCATGTGCAAAAGCATTTTGACTTCTGATGGCGCATTGCCACCGGTGACTTCAAGTGTTCCTGCTCCCGCACTGCCCTTGCTGGTCCATGTGCTTTTGGCCCCTTGGCCGCTTTCAGGGCCAGTATACGACAATTGAATTGTCGCATCCTGTTTGGCAAAGGGATTCCAGGTATCGAACTGGCGCAGATTGTTGATGAGCGCAAATATCTTTTCGGGCGGCGCTTTGATATTCGCGCTGCGCGAAATCTTGAAATCATCCGGCTTTGTCGCGGCAAAGGCCAGCAAGAGACCAATTGCGCCCGCCAGGATAATGCCTGCCCATACGAAGATTTTCAGCATTGTATCCTCATTTTAATTCCTGTTTCAGATTGTCTTGGCCAGCGCTTCCATCTGCTCGGCCGCCTTGCCCCAACCTTCATGGAACCCCATATTTTTATGAGCTTCACAATCCTCAGCATTCCAGTGCCTGGCGCGAGCGGTATATTTAGTCTTGCCGTTTCCTGCGTCCTCAAAGGTTATAATACCTGTGAAGAAGGGCTTTTCTGATGGCTGCCATGCGCTGGTGAAAGCGTCTGTGAATACGATCTTCTCGTTCGTCACAATTTCAAGATAGATGCCGCGATTGGGCACTTCCTGGCCTTCCGGCCCCTGCATGATGATAAGATTTGCGCCGCCGTTGCGGACATCAAGTTCGGCGTGCGATACTTTCCATGGTTTGGGACAAAACCATTCCTTCATCAATTCAGGGTCAGTCCAGCAACGAAAAAGCTTTTCGCGCGGCGCATCGATCATGCGTTCGAGTACGAGTTCATGATTTGAAGCGCCCTTATGCTCAACCATTTCATTGTCCTTTCCTGGCCGGATGATGGAATATGCATTCCAGATAACGCCTGAGATGATCGAGACATTCAGCGGCGACCTGCGGGCCACCCTTTGCTTTGGCGAGAATAAACGCGCCCTGAATGACAGCCTGCGTATAGAGCGCGAGACTCTCCGCGCTCCATTCAGCCTTTATGCCGCGCGCCTTCATGGCTTGCGCTATATCGGCTTCGACCATGGCTGCGTGATCGCTGATGCTTTTGTTACAGGCGTCGCGAATGGCGGGATGGGTGTCGTAAGTTTCCTGCACCATGGTGCCGACGAGACAGGTGAAATCCGGCAATTGCCCCTGCAAAATCGCGCGGCGGAAATCGACATAACCAAGCAGGCGATCCACAGGATCTTTCAACTGGCGATAGGGCGCGGCGGCAAAGACGCTGTCAGCGAAGGCAGAGAAATAGTCCGCCGCCGCTATGCCCAAAGCTTCCTTGCTTTTGAAGTGATGAAAGAACGCCCCCTTTGTTACGCCAGCCGCGGCGCAGAGATCATCGACACTGGTTGCCGAATAGCCCTGTGCGCGGATCACACGCAGCGCCGCATCCAGCAATCTGGTTTTGGTGACGCCCTGATCTTTCGGCGGCATGGGGACTCCTGTCGAATGACACATACCAACTGGTTGGTATGTGTGTCAACCCTTTCGCGGACGCGACTAAATAATAATCTGCCTTTCCACTGCCAAAGCTGGCGCGCGTGGCCTGATGGGTTAGGATTGCATCACAGGCGCTGAATTGCGCCGGCTTTGGGAGGACAATATGAATTGCAAAAGGCTCTTGGCGCTAGCGCTTACGGCGATGGCGCTGCCACTCGCGCAGCCCTCGTGGGCACAGGATTATCCCAACCGCGATATCACGGCGATTGTCGGCTTTCCCGCTGGCAGCGGCGCAGATGTTTACGCGCGCTATTTCGCCAATAAATTATCTGTCGTCGCCAAGCGCGCGGTCGTTGTCTCCAACCGGCCCGGCGCGAATTCCAGCATAGCGACAGAGGCTGTGGCGCGTTCCAAGCCGGATGGCTATACGATTTTCATCGGCGGCAGCGACGCTTTCGGCTCGCCGCTTTATCTGTTCAAAAAGCCGCCGAACGATCCGCGCAAGGATTTTGCCTATATCTCGCCGCTGGTGAGCCAGGGCTTTATTCTCACCGTCACCGCTGACAAGCCGTTCAAGTCAGTGGCCGATCTCACCGCCTATCTCAAGGGCAAGAAGGATCAGGCGAACTACGCCTCCACCAACAATCCCGCGATCATTCTGGCAGAGACCTACAAGCAGATCGCGGGGCTTGAAACGGTGGAAGTGAAATACAAAACCAGCGTTGAATTCGTGAACGACATGATGAGCGGCCGCATCGATTTTGTGATGGCCGATCCCGTCTTTGGCCTTGCACGCATCCGCGAAGGCAAGATGAAGCCGCTCGCCATCAGCACCGGCAAGCGCATCTCTTCACTGCCGGATATTCCGACCATGCAGGAACAAGGCTTGCCGGGAGTCGACATGAATCTCTGGTGGGTGACGGCAGCCGCCGCCGGCACGCCAGCGCCCATCATCAACCAGCTCAACGCCTGGTTCACCGAAATCGGCAAGATGGACGAGACCAAGGAATTTCTCGGCAAGAACGGCGCAGAGCCATGGACGGCCAGCGTCGAGGAAACAAGGAAGCTCATCGAGAAAGAGATCGTCGACTGGGAGAAATATGTGAAGCTGGCGAAGATCGAGGCGCAATGAGGGGCGGTGTGGTGCGCTGCTGATCTCATGGCGGAGAGTCATCCCGGACGCGGCAGGCGATCCCGCCGGGATGACAAGCCTGAGTTTACTTTACAAGTCTGAGCCTCTTGCAAAACTCTTCGGGGGATTCGCCAGCTTGGGGCTGATTTTGCCGGATAGCGCTGTTTCCGGGCGTTCGCCATACCGTTCTGGCCTTGCATGGCCCATTTTCCGTGATTGCGGACGCGCGGCATCCGCCGCTTGCGCG
>CANJJI010000204.1 GCA_947474545.1 Beijerinckiaceae bacterium | reverse complement strand
CTCTGAAGCATTGAAATCTTCGACGATTTGTTGCGATGCCTCCAGACAGGACTCGAACCGCCCTTTGTCTGCCTGGAGTTTGGTCGTGTTGAACAACGAGCCGCAATTCGGGCAGACCCATCCAAAGGAAATCTGGCCTGGACGTGAGTCCGCGCCGCCAACGCAGAGTGTATAATAGTGAGCGTCGACTCCCGGAGCATCGAGCCAGACTGTATCGACGTCGCTCATCATCCAGAAGCCGAAGAGATGACGAACTTCGAACCAGGTCCCACCTTTGACCGGATGCAGGATCGCGCGTGCAGTTGCAATCGGCACCCGCAAAACCTTATCCCCGACAAGTTCATGCAGGAGATAGGGCGAATTCTCGTTGGCTCTGTTGCCCGACCAGATGGCATAATCGCCAACCATGCGCCAGCCGTCTGTCCCGTCAACCATCGAGCGCGTATAGGACAGCAACAATTCCCCAGATCTGTATTCAGTGTTCGTGCCTGCGCTTACCATAGCCGCCGCGCCTCGCGTTGTTCGGGCGTATCGAGATTATGGAAAGCCGTGTAGGCAAGCGGATTGACATGGCCGCAATTCCAGCAGGTCCGGTGTCCCATATCGCTGTTGTAATCCTTGACCGCAGCCTGTTCCCATCGCCAGAATGACTTGAAACCATCGCGGCCGGTCACATATTCGCTCATGTAAAGCAGGCTGGTGCATTCCTCGCAGTACCATGCGGCACGATCCGTTTCCTGCCCTGTGGGCCTGCCCATCACGATCACGATATGATCTGGATCGCCATTTACGCCGGGAACAGGAATGATGATTTCATCCTTGTCGTTGATATGCCAATATCCAAAAAGAAATTGCGTATGGTGAGGCGTGCCTGCACAGGTGATGTGCGCAACATAGGGTTTGCGGGGCACCACGATAACGCCCCCGGGGCCGATTTCGAGATTCTTGCGATCCTTGACGAGTTCCATGGCGCCCTTGGCTTCACCCGCCTTGTCATGGTTGGACTGCGAGATCTGCCTTATTCCATATATATTATCGCCAATGGGAGCGAAGCCCTGGAGCTTTTGAATGATCCGGTCATTCATGAAGTCCCAGTCTTCGTATATTTTCTCGATCGGTTCTTCGACATAAATACTTGTGTACATTGCGGCCTCCCCTCGAGCGGTCTCCGCAGCTAGCCAAGGCGGACACCGGAGGAAATTGTTGCGAAACGGGATTATTGTTCGGAGATGATCTTCCCATTGCGTCAGGATACTGTCAATACTGCCCCATTATCCGTGGCAGGAGATCCGGATGGGGTGGAGGAGTAGATGACGGTCGTCGCTGGACAATTGATAGCATTATCGGGCGTACCAGAAGCCAGCCTGGACAGCCGCTTTGGTCCTGTCGCGCAGGCTCCGGCGTTGTTCGCTCATCTTGCCGCTGAAGGATGTGACAAAAACCTGGCGTTCGTCATCGCCCATCCCGCCGCCAATTTTGCCAACCACTATCTCCTTCGCAATCTGCATAATCAAGGCGCTGCCTGTCTGGCGATGAACACCCGCTACACTGGCAACGACACGCATCTGCAAATGGAGTTTTCGATTCAGGATATCGGGGCCGGCGTGCGGTTTCTCCGCGAGCAGGGCTTCAGGCATGTCGTGCTGATTGGCAATTCCGGTGGTGGATCGCAGATGGCACTATATCAATCGCAAGCAGAACGCCTGACGATATCATCGTTGCCTGACGGAACGCCACTGAAAATAGACCCCGCTTCAATGCCCCGAGCTGACGGAATGGTGCTTTTGTGTGCCCATCCTGGCCGCGCGCAAGTATTGACAGAATGGATGGACCCTTCCGTTGTCGAGGAAGACGACATCTCATCGACTGATCCCTCTCTCGACATGTACAATCCTGCCAATGGGCCCGTATACGACAAGGAATGGCTTACGCGATATCGTGCCGCGCAAGTTGCCCGCAACCACGCGATATCTGACATGGCGATGGCGCGGCTTGCTGAATTTGCTATCGACGATCCAAAACGTCTGCCCATCTCCGACATGCCCCTGATCGTTCACCGCACGGGCGCAGATCCAAGATTTCTCGACATATCGCTGGATCCAAATGAGCGGCCCGCACAAAATGCGGCTGCGGCGCGTGCATCAAACTATGCCGCCAACAGCATGGGCCGCTCTTCCACATTGCGTTCATGGCTCAGCCAATGGAGCCTTAAATACAGCAGGGCTGACGGGCCCGAATGCCTCAAGTCAATCCAGGCGCCTGTGTTCATCGCCCGTTATGGCGCAGACAGCATCGTATTTCCCTCTCACACGCAGCAATGGATTGCTGCTGCGGGCGGAAGGGCGGTAGTGGAAGTGCTGCCCGGTGCGACGCATTTCATGCGAGGTCAGGACGAGCTGCAAAAGCGGATAACCAGGCGTGTGATAGAATGGGCGCGTGGGACATTTGTCTGAAACGCCCACCGCGGGCTTGCAATTCGACAAGATCATGTCACAATTCTGAATGATTTAATCCGGCGCACCGGAATATATGGGGGAGAGAAGATGGCCTGGGTAGTTGCCTGTCCATCGACGGACGTCAAACGGGGCGTGGTCAAGCGGCAGCGCCTCGAAAATGGCGAGCCGGTCGGCCTGACGCGTCTCAAGAACAATAGCGTTGTCGTCTTTCACAACAATTGTCCACACTTCAAGGGGCCGCTGGGGTTAGGAAAGCTCCATGAAGATTCCATAGTGTGCCCCTGGCATTTCTTTCGCTTCGATCTTGCCACCGGCAAAGCCGAAGGAACGGACGCCAGCATCATGCATCTGAAGCTTTATCAGGTTGAAGAAAAAAACGGCGAAATCTTCATCGAACTATGAATGCTGTAACAGCGGAAGCACAGCGGAGGGGAAAATACATGAGCGATAAACATAACCTGAAGTCCCTGGCTATTGCGATTGCCCTGGCGTGTACGACATCCCCTGCATTTGCCCAGGCTCCCATAAAGATTGGTATCGTTCATCCGTTCAGTGGGCCGCTGGCCTTGGTCGGCAACGACGCAACCGACGGCTTCACGCATTATTTTGACAGCATCGAAAACAAGATTTCGGGACGACCTGTCGTTCTCATCAAGGAGGACGATGCCGCCAATCCCTCACAAGGTCTTGAGCGCACACGACGCCTTGTCGAGCGCGAGCAGGTTCATGTCCTTTCGGGAATGACAAGCAGCGCCGTCGCTTATGCTATCCGTGGCTATGTAGATCAACGGCAGGTCCCGCTTGTCATCATGGGTTCAGCAGGCGCAAACGACCTTACGGATAAACAGGCCAGTCCCTATATATTTCGTACGAGTTTCAGCAATCGCCAGCTCGGCGGCCCCTTCGGCGGTTATGCTTGCACGAAGCTCGGTTACAAGAAGGTCGCAATCATGGCGAGCGACTTCGTCACCGGGCACGAACAATCAGCTGCATTCGAGGAGCATTTGAAGAAGGCAGGATGCGAAGTGGCGCGCAAGATCATGGTGCCGCTCGGCACGTCAGATTTCACGCCATTCCTCGGACAACTTGCTTCCTCGGACGCCAACGCGGTCTGGGCAATGTTCTTTGCGGCGGACGCCATAGCCTATGTGAAGCAATACGAATCTCTCGGGCTCAAGGGAAAGCTCCCGTTAATCGGGCCCTCCGGACTGATCGATCCTGCATTGCTCAAAGGGATGGGAACTGCAGGCGTCGGCGTGCAAGCGCCTCTTTATTATCTGCCGAGCTTTAGTTCGCCCGAAAACAAGGCGTTTGTTGAATCCTTCCGGGCGAAATTCAATCGGACGCCCGGCGCCACAGCGGTTTCTGGATATGTCGCCGCCCTCGCCATCGCCAAAGCCATAGAGGCGATCAACGGGAAGGTGGAGGACAAGCAGGCATTCCTCGCTGCGTTGAAAAACGTGAAAATTGCAACGCCTATCGGCGAGTTCCAGTTCGATGAGAAGCAGAACGTGGTGCTTGATTTTTACCTGAGCAAAGTTGTGCAACGTGACGGCAATTTTGATCTGGAACTGGTCGAACCCATGGCAAAACGCGTCGATCAATTCGGACAGGCTCAATAAAACCTCGCAAGCTGGACCCTCGCGTTAGAATGCCCAGGGAAGGGACGGAACTGGCCAGATGATGACGCTCTATGTCGTAAATGGCCTGGCGTACGGGAACCTTCTCTTCTTGATGGCGGCCGGATTCACGCTGATCTTCGGCGTTCTGCGCGTCATCAACATGGCGCATGGTTCACTTTATCTCCTTGGGGCACACGTCGCCATATCCGTTGCACAATCAGGCGCGGGCATATGGGCTGGCATTCTGGCGGGCTCAATCGTCGCTGCGGCAATCGGATCGATTGCTGAACGCTTTCTCTTGTACAGACTTCAGGGCGACTATCTTGCCCAGGTATTGGTCACCATTGGTCTTTTCATGATCATCGGTGACCTTGCCCTGCTTTATTGGGGCGGTACACCGCGAGTATTCACTTTGCCGCCGGAACTCGTTTATAGCATTCCTGTCGGCGCATTGCGTTACCCTGCCGATCGTCTTGTATTGCTTCTCGTCGGCCCCCTGATTGCTGTCGCGTTATGGTATGCCATCGAGAGGACTCGGTTTGGGGCAACCGTCCGGGCTTCTGTCGATGACGAAGAGATTGCACAGGCCATTGGTGTCAGCGTTCCCAGGCTTCGGCTGCTGGTATTTGCAACAGGCAGCCTGCTTGCTGGGCTGAGTGGCGCACTGGGCGCGACCTTTGTTGGCGCAAAGCCCGGGCTAGATCTGGAAGTCATTCTTCTTGCCCTCGTCATCGTTATTATTGGCGGGCCAGGAAGCCTCGTAGGTTCATATATTGCAGCCCTTCTCATCGGTATTCTCGACAGCATTGGAAAAAGTCTCTTTCCAGAAGCCTCCCTGTTTCTCCTCTTTGCACCGATGCTACTTATATTGATGCTTCGTCCCAATGGTTTGTTCGGTCGCCCCGTCACCGAAAATGCGATAAAGCCAGACTTGAGGCCCATTGTAATACCCATGCCGCAGGCGGCTATTGGCATTGCATCGGCAGCTGTTGATCAACTCAAGCGCTTGCCCGGGAGTGTCTGGCTCATACTGGCAGCGAGCCTCATGCTCGCTCTTCCGTTTTTAATGAGCGAATACACCCTTGGCATTGTCACCCTTGCGCTGATCTGGGCGGTCTTCGCAATCGGGCTTAATATTATGCTGGGGTATGGAGGCATGCCCTCCCTCGGGCATGCGCTGTTTTTTGGAGTTGGCGCATACGCCACCGCCTGGTCGGGGTTGGCGGGATTGAATGCTCACCTTGGGCTTTTACTTTCAATCGTGGGCGCAGCGATCACGGCCTGCATTCTGGCGGGGGTTTCCCTGCGAACCCGGCAAGCCCAGTTGCTGCTCGTCACACTGGCGCTGGCGCAGGTTGTCTGGGGTGTTGTTTTCAAATGGCGCTCCGTCACTGGCGGCGACGACGGCTTGATTCATCCGCAACAATTTGGTGTGTTCAAGTCATTCGGTCACGCAGCGGGAAGCTATGTCAACGTCACCGTGATTTTTGCCGCGTCTGCATTTGTTTACTGGCTCTTTGCGCGGTCACGCCTCCGGCTCAATATTACCGGCATAAGGAGCAACGAAAAGAGGATGATGACGCTCGGCTATAACACAGCACGAATAACGTTTGTGACATATGTTGTCTCGGGTATGTTCAGCGGACTGGCGGGTGGGCTTTATGCAATTTATTCCGGCTTTGTCGCCCCCGATCTCTTTAGTGTTTACACATCGGCCAAAGTTTTATTGATGGTTATTCTGGGGATGCCGGGCATGTTTGCAGGCCCCGTAATTGGCGCCTTTGCGCTCATCGGGCTGGAAGAAATATTATCCGGGCTGACCGCACGCTGGCACTCTTTGCTGGGCTGCATCTACATAATGGTTGCCATGCTTGCGTTTGGTGGTGTCCGCTTTGGTCGCCAGCAAACCGATGGTCAGCAGGGCGGAGCCAAGCCATGAGCGAAGATGCTCTGCTCAACGTCCGCGGCCTCACAAAAAGCTTTCGCTCTGTTGAAGTTATCCGCGGCATGGATATTTCGTTTTCACTTGGTAAAAGACATCTGATTATTGGACCCAATGGCGCCGGCAAGACTACGTTTTTCAATTTGTTGAACGGTCAGATACCCTCTTCATCAGGTACGATTGAATTCCTTGGGCATGACATCACCCGACTGTCGGTCCGGCAACGGGCACTTCTTGGCTTGGGACGAACGTTTCAGATAGCGAGTCTGTTTCAGGAATTGAGCGTCTGGGAGAACGTGATGATTGCAGCGGGTGCGCCTGCATCGCCGCTTCGCCATGAAAGCGCCCTCAAGAGCATTGCAGAGGAGGCCCTGGATACGTGCGGGCTTCGCGCGCGGCGCGATGAGAGAGTACGGACGCTTTCTTACGGGGAACAACGCCGGCTCGAAATAGCGCTTTCGCTGACGACCGAGCCGAAGCTTCTTTTACTCGATGAGCCGATGGCCGGCCTCACACGCAGTGAGCGCGAAATGCTGGCCGAGCGGATAGCCAAGCTGAGCCGAACAACCAGCGTCCTCATGATTGAACACGATCTGGAAATTGCGCTGCCGCTGGCAGAACATCTCACCGTACTTCATCTCGGTCAGGTCGTCGCCAGCGGTCATCGAGATGACGTCATGCGTGAC
This sequence comes from Beijerinckiaceae bacterium, assembly GCA_947474545.1. GTDB lineage: Bacteria > Pseudomonadota > Alphaproteobacteria > Rhizobiales > Beijerinckiaceae > Terripilifer. The sequence goes on along the minus strand of CANJJI010000204.1, from coordinate 550 downwards.
CCGTTTGTGCGGAAAATCTATCTGGTGTGAGGCGGAATGGGTGAACTGAGCATCAACGGATTGCAAGTCAGGCTTCAGACGGCCCATATCATTCAGGGTGTGAGTCTGATTGTGCCGCAAGGGAAGACCCTCGCCCTGGTCGGACATAACGGCGCGGGCAAGACAACACTTGTGCGCGCAATCATGGGCCTGACAGGCAGTATATCCGGCGGGACCATTCTTTTTGGCGGCCATGATATGACCAAGTTGCCGGCATGGGAACGTGCATCTGCCGGGCTGTGCTATGTTCCACAATCCCGGCGGATATTCCCTTCGCTCACGGTTGAGGAACATCTCACCATCGCAGCGCGGCCGGGCAGGGCGCGGATGCGCGCGTGGACACAAAAGGACATGTTTGAACTCTTCCCCAATCTCGCCAGCCGTCGGAAAAGCCGGGGCGGCCTCTCGGGCGGAGAACAACAAATGCTGGCAATCGCCCGCGCCCTCATGGGCAATCCAGGGACCATCATTCTGGATGAACCAACTGAAGGGCTTTCTCCAGCCATGGTGG
>CANJJI010000203.1 GCA_947474545.1 Beijerinckiaceae bacterium | reverse complement strand
GTATCGCCTGCAACGTAGGCCGGCTTCGTGGTATCTTTGTTCATGGCGTGGTCTCCAGTCTGGCGCTTCAACGCCAGAATCAATTGGGTTGGACAACCCGGAGACTACGCCAACCTAATTCCAACCACTCCCGCGACGGCACCGCGTGGGCGCACATCATGGGAAGTTCGCATAGTCGAAAAGAGGGTCGTTGCCGGTGAGCTATCACACAAGCCGGTTACAAGATTTACGAAGGAGAGAGCTATGAAGATGAAATCCACCCTCACAGCTGCCGCAGCAGCCCTCACCATGGGTGCGGCGCTTGTCACCTCCACATCGTCCGCCGAAGCGCAATGGGGACGGCGCGGCGGCTATGGCCCGGGCATCGCGCTGGGCGTCGGCGCTGGCCTTCTAGGCGCAGGCATTATTGCTTCGCAGCGCCCCTATTACGGCGGCGGCTATTATGCTCCTGCCTATGCCGCGCCGGTTTACGGCGGGGGCTGCTGGCGCGAACGCCGCCCGGTTCACGATGCCTGGGGCAATTTCCGCGGCTATCGTCTGGTCCGCGTCTGCCAATAGGCGCATCATCTAGGATCAGGCTGGCTGAATAAATCGCTCGCTGAATTTCGCTAAAACCTCACGGGACCTCCAGCCCGTGAGGTTTTAACATTTCTGTAGACCGTTGCATCCGCAGCCGTGGTGACTCGGCCGGCAAAAAGGATACGATACCCCGGGAACGGGAGGCCTCAATGAAACTTCACTTTTCAAAAATTGCGGTCATTACGGCCTGCGGACTTGGCCCGAGCATGGCCTCTGCCGATGACATCAGCGATTTTTATCGCGGGCGGACGGTCGAGTTTCTGGTCGGCGCTGCCGCTGGCGGCGGGTTTGATCTGACGGCGCGACCCCTTGCGCCGTTCTTGTCGAAGCATCTGCCCGGAAATCCCACTGTCATCATTCGCAACATGCCCGGTGGCGCGGGTGTGATCATGACGAATTTTCTTGCCAGCGCGGCCAATGCCGATGGCAGTGTGTTCGGTATGGGTACAAGCAATGTGCCTTATGAACCAAGGCTCAATACGCTCTCCCCGGATGGCCGGAACATCAAATACGATCCTAGGACATTAGGCTGGATCGGCACACCTGTGCGCGAACCGCAGGTGAGCTATGTCTGGCATACCACAGGCGTTCAAACCTGGCAGGATCTGCGCACGGCCAAAATCAGGTTCGGCGCAACGGCAGTCAGCGGCGACAACGCCATATTTCCTGCACTGGCCAATCATTTGCTTGGGCTGAAGTCGGAGATCATCACAGGCTACAAAGGCGTATCGGAAATTCTGCTGGCGATCGAACGCGGCGAACTGGAAGCGAACAATTCTGCCTATTCCACACTGACCATTTCAAAACCGGACTGGAAGCGCGACAACAAGGTTCGGGTTATCATGCAATTTGGCCTTGAACGGTTATCAGCGATCAAAGACGTTCCGACGATTCTGGAATTGGTGGAGAACGCTGAAGATCAGCAGATGCTGCGTTTCTTTCTTCTGAAGTTCGAAATGCACCGTCCCATGTATGCCGCCCCCGGTGTTCCGCCTGCGCGGCTGGAGGCGCTGCGCACTGCTTTCAACAAAGCTGTTGCTGATCCGGAATTTCTTGCATTTGCGGCTCGCGCAGGTCTGGATATCAATCCGCTCGACGGAGTTGGCGTTGCTAAACTTGTAGAAGAGGTATTGTCGACGCCGCAGCCGGTCGTGGACCGGCTGCGCAGGACGCTTGAATCCATAGGCGTAAAGTAATCGCTTCACATCGGCTCGAGTTTTGCGATTCGCGCGTATTCAGCCCAGTTCTTCGTCTCGCGTTCCAACAATTCCCTGAGCATTTTGGAATTGCCGGGCATGGCGTCTGCGCCGGTTTCAGCGCAGAACTTAAGCACATCGGGCGCAACAGCAATTTCATTGAAGAGCGTTTCCAGCCTGTCGCAAATATCCTTTGGCGTCTTGGCAGGCACGTGAACCGACCAGAAATTCTTGATGTCGAGGCCGGGTATTCCCGCTTCCGCTGCGCCGGGAACCCCGGGAACATTTTTCAACGGCTCGGCCGAGGCCATACAGAGGGCCTTCATCTTGCCTTCCTTGATCGGCCCGGCAAAGGTGATGACATCGATGAAGGAGAAATCCAAAGCGCCGCTCAACATGTCGTTGATCATCGGACCCTGCTCTTTATATTTCACCTCGACGGCGTTGAGCCCGAATTTCGATTTGTATATTTCCGTCGCTACATAGCCCGGCGTCGCCAGAGAGCCATAGGAGGCCTTGTCGCCCTTTTCCTTGAGATAGGCCGTCAACTCCTGGACGCTGTTGAAACGGTCGGAGCGAACGACCAGCGAGAACGCGAACACGTGCAATGTCGTGATGTGCTCGAAGTCATTGATCGGATCGAAGTTCAGCTTCTTGAAAATATAGCGATTGGCGACCAGCATTGAGCTTGCCGGGCAGATATAGATCGTGTGCCCATCTGGCTTGGAGCGGGCGGCAGTCTCTGTCGCGATATTGCCGAAGGCGCCGGGTTTGCTCTCCACTACGAGAGGCTTGCCGAGCTTTTCAGCGAGCTTGCTCCCGTAAAACCTAATTTTTACATCAGCGCCGGCGCCGGGCGGGAACATGCTGATGGCGCGGATCGGACCGGAGGGCCAATCGCTTTGCGCGAGCGACGACGCCGGAATTATGGCGGGACTGGCGATGAGACCGGCGGCTCCTGTGATGAGATTGCGGCGCGTGAGCATGTTTTATCCCTGAATGTTGCTGTGTTCGTTTAGATAGCATCGAGTTTGGCGATCTTCGCGTATTCGACCCAGTTCTTGGTGTCTTGGATCAGGAGCTCGCGCAGCATTTTGGAATTGCCGGGCAAGGGATCGGAGCCATTGGCATCGAGGAATTTTAACGTATCAGGCTCCATGGCAATTTCATTGAAAATCACTTCGAGCTTGTCGCAGATGTCCCTGGGCGTTTTGGCCGGAACGTGAACAGACCACCAGTTGCGGATGTCGAGATCGGGTATGCCCGCTTCCAGCGCGCCTGGAATATCGGGCACGGATTTCATACGCTGGGCCGTCGCGATCGCCAGGGCGCGAAGCCGTCCAGACTTCAATAAAGGTGCAGCGGTGATGACGTCGATATGAGTGAAAGTGGTGCGGCCGCTGAAGAGATCGTTGAACAGCGCGCCCTGTTCTTTATATTTAACCTCGACTGTCTTCAAACCAAATTTCGATTTGTAGATTTCACTCGCCACAAGTCCCGGCGGCGCGATGGAGGCATAGAAGGCATCTTCACCCTTCTCCTGCAGGAACGCCGTCAATTGCGGAACATTCATGAACGGAGATGCCGCATCGACATAAAGCGCGAAGGAGCCGAAGTTCAATGTGGTGATATGCTCGAAATCTTTGATCGGATCGTAGTTGAGCTTCTTGAACAATTGCGGCGCGGCGGCAAGCATGGATGAGCCCGGCGCAATATAAATGGTGTAACCATCAGGTTTGGAGCGCGCGACCATCTCTGTTGCGATATTGCCCATAGCGCCCGCTCGGTTTTCCACAACCACGGATTTACCCGTCTTCTGGCTGAGCTTGTTGGCGTAAAATCGCACTTTCACATCCGCGCCGGAGCCCGGAGGAAACATGCATATCGCGCGGATGGGGCCGCTGGGGTAGTCGGTCTGCGCCTGTGCCTTCAATAAAGGCAACAGCGGACCGGCTGCCAAGCCAGCGGTTCCGGCCAGCATTGCGCGGCGTGTGATCATTTTAGGCTCCTCCGGAATAGCGATTGCTTTTTACTCTGGTCAGATTGGAACGAGTTTGGCGATCCTGGCGTATTCCGCCCAGTTCCGGGTTTCACGTTCCAGCAGTTCGCGCAGCATTTTTGAATTGCCTATGAGAGGATCTGCGCCGGTGGCCGCATTGAATTTAATGACGTCGGGCGAAGCAGCGATTTCGTTGAACCAGAGTTCCAGCTTGTCACAGATGGCTTTGGGTGTTTTCGCGGGCACGTGTACCGACCAGAAATTGCGCAAGTCGAGATCGGGAATACCTGCTTCGCGCGCGCCGGGTACGCCCGGCACATTTTTCAGCGCCTCAGCCGAAGTCATGCAGAGCGCCTTGAACTTGCCATCCTTCACGGGGCCCGCAACCGTATTAAGATCGACAAAGGTATAGTCGATCTGACCGTTCAAAATATCGTTGATGAGGCTGTTGGGCTCCTTGTATTTCACTTCCACCGTGGCGAGGTTGAATTTCGCCTTGTAAACTTCGCCGGCGACATAGCCGGGCGCAGCAATGGTGCCATATGAAGCCTTGTCGCCTTTTTCTTTTAGATAGGACGTGATTTCAGGAACGGAATGAAAGCGGTCCGAGCGCACGATGAGCGAGAAAGCAAATTCGTGCAGCGTCGTGATATGTTCAAAATCATTGAGCGGATCAAAAGTCAGATTCTTGAAGATGTAGCGGTTGGCGACGAGCATGGAGCTCGATGGGCAGATATAGATCGTATAGCCATCAGGCTTGGAGCGGGCGACGGTCTCCGTCGCTATATTACCAAAGGCGCCGGCGCGATTTTCCACCACAACAGTTTTGCCGATTTTTTCGGCAAGCTTGGCGCTGTAATAGCGAATGCGTCCATCAGCGCCCGCGCCGGGAGGAAACATGCTGATGGCGCGGATCGGGCTTGAGGGATAATCGCTCTGTGCGAAAGCTGTAGAGAGCGGTAATGATGGAGCGGCCAGCGCTACAGCGCCACCGGCCAACACGTTGCGGCGGGAGAAGAGCTTCGTATCCATTCAATTGGCCTCGAGTTTGGCGAGCTTCGCGTAACCTTCCCAATCCTTCGTTTCCTGCACCAGTAATTCGCGCAACATTTTCGAATTACCGGGCATGGGGTCAGAGCCGTTGACCTCCAGGAACTTCAGCGTATCGGCCTCAATGGCGATTTCGTTGAAGAGTATTTCCAGTTTTTCGCAGATGGCTTTCGGCGTTCCAGCAGGCACATGAACGGACCACCAGTTGCGAATATTAAGCCCGCTTATGCCAGCCTCGCGTGCGCCCATGATGTCCGGTGCGCTCTTCAATCTGTCAGCGCAGGCCATGCAGAGAATGCGCACCTTGCCCGATGTCCTGTGCGCTGCAACGCTGATGAAGTCGATGAAAGTAAATGCCACCTGTCCACTCAGCAAGTCATTGAACATGCCGTTCTGGACGCGATATTTCACTTCGACCGTCTTGAGACCGAAGTTGTTTTTGTAAATTTCGGCCGCTACCACGCTGGGCGGCGCGCCTGAACCATAGAACGCTCCCTCACCTTTCTGTTTCAGATGGGCCGTGAGATCGTCCAGTGTCCTGAATGGCGAGTCAGCGGCAACACACAGTGCGAAAGCCGAAAAATTCAGTGTGGTGATATGCTCGAAATCATTGATGGGATCATAGGACAATTTTTTGAACAATTGCGGTGCGGCCGCCAGCATGGAGGAGCCCGGCGCAATGTAAATCGAATAGCCATCAGGTTTGGATCGGGCGATGGTCTCGGTCGCGATATTGCCCATCGCGCCGATCTTGTTTTCAACGATGACAGCCTTGCCTGTCTTTTCGCTGAGCTTGTTGGCGTAAAAGCGCACCTTGGCGTCTGCGCCCGAGCCCGGGCCGAACATTGCAAGCGCTTTCATCGGCCCTGAGGGATAATCGCTTTGCGCCCGCGCAGGGCTGATCAGAGCCGGAGCAGCTGCTGCCCACAGGCCCACACGCAAAACTTCCCGTCTGTCGAACATCTTTCCTCCCGCAGCCGATGCCGTTCTTTGGCAGGCAAGGTAGCAGGACGCTTGATCTATGGGAACAGGCTGACCTCCGCGATTCGATTGACCTTTTCGCGTTCGGGTCTCAATATCTTTCGCAAACTCAGAGGGAGTGAATATGACTGTCGAAGCCAAGACTGAAGCGCCGGTGCGCGCTGCCATCAAGCCCAAGTTCATTTCACACGGCACACTTGCCTCGCGGGACCTGGAAAAGACACGGAAATTCTATGAAGAATTCTTGAATCTGGAGGTCGTGCGGACCAGCCCGATGTCGCTGATGGTGCGGCTCAACGGCCAGCACGTCTATGCCGTGGTTCAGTCCAAGGAGGAATTCCAGATGCCCCGTATCTACCATAACGGGCTGGATGTAGATTCGGACACTGATGTCGACGAGGCGCACCGCACAGTCATCGCAGCGCAAGACAGCTGGGGCCTGACCCGGGTCACCCGGCCCGTCGCCCAGCACGGTACCTATTCATTCATGTTCTGGGATTTTGATGGCAATTGCTGGGAAATCCTCAGCAACCCCAGGGGCGGCTACAACTGGATTTTCGAAAAAGGAGATCTTGAAGGCCGCGGCCACCTTGACCGATCCTTCCGGAACGAGCGCCCGCAGGACTGAGTTCCCTTCTTTGCCAATGCTATTGGTTTGCGGCGATTCGGCTGACCCCGGCGCGTGGACGCTACAAGCCAAAATATCTATACAACCAACTGATTTTACATTGGATCAGTTGGTATCTCATAGGCGAATTTGTTCAACGGCCATTTTTTTATCCAGCCTGCACATGCGCAGCGCAGCAATGCGTTATTTGAAGGCATATTAAATTTAAATCTGATTAACCTTCTTGTGGCTAAGGTCGTTTTCAGTAAAAATGCTGGTTAAAGGTCGTCGTTCATGTCGCACTCACAATCATCCATGCGTATTTCGCATATCAGGTAAGCAAACTCTCCTCTTTCATTTTGCACTGCAGCAAATTACATTCCAATACATGAGACGGCAACAGACGCACCGAAAGGTCGCTGTCGGAAAACCGAACAGAGAATCGAGACTGAAATGAAAACGATATCAAACTGGATCGGGAACTGGATGCGCTACCGCGCTGCCGTTCGCGAACTCTCCCAGCTCAGTGATCGCGAACTCAACGATCTGGGGATCCATCGCGCAGAGATAGACCTCGTGGCCCGTCAGAGCCTGGGTATCTGAACCGAACAAGAGATAGCGCGGCGGGCCCTCCCTCCCTCCTCCAACCTGTCGCGTTTCTAGCGCCCGCCGGACCCTCCCCCGGCGGGCGCATTTCTTTTCAGGCTATTGATTTAATGCGTCTGTGAGCCGAATATTTCGGTCTATTTCCGGACCTGACAAAATGAAGACAATGAATCCGGCCTTGCTTGCCGCCCTGCATTTAGGCGGCCTCATGCTGTACGGTGCCGTCGCGGGAGTGGTTGGAATTAGGTTGGCGTAGTCTCCGGGTTGTCCAACCCAATTGATTCTGGCGTTGAAGCGCCAGACTGGAGACCACGCCATGAACAAAGATACCACGAAGCCGGCCTACGTTGCAGGCGATACGAAGC
>CANJJI010000202.1 GCA_947474545.1 Beijerinckiaceae bacterium | reverse complement strand
TTCGTATCGCCTGCAACGTAGGCCGGCTTCGTGGTATCTTTGTTCATGGCGTGGTCTCCAGTCTGGCGCTTCAACGCCAGAATCAATTGGGTTGGACAACCCGGAGACTACGCCAACCTAATTCCAACCACTCCCGCGACGGCACCATGTTCGCCGCGCGCCAGCATTGACTGAATGCGCAACATGAGTGGCGCGAGCGGCACGATCGATGGCAGCACCCGATATCGCACGAGCCTGGCAATGACATTCAATAGGCGTTGCAGCCACTGAGGCGACATGCCCACACCAACCCAGACATCGCGCACGCCGGGCCAGAGATCACGAAACAAAAGCAGCTCGGGGACATCGACAAGCGTGAAACTTTTTCTGCCTATTGGCACACCGCCGGGAGTGGCAACCACCATGTCGCGGGTCTCGATTAGTGCCAGGCCTTCATCTGTTGCACCCTCTCTTGTGAGCGCCACCGCCTTGCCGGCGTAACTGGCGACTGCCCGCATGACATTGGGACCGATTTCAGCATGTGGCGAAGGAACAATACCGCCGAACATTTCTATCGGAAGGTCGCCGGGTTTCAACATCGCCCTGATGACGGCAGCATTGAGGACCGGAAAACTGCTGACACCCGACAGAACGAAAACACCCTTTGCACGGGCAGAATCATCGAATTGCGCAATGTCGTGCACAAAATCCGAAGCGTCAGCCAGATCGAGATAATGTGCGCCTTGTGCGATCGCAGCGCGCACCAGCGCGTAGGGGTCGGACCCATAGGCCTGAAACGGTCCGGCGGCATCCAGCACGACGCTGGGCGACAAAAGCGCCAATTGCGCAGATAGATCGCCTGTGCGGTCAAAAACAACGGGCAGCATCTCCGCCTTGCGCCGGTGCTGGGCGCAAAAATCTTCGGCGCTTTTCTTGGATCGTCCCGCGATCAGAAGAATGGCGCGTTCATCATCCGCCAGCAATTGCGCGACACGTCCGCCAAACGTGCCATAACCTCCAACGATAAGTATGCGGCGCTTGTCAGTGGCGACCATTGGTGTCCCTTGCCATGGCCGAGTCCAGATCATCGAAACGGCTTCTTATTTTGACGTCCGGTACAATACATGTCTGCGCCTTACCGAACAGACTGTATCGATTTTTTGCAATCCGGTCATAAAGCCAATCGAGAATTGTGCGCGGCAAGTATCTCAGACACCGGCACCATTTCCAGCCCACTAATTGTTCGACAATTGCGATGATAGCGGCAGATCTTTTCAGCGCCGCGCCATCTAACACCAACGCAAAGGTATCAGGATCATCGGGATCTATATCAAGCGCAAGCGCCATCGCGCGGCCCTTGCCGCTCTGGATCGGCACGAAGCGAAAGATAGCGCCGGGATCACGCGCCACGACAAAACGTGTCCAGCGCGAACACAGGATACAGACGCTGTCGTAAAGTATGACTCCCCGAACCGGCTCCATCTGTCAGGTATCAGGCAACGTAATCATTTCTCCGCGTGCAGGACATTCCTTGTCCTTGAAATATCCACGCGCGAATAGAAACTCGACCCCCTCGATCACGTCGGAAAAGCGCGGCCGCGCAAACGCCATGTTCTGCACGGCAGAAAACCACAGCGTCTTGTCAGGGCCGATTAGATATAGTGCTGGCTCGCAGCAGATGGGCGGCTCGGACAGGCCCTGCGTACGTGGACGCCCTTCAGTGAGAAACAGCCCCCATTCCCGCGCCCCGCGTGGTGAGAGGTCATAACCGATACGCGTATGCGTCAGGCCCCATTGGGCTTTTGCCCCTTCGCCACGTTCCTTACCGTCGCAGGAAACAGCCACACTGGAAATGCCGCGCTTATCGAATTCCGGCAGCATCTTTTCGAGTTCGCCCAGATAGGCCTGGCACTGCTGGCAATGTAGCCCGCGATAAAACACGATCATTGAAAACAATGCCGGCCTGTCGGCAGAGAGATCATAATGTCCGCCACCCGCCAATGGCACACGTAGCAGCGGCGCGGGACAGCGCGGCATCAGTGGAATGAGATCAGTGCGTGAAGGCTCAAAAAGGCTAGTCATTTGGGCGGACTCCAGTTACCCGTCCAGTCTAACCGGTCAGCCAGCCCGCGGCTATTGGTCTAGACGCGTCCAACCCGGCTAAGACCTTCCCTCGCCAGCGCATTGTTTGGCGACGCAACCAACGCACGATTATAACTTTCAGACGCCTTCTGCCGGTCGCCCTTGCGCTCGTAGGCCACGCCCAGTCCCGCCCAGGCATCGCCGTTGCGGTTGTTGACGTTCAGAGCCGCGTTAAAATCCTCAATCGCGGCGTCATAACGGCCCACGATCGTCAGACTCTGTCCGCGAGCTTCGTAGGGAGCGGCGACAAAAGGATTTCGATCAATGGCATTGTCAAAATCCGAGATGGCGCGCGCGTGGTCCCCCTGACGCTGATGGATCAGCCCACGCGCATGGAAGGATTCTGCGTTTTCTGGCGCGATCCTGATAGCTTCTGTCAAATCGGCCATAGCACCGCTCAGATCGTTCCGAGAGCGCAGCAGGTTGGCGCGTGCGACATAGGCCGAGGCGTGACGCGGGTTGGCCTGAATAGCAGCCGTGAAATCCGCCAACGCAGCCTGGTCATTTCCCGCCTGCCGCTGGGCAAGTCCTCTGTTTGTGAGAGCCGGTGCGTTGCCGGGATCGATCCGGATAGCCTGACCGAAATCGGCAATCGCATCTTGATAACGGCCAATCTTGGCATAGGCCGCGCCGCGGGTGTTGTAACCCTGGGCATCACCCGGATTGGCGCGGATATATTCGCTCAGGGACTGCAGATTGTCTTTCGTGCCTTCGTCGGCAGTCGCCGTGGCGGCGACGCCCCGTCCCACGCTGGCGCCCATAGGTCCCGCAGCTTCACACCCCGCCAGCGCGAGCGCAAAACCAACAGCAGACACCAGGCCCAGCAACCGGACAGAACTCAGCCGGATCGGGCGCGAAGATGGTTGAATACGGATAACTTCAGACATTTTGCTTACCCTGCCGGTTGCCGGCAATATATTCCATGTGGAGTTTCAGCCCACGAAAGGCCGGGCGAATAAGGCCGAAATGAGACTAAAGCCCGTTTCGAGACCCCTGACCCGCGCCAGCAGATCGTAGCGGGCACAATCGCCCATGATGGTTACCAAAAAGTCACGGCGCCGCGCGGATTATACCCGGGGCGCCGGAAAAATACCAATCAGACTCAAGCAAGCCCGATCTACGGGCTACAGCTTTGCCTTGCTACAGACCGATCAGGCCGGACGTCCACCAGCCATCAGCGGCTTGGGCTTCATCGGCAGAACGCCTTCACGTTGCAGCTTCTTGCGGGCCAGCTTGCGGGCGCGGCGGACAGCTTCCGCCTTCTCGCGGGCGCGTTTCTCGGACGGCTTTTCGTAATGGTCGCGAAGCTTCATCTCGCGGAAAATCCCCTCGCGCTGCATCTTTTTCTTGAGCGCTTTGAGGGCTTGGTCGACATTATTGTCGCGAACGAGAACTTGCACTCGAATATCCTGAGTTGGGCTGCATCGCTGGGGATAGCAGGGTGGTGACAGAGTAAAGGGCAACCGGGCGCAAAAGGGGCGCTTGATCGTGCGGGGCCGATTATCAGATTGATCAGGCAGTGTCCAGCTTCGAAATGTCTGAATTAGGGGATTTTTACGCCATCAGCGGGCGAAATCTGCGAGAAATCGCATCAAAGGAGGGGCTCAGCCCTTTTTTCCCGAATCGTACCATTTCTTGTAGGCGTAATAGCCGCCAACCAGCACCAGAACGACGATCGCATCGGTCACCGTACCCTTCGGCGCATATTGCTGGCGCTGCAGCCAAGGCCAGACCAGAATGCCGGCAAACAGGATGCCGATCAGGATCGCCATGGGATGAGGTCTGTCTTTCATGAGATAGGTCATAGCCGTTCAGGCAGCAGGAATCCAGCGTCTACCGGATCCAGGCGTCGAACAGCGGCAACGATATGATCGCGGAAATCGCGATCAGTACATAGGCGCTCGTGCGGTAAAGACCGTCCGACGAGCCCTTGAAAGACCGCGCTCCAACCATCAGCCCCAGCGAATAGAGCGGCCAGGCGATGAGCGCGTAAACGGCGACATCAAAGGTGAACATGCCCTTGAAGAATAGAATGACGTCAGTTGTTGTCGACTGCAGGGCGTAAAACACCATGATATTGGCGCGGATGACCGCCGCTGCCGATGTGCTGGACAGCCAGTAGGCGATGACCACCGGCCCGGAAATGCCCGTTGATCCGCCGGAAAATCCCGCCAGTGCTCCAACGCCGACGGAAGCTGCCGTGGTCGGTTGACCCTTGTAGCGCCATCCCGTGACCAGCAAAGCCAGCATGCCGATGACCAGCAAGCACAAGGCCCAGCGCAGGGTCATGGGGTCGGTATGTTCCAGCACGTAAATCCCGAAGGGCAGCAGGCATAACGCGCCCGCATACATGGGCGCGACTTCTTTCCAGTTCGCCTTGGGGAAATAGGTATAGCCATAGGGCGTCGCGCTGACGAGATCGAACAGGTAAAACACCGCAACGGCTTTTTGCGGCCCGATGATCGAGGCGGTGAGCGGAATAAAAATCAGCGCTCCGCCAAAGCCCGAGAAGCCACGTACAATGCCCGAAACGAGCACGACAGCGGCGACAAACCAGGTTTGCGGCTGCAGCAGCAATTGCCAGGCATCATGCAGCAACGCCGTTAGATTGACCAATGTCCCGCCCCTGTATTCTCTGCCGCGTCAGCGTTAGACCTAGTCTATGGCGTCCGCTCCGATTCGCATCATAGGCATAGACCCCGGTTTGAGGAACCTTGGCTGGGGCATAATCGAGCAGGAAGGCTCTCGCCTCTCCTTTGTCGCCTGCGGCGCTGTGCATTCCGACGCCAAACTCTCACTCGCCGTTCGCCTGCGGCAACTCCACGACGGCCTGACCGCCGTGCTCCATGAGCATAGGCCTGCAGAGGCGGCGGTCGAGGAAACCTTTGTGAACCGCGATCCCCAATCAGCCCTGAAACTCGGGCAGGCCCGGGGAATCGCACTTCTGGTGCCAGCGCTTGCCGGTCTGCCTGTGGCCGAATACGCGGCCAATCTCATCAAGAAAACAGTTGTGGGGGCCGGCCATGCGGAAAAACAGCAGGTCGCCATGATGATCAGGATCCTGCTGCCCAAGGCCGACGCCAAAAGCGCCGACGCCGCCGATGCGCTGGCGGTGGCGATCTGTCATGGCCAGCACAGGGGCATAAAGGCGCTCAATCATGCGGCATCAGCAACAGGCTTTCCTCATCCTGAGGAGACTGCGAAGCTGCCGTCTCGAAGGACGAGCAAAGCCTGACTACATATGCAGGACTATCGCGCCGGCCAATCTGAGAGCTAGACTGCCACCATGACCGCTCCCGCCCCCCATCTCGATTCCCGCGCATCCTGGCTGCGCCTTGTCATTGCCCTGACAATCGGCACCATAGGCTCCATCGGCATGTGGTCATTTGTCGTGGCGCTGCCCGCCGTACAAGCGGACTTTGGCGTTTCGCGCGCGGAAGTCTCCTTTCCCTATACGATGACCATGCTGGGCTTTGCCTTCGGCGGCGTTTTCATGGGTAAACTCGCAGATCGCATGGGCATATTTCCCCCGCTCGTGTGCGGCGCTGTCCTGATCTCGCTCGGCTATGTGCTGTCGGGCTACGCGCCGAACCTGACTGTCTTCGCTTTGCTGCAGATCATCATCGGCCTTGGCACATCGGCAAGTTTTGCGCCGCTGATGATCGATGTGTCCTATTGGTTCTGGAAGCGCCGCGCGCTTGCCGTAGCGCTGGCCTCGTCCGGCAATTATCTTGCTGGCACAATCTGGCCGCCGTTGCTGCAGAGCGCGATTGCAACGTATGGCTGGCGTCCGGCGATGACGGGCATCGGCATCATCTGCATCTGCACTCTCCTGCCGCTGTCTCTCCTTATGCGCACACGGGCACCTATTGATGCCGCGATGGCGGGCGCAAAACCCGCCGCCCGCTTTGGCGCACTGGATATGCCTCCCAATGTGCTGTTTGTTTTGCTCGCAATTGCAGGCGTGGCCTGCTGCGTCGCAATGTCCATGCCTCAGGTGCATCTGGTCGCCTATTGTGCCGATCTCGGCTATGGCGCAGCGCGCGGCGCGGAAATGTTATCGGTGATGCTTGGCCTCGGCATCGTCAGCCGCATCGCCTCGGGCTTCATTGCTGATCGTATCGGCGCCTTGTCGGCGTTGCTTCTTGGCTCGACATTGCAAGGCGTTGCGCTGTTTCTCTATCTTTTCTTTGATAGCATGACATCGCTCTATGTGATTTCCGGGCTGTTCGGCCTGTTCCAGGGCGGCATCGTGCCGATGTATGCGGTGATTGTGCGCGAATATTTTCCGGCCTCCAAAGCGGGCGGTACAACGGGCGTCATCATCATGGCGACACTCTTCGGCATGGCGGCAGGCGGCTGGATGTCCGGCTTCATCTTCGATCTCACCGGCTCCTATCGCATGGCGTTCCTGAACGGTCTTGCGTGGAATCTGGTGAACGTGGCGATAGCGGCGTTTTTGCTGATGAAATCGCGCGGCGGAACAAAGGCGGCGATGGCGTAATATATTGCTGAAGTGGAGCTGAAATGAGCATTCAAGAATTAACTGATGCGCTTTACAAATATGAAATTACCAAGCGCAATGCGGTTTCAAGGAGAAATGGAAAATTTGTTCACTATACGTCAGCTCATAACGCAATTAATATCTTAAAGAATGAAGAGGTTTGGCTGCGCAATACAAATTGTATGGCAGATTATTCTGAAGTTTTACATGGATTTAAAGCGCTCGAAACATGTCTTTATGATGGAGGCCTAAAGAAGATTTTTGAAGATGCAGTTGGTGCCAATCATAACGCGTCAATTCAGCAAGGAATTAATCTATTCAACTCCTCTTGGAACGGCTATCTCCACAACACATTCATAACCTGCATATCAGAGCACGATCCTGATGAGTACGAAACTGGTCGCTTGTCTATGTGGCGGGCGTATGGTGGGAACGGCCCAAAAGTTGCGCTAATTCTGAATCCGAGCGTATTTAGTATGCCGACAGACGCTTTAGCCGCTTACACATATCCTGTTGCATATTTTGATGCAAAATTACTTCGCGAATACATGATTGATATTGCGAATATAGTTGCTGAAAATCAGCAATACCTTGCTTCAATACCGATAAGTTGGATGGCTAATGAATTTCATAATTTCTTGTTCAAATTGGCAGTAAGCTTGAAGCATCCAGGTTTTCATGAAGTGACCTGCCCCTGAACTTTCATCCAGTAGCATTTAGAGTCCCGGCGGATTTTACGCCTTGTGGCGCGGGTGTAGCAACAGGCGATCGGCGGAGCTGGTCGGGGTTGCGCAGCCGATCGCCTGTTGCGGTGAGAGTGGCGGCGTA
>CANJJI010000201.1 GCA_947474545.1 Beijerinckiaceae bacterium | reverse complement strand
GGGAAATTCAGGTCGATGCGGACATGGCAGGCGCCAAACGCGGCCCCCGCCAGGCCCTCCGGGAGCCGACAGGCGCTTGCAACGCGCCCGAACCAGCAAAAACGCGCAGCGGGTCCAAGTCTTTGAATCCAGTCCGACAGGCTGCTAGCTAACGGCATACTCAACAACAAGCTTCCACGCCTTCGCGGCGGGCCGGTGTCTATGACGCTCGACCTAAAAACCCTGCGCAAGGACGCCCAATCGGCGCTTGCAACAGGCGCCGCTGCGGGCGTGCCCATGCCAGCGACAGCAGGCGCACTCGATGTGCTGGCATCCGCCAATGCAGCGGGGTGGGGCGATCGCGACATAGGTGAAATCGTGAAGTTCCTGCAAGATGCTATGGTCCAAAGGTTTTGATTGCACCAGACCAATGGCTATCTTGCCGGACGCCAATTGCTGGTCCATAAATCCGTCGTGCCGGCAGAGGGATCAAGTCTGGCATCACGTTCTCGTCCTGGGAGGGAAACCATGTCGGATCTTCACAATTCAGCCGCCAAACTCAGCCGGCGTAACGCCCTGCAAGGCGGGCTTGCACTTGCTGCGGCCAGCGCGCTTCCCGCCATCGCCCAGGGCACTGGCCCGATCCGCATTGGCAGCACACTGGCGCTCACGGGCCCTCTTGCCCAGACCGGCATCCTCCACAAGATCGTCGGCGAAATCTATCTCAAGCAATTGAACGCAGCGGGTGGGCTCCTTGGACGCCAGGTGGAATGGGTCCTCCTTGACGATCAATCCAAGCCTGAAGTAACGCGCACACTTTACGAGAGGCTGATCACTGTCGACAAGGTTGATCTGCTGATCGGACCCTATGCCACCGGTTCAATTCTGGCCGCGATGGGCGTCGCACAACGTTACAACAAGATTCTGGTGCATCACACTTTTGGCATTCCATCCCTTGCGAAATACGAGATGCACTTCCCGGCATGGCCGATCGGCGCCTTCCCCGAAAAAACTGTCACCAACCGTGTTGTCGATATGCTGGCTGGCAAGGTCAAGACTGTAGCCGTCGTCACCAGCAAATTCCCGTCGGTGCATTTCCTGGCGCTCGGCGCGCGTCCCGTCTTCAAGGAACGCGGCATCAATGAAGTGCTGTTCCTGGAATTCGAATTTGGCGCGAAGGACTTCGGACCCATTGCTGCGCGCGTCAAGGACGCCAATCCTGACCTGTTGTTCATGGGGGCGATTGGCCTTGAAGGAAACCAGTTGCTGGAAGCTTTGGAGAAGCTGAACTGGACGCCCAAGAATCACTTCTATACCTATCCGACGCCCGGCCCGCTGGCGTTGTCACCCCTCGGCAAGGATGCATTGTCATTCACAGCTTATGAAGATCTGCCGCCGCTCAATGCAGCGCCCGGTGCTGCAGAATTCGGCAAACTCTTCACCGAAGCAGCCAAGGCCAACAATATTGCCTATCCCTATGTGGAGACGCAGACAGGCGCGAGCTATTCGGCCTGGCAGGTGCTCATTCACGCTGCAGCGGAAACCAAGTCGCTCGACGACAAGAAGATGTCGGACTACCTCAAGAAGAACGGTGCGCCAACCATTATTGGGAAAGTGCGTTTCGACGGACCGAATAATTACGGCGACGATCTCATGCGCATCAAGCAGGTGCAGAATCAACGCTGGGTTCTCGTCTATCCCGACGAATTCAAGACACCCGGCGCGAAATTGATCGTCAAGTAGGCGCCGCCAGCACAGGCATAGCATCCATGATCAGCGCGACGTTGCTGGGGCAATCGTTGCTGTCGGGGATTTTCTCCGGCTGCTTCTATGCCATGCTCGGGCTGGGAATGACGCTGTCCTGGCGTTATCTCAAGGTGATCAACCTTGCGCATTTTGCCTTCGTGCTAATCGCCGCCTATCTCACATATCAACTCGTCGGCAAAAGCGGACTTCATCCGCTTGTCGTTGCCGTGCTGTTGATCCCGCTGTTCTTTGCCCTTGGCATCGCACAGCAGGCCTTGATCGACTATTACAAGGTCAACGAATTCGCCTCGGTGATCGTCACTTTCGGCATGGCCATTATTACCGAGGCAGCGCTGCAATGGTTCTGGTCCGCTGACTATCTGAAACTCGAATCGCACTATCTGCGTGGCTCAACGCAAATCGGGACGCTGTTTCTGCCCATTGGCGAGGCGGTGATGGCGCTGATCGCCGTTGTAATGTGCGCCGCTGTATGGGCTGCCCTGCGTTATACCTGGCTTGGGAAAGCGCTCCGTGCGGGGCTCGACAATCCGCAGATTGCCGCCTCTTTCGGCGTTCCCAATCGCCAGCTTTCCTACCTTGTCGCAGGCGTGAGCGGCGCGACAGCCGCTATCGGCGGAATATTCGTCGCGCTACTTTTCACATTGGCTCCCAGCCAGATCTTTGCATGGCTAGGCGTCGTCTTTGCGGCGGCGTTGCTGGGTGGCCTTGGCAGTCCGATCGGCGTCCTGGCAGCCGGGCTGCTTCTGGGTGTCAGCGAAGCTCTTACCATGGCCGTGATTGCACCGGCCTGGGCTCCAGTCGTACCCTTCACCCTGCTGATGGTAATTCTGCTCATCTGGCCGGAGCGGGTGTAAAATGAGCGCCGTATCTGCAAAAATGCCCCGCAGTTATGTGCCTTATGTCCTATTGGCGGTGTTTGTGTTTTTTGCCGCGCTACCGGCCATGAAGCCCCCTGCGTTTGCAGAATCTTTCCTCTACCTGCTGTTTTTCTGGATCGCTCTGGCGACGTCCTGGGCCATCTTCAGCGGCTTCACAGGTTATGTTTCGTTTGGTCACGGCGCATTCTATGGCGCGGGGGTCTATACACTTGCCAATCTGGCCTCATACTGGTCGATCTGGTGGTGCCTGATCCTGTCAGGCCTGGTCGCTGCGCTGCTTGGCGTTGCTGTTGCGGCTGTCGTGTTCCGTACGCGCCTGCGCGGTGAATTGTTCGCACTGCTGACGCTCGCGCTGGCGATCGTCCTCTCAACCATTATTCTCAACACGCCTATCGACGGCGGACCCGGCGTCTATCTGCTCGGTGTGAACTTGCCCTCCTTTTACGGTTCGCAGGCCTCGACCCTCTATCTCTTCGGCATGAGCATCGGCATGCTGTCGCTGTTCGTGGCATGGTATCTGCAGCGCTCAAAACTGGGCCGCGCACTCTTCGCCATCAGTGACGACGAGGATGTAGCCGAAATCCTGGGGGTGCCAACCTATGCCTGCAAACTGATCGCCTGCGGCATATCCTCGGCGTTGGCCGGCGTTGCGGGTGGCATCCATGCCGTATTCGTAAGTTACGTGACCGTGAGCGGTACGTTCAATCTGGAAGTGCCGTTGTTCGTCCTGTTGATGAGCGTTCTTGGCGGCGCGCGCTCATGGATAGGGCCCGCGATCGGCGCGGTATTCGTAACAGTTCTCAACAACACGTTTGTCAGCGGCGATTCAGCTCTTCTTGTGCGAATAGGCATCGGCGTCACACTCATTATCGCCACACTTTACCTGCCTGACGGCGTCGTTGGGCTGGTGCAAAAGTTTGGGCGCAGGAACACAAATCCGGCAGTTGACCCCGTGCATCCGGCGCAGGTTGAACAGCCTGCAGCGCAACAACGTTCCACCACCCAGGCCATGACCGCCACAGGCGAGACCCTTGTGCAACTCGAAAATATCAGCCTCGCATTCAAGGGCGTCCGGGCGCTCGATGGCGTGAATATGGAAGTGCGCAAGGGTGAAATTCTTGGACTTGTAGGACCCAATGGCTCGGGCAAGTCGACCCTCATCAACGTGCTGAGTGGTTTCTACAAGCCAGATACGGGGCGCATAATTTTTGGCGGCGAGGACCTGGCGAGGCGTCCCGGTCATATCATTGCAAAACATGGCATTGCCCGCACATTCCAGATTCCCCGCCCCTTTGGACGGCTGACTGTGCTTGAAAACGTCGTTGTTGCCGCGATGTTTGGCGCGGGCGGTCTGCCAGAAAGACACGCGCGCGAAAGAGCCATGCATTATCTGGGTTTCGTCGGCCTCGACAGCCGCGCCAGCGCATTGCCGTCGGAACTCAACCTGCATCAGCGCAAGTTTCTCGAACTAGCGCGGGCGCTCGCTTCGGGCGCAAAGCTCGTCATGCTCGACGAAGTGCTGGCAGGATTGACGCCATCGGAAATCACCAGCGCCATCGCGATGGTGCGGCGGATCCACAGCGCCGACACCACCATTGTTTTTGTCGAGCACAACATGCGCGCCGTGATGGAACTGACACACCGGCTCGTCGTCATCAATCAGGGCAAGATGATTGCCGAAGGCGATCCGCGCGCCGTCATGCAGAACCCGGCTGTGATCGCCGCCTATCTGGGGACTGCCGATGCTGAGGATTGAAAATCTCCACGTTGGCTATGGCGAAGCCGCAGCCATAAGCGATGTCTCGATCACGCTCGGCAAGGGTGAACTCGTCTGCATCATCGGCCCAAATAGCGCGGGCAAGACGACGCTGGTCAATGCAATCGCGCGGTTGCTCCCAGTGCGCGCGGGCAAGATCATCATTGACGGGCAAGAAGCCACCAGGCTTACACCGCAACAATTGTGTGATCTTGGCGTCGCCATCATTCCCGAAGGGCGCCGTCTTTTCACGTCGATGAGTGTCGAAGAAAATCTCGATATAGGATGCTACCACGCCAAGGCGCGCGCCAACCGGATGCAGTCGCTTGCCCGCATCTACGATATGTTCCCGGTTTTGAGCGAGCGGCGCAGGCAGATAGCAGGAACGCTTTCCGGCGGCCAGCAACAGATGGTTGCGATTGCGCGCGCGCTGATGGCGCAGCCCAAACTCCTGCTCATCGACGAACCCTCACTCGGCCTCGCGCCTGTCATCATCAAGCAGGTTTTCGAGACGATTTCGGCCATCCACACGCAGGGCGTTTCGATCTTGCTGATCGAGCAGAATGCGACCAAGGCGCTGGCCATATCGCAGCGCGCCTATGTGCTGGATTGCGGCGCGATGATCGCTGAGGGAACGCCCGCTGAATTGCGCGATCGCAGTGAGATCAATGCGGCCTATTTCGGCCATGGGCATTAATTGCGCGCACTTTCTTTCACACGGCATGATTACCCCGAACCAGCCGCGAGGCGAGAATGAGAAGCGGCGGCACTGCCAATAGAACGGCGACCCCACCGGCAGCTGCCAGTCCCCATAGTTCGATCAACGGCCCCGTGAGAAGCGCAATGAACACGCTGACAAAGGCTGCGGCGCTGTCATTGACACCTATCGCGCGTCCGCGTTCGTTGGTCTGAACCATATCGGCCAGCAGCGCTGTTGAAGCGACATTCGCGCCCGCCCAGCCAACGCCGACCAGGAACGTGCCCAAAGTGACAGCAATCAGCGCGCCATCGGTAAAGGACACCAAGGCTGCGCCCAGCAGGGCCACCGCAACGCCGGGATACATGATCCAGCGGCGGCCGAAACGATCCGCGAACTTGCCCAGCGGTACAGTGAAGGCGAACATGCCGACCGAATGGAACATATGGGAGAACGCTATCGCCTGCAGCGAATGGCCGTGATGGGACAGGACCAGCGAAGTCAGCACCATCACGATGGACATATTCGCCTGTCCCGAACAATTGGAGATGATGGCGATGCGCGAGGACGGATTGCGCCAGAGGTTCATGGGGCTGAAGATCACGGGTTGAGTTTCGCCCCGTTGCGCCGGCTTGTAACCGGGGTAGTATTTTTCCAGATTCATGCCGATCTCCTTGGGATCGGGCTTGACGAACAACACGAGGACCATGCCTGTGACGATGAGGACGGGCAGCAGGAGCCAGGCCAGAGCCAGCGGATCAAGACTAAGCTTTGGCGCAAGCCAGGACGCTACTGAAACGATCACCGGGCTGGCGACGACCCCCACGAGCGCACCCAGGGCCACATGGCCGAGCGCCTGCGCGCGCAGCCTCGGCGGCACCATGTCAGCAGCACCGACGCGTAGTTGCTGCGAGGCGTTCATGCCCATGCCGAACACGAAAAGCCCGCCGATAAACATGGCCGGACTTTTCATGCCTACAGAAAACCCGAGGACCAGCGCGCCGATGATGGCGATGGATAGGCCCATCAGTACGCCGAGCTTGCGGCCGTAGGTGTCCGTCACCTTGCCGATGGGATAGGCAATCGCGAAACGGCTCAATGCAATCAGCGCCACCGAGACGCCGGCGAGCCCGGCAGAACCCGTCAGCTGAACAATCATCAGCGGGCCAAAGCCGTAGGCGTATTGCATGCCCGCCCCGCCGAAAGCCAGTGCGAGAGCCAAAAAAATCATGTTCCGCTTGATGAGCCAGGGAATTTCAAAACCGGCCGGGGATGATGTGGAGCTCATGAGAATTGACGTTTCCTGCAGCGCCGGAATTCTGCGTCCGGCTTGATATATCCTCTTAACGCAGGTGACAGCCAACGCAAACTGCCCACCTGGTCCCGGGCCATTGCATTCACAGCATAGGGCGGACATCATGTGCCCAGGGAACAGGGAGACGGGGATGAACATTTTCGTGAAGTTTGCGCTGGCAAGTTTGGCAGCGGCCGGATGGGCGACGTCTCCACTTTCGGCACAAGAGGTCTTTCCATCGCGGACGGTGCGCGTCATCAATCCGTTTCCGGCGGGTTCGGCCCTGGATTCGCTGGCGCGAATGGTGGCCGAACATCTCAACAATTCATGGGGCAACAAGGGTGTCATCGTCGAGAATGTGCCGGGCGCTGGCGGCAATGTCGGCACGCAGCGCTTTTCCCGTGCAGACCCCGATGGCTATACGCTGCTGGCTTCACCGCCGGGGCCGCTTGTCATGAACAAGCTCCTTTACAAGGACACCAATTACGACGCAGCGAAGTTCGTGCCACTATCGCTATTGGCCAGTGTCACAAACGTATTGGTCGTTCGAAACGACGTACCCGTGAAAACCTTCCAGGATTTCATCGCTTATGCAAAGGCCAATCCGGGCAAGCTGAATTACGCTTCACAAGGACTGAGCTCAACCGGGTATTTGACAGCGCGCGGGCTGGAAGTGGCCGCTAACATCCAGATGGTGCATGTGCCCTATCGCGGGGCGGCGATGATATTGACGGACCTCACCGCCGGGCATGTCGATTCCTTCTTTGACACCGCAACAACATCCGTACCGCTTCACAATGCCGGCAAGGACCGTGTTCTCGCCGTTGCAGGAACCGGGCGATTGCCAGCCCTTCCGGATCTGCCCGCCGTGTCAGAATTCTTCCCAGGATTTCGTTCTATCACCTGGTTCGCCTTTGCTGCGCCCGAGGGCACACCGCGCGTACTGGCCGACAAGATCAGCGCTGATATCGCCAAGGTGATCGCACTGCCCCAGGTGAACCAGCGGCTACTCGAACAGAACATGACGCCGGGCGGCCTCAACGTGGCAGACACGGGCAAATATTTTGATGACGAGCGCGCGCTCTGGTCGAAGCTGATCCGGGATATAGGTCATCAGGCCGAATAGGATTAT
>CANJJI010000200.1 GCA_947474545.1 Beijerinckiaceae bacterium | reverse complement strand
TGCTGGCTCCAGCTTTCTCGACAAGGTGAAGCTGAAATCATATCCGGCGCGCGAGGCAGCAGGTTTTGTGTGGACCTATATGGGCCCGGCGGAAACCATGCCGGAATTCGAGCTGCCGGTCTTTTCGCCCACGGCTGAGACGCCGGTCGCCACATCCAAGGTGATCATAAATTGTAACTGGGCGCAGATACTGGAAGGGGCGATCGACTCCGCCCATTCGTCCTCACTGCATTCCTCGGATATGCGGCCCGCAAAAGTGGCGCGCGCCTCTTCGAACAATTCCTACTGGCAGCGGCCCTCCACCGACAAGGCCCCGCGCATGGTGATCGAGCGGACACCGTTCGGTTTCCGCTATACGGCCATCCGCCGCCCCATTCAGAATGCGGCGACGCATGATTATCTGCGCACAACGCTTTTCATCGCGCCCTATACGGTGCATATTCCCTCCAACAATCTGCACCATATCGCCATCCTGCATATCCCCATGGATGACACCCATACTTACTTTTACTTCCTCGCATTCGGCGGCGTGGACTGCCCGGATACGGAGACGTGGCGCAAGTTCCTGCATCTGCAGGTGGGTATTGATGTCGATGAGCGCTTCAACAATCTGCGCACGCGCGAGAACAATTACAAACAGGACAGGCAGGCCATGCGGCTTGGCAGTTTTACGGGAGTACCCGGCATTCCCAATCAGGATATCGTGATGTGGGAGACGATGGGCGCGATTGCCGATCGCAGCATTGACCGGGTTGGCGCCAGTGATGTGGCCATTGTCGAGTTTCGCAAGCAGATGGTGGAAGCGGCGAAAGATTTTGCATCGTCCGGAGTTGTCATCGGCCGTATGGAGCCGCACGTACCGCATTACGTTCTGCGCTCCTTCGAAGGCGTCGTACGCAAAACTACCGACTGGCGCACAGCTGGAGTAAGTGAAGAAGAGGCTGCGATACGGGGAATAACGCTCGCGCCTGTGGAGACTGCGCACGCAGCGGAGTGAATCCGAAATCTGGGAGAAGTAGATGCGATTTTGGCAAACACTAGGTGTTGCACTCTGCTTGGTGCAGATGTCCGCCCACACTCAAGCCCAAACCTTTCCCAGCCGTTCCGTGAGGATTGTCGTGCCGTTTGGTGCTGGCAGCATCACCGACAGTCTGGCGCGCATCCTCGGCGAACGTCTGACCGGCGTTTGGAACCAGAGTGTGGTGGTTGAAAATCGCCCCGGCCCGCCCGGCGCAAGCGCCGTCGCCAATGCAACGCCGGACGGTTATACGCTCATGCTGACTTCGACCGGGCATGTCATCGCCAAGGCCATCAGCAAGACTGTGTCATTCGATCCCGTCGCCGATTTCGCCGGTGTGATCCAGGTCGCGAATGTGCCACAAGTGCTAGCCGTTTCGCAGGACCTGCCCGTAAAGTCGCTCAAGGAATTTCTTGACGCGGCCCGCGCCAAACCCGGCACATTCAACTTTTCTTCCGCCGGTGTCGCCAGCTCCTCGTTCCTGATGGCCGAGGTGTTGCGACAGGCTGCTGATATCAAGATGGTGCATGTTCCCTTCAAGAGCCCGTCAGAGGCGGTGACGGCTCTCCTGCGTAGCGACGTGCAGATGTATTTCATGCCGATCCTCGACGCGGTGGAACTGGGCAGTGCGAACAAGGTCCGCGTGCTCGCTATCGGTTCAGGCAAGCGCGTGAGCCAGCTCCCAGATGTGCCGACGATTGCCGAAGCGGGCCTTCCCGCATTTCAATATGAGGGCTGGTTCGGCGTGCTCGCGCCGGCCAAGACGCCGCGACCCATTATCGATCAAGTCAACAAAGATATTGCCGCTGTTCTGCGCTCGGAAGACGTTTCCGGACGTCTGCTGCGGCAAGGCGCTATCCCCTCGCCCAATAGTCCCGCCGAATTCGATGCGATCGTCAAAGCCGATGCGGAACGCTATACCAAAATCATCGAGGCCGCAGGAATTAGCGCCAACTAGCCAAAAGGTTTGCCTTCGGGACTTGTACCTATACTATGTAGCTCATACCCGGAGGGAACATGCTTCACACATCCAAATTTATGATGGCCCAACTGGCCGCAATCGCCTTCCTTGGCGTGATGAGCCCCGCTTTCGCGCAAGATGAGGCCGCCTTGCTCGCCGAAGCGAAGAAGGAAGGTAAGGTGGTGTTCTACACCTCCTATGTCAGCCCGCAGCTGCACACCGCCGTCGCTGCCGGGTTCGAAAAAAAATACGGCATACCTGTCGAAGTGTTGAATCCTCGTGCGAGCGAGCTTGAAGAGCGTATCCGCACGGAGCAGGCTGCGGGCCGCTTCATCGGAGACGTCATCCAGCACGGGCAGGCCTCGATCACCCGCCTTTACCGCGCCGGCAATGTGCAGGAACACGGCGGCGTGCCGAACATGAAAAACATGATCGACGGCCAGCCCGCAGAGCCGCATGAAATCGGCAGCCTCATCACCGCCTATGGCATCATGGTCAACGCCAATCTGGTGAAGCCCGAGGATGAACCCAAGAGCTGGCGTGACCTCGCCGATCCCAAATGGAAGGGCAAGATTTTGTCCGACGACGTGCGCGCTCTTGGCGGCGGCTTTGCGTTTTTCTCTGCCGCGATGCTGGAACCCTCACTCGGCGAAGCGTTCCACAAAGAGCTGGCGCGAAACGAGCCTGTGTTCACACGCGATGTCGGCCAGAGCGAGCGGCGCGTGGCGCGTGGCGAGTATCCCATCTGGATCCCGCAGATTTCTGTGAATGTGCAGGGCCTGAAAGGCCTGCCCGTGCGCGTGATTACGCCAAAAGAAGGCGTCGCTTATGTGCGTCTCGATGTCGGCATGCTGAAGGGCACCACCCGGCCGAATGCTGCAAGATTGTTCATGAATTATTACATCAGCGAGGAATTTCAGACTGTCGTTGGCTCGGCTGGCCTGATCCCGGTCGTGAAGGGCGTTGCAGAAAAAATCCCCGGGGATAAAAGGGTTTTTGCTGACGCCAAGCTGATGGGAACCATCCATATCGAAACGCAGGTGCAGTTTTTGAAACTCGCCAGCGAAATCTATAAGTAGCGGTACGTCACCCCGGAACGTGCTGCGTTTATCCGGGATCGCTGCCGAATAACAACCCACCGATCCCGGATCGCCTTCGGCGTCCGGGATGACAGCAGGCTGAAAATCTCAGGAGGAAATCTATGCCCGGTCCCAAATATCTACCCATGCGTGCTGATATCGTCGGCTCACTGCTGCGGCCAGACACGATTCATCAAGCCCGCGCCAAACACGCCAGCGGGCAGATGACGCGCGAGGAGCTGTGGAAAGTGGAAACCGGCTGCGTCGCCGATGCTGTTGCGCTGCAGAAAGAATGCGGCCTGAAAGTCGCGACTGATGGCGAATATCATCGCCGGCACTGGTTCATGGATTTCGTCGAACGCATTGATGGCGTAGGCTTTGGCGGCGGCCTGCCAACCAAGTTCCAGACAGAGGAAGGTGTGATTGAATTCGCGCCTCCCAAAGTCATGACAGTGGGGAAGCTGAAACGCACAAAACCGCTTGCAGGCGCTGATTTCGCCGATCTCAAGCCGCTGGCGGACAAAGCGGGTCTGATCCCCAAGCAGGCTATTCCCTCGCCGACACTTGTCCATTTCCGCACCGGCGATCCCGGCGTCGACAAAAAGGCCTATCCGGATATCACGGAATATTATCATGATCTCGCGCAGGTTTATCGCGATGAGATCAAGGCACTTTATGATGCTGGCTGTCGCTATATCCAGATCGACGAAACGAATTATCCGTTTCTCTGCGATCCCAAAATGCATGATCACGTGCGTTCGATTGGCGAAGATCCCAAGCAATTGCAGGTCAAGTATCGTGATCTCCTGAACGCCGTCACAAAGGATCGTCCAAATGATCTCATCATCGCCATGCACATGTGCCGTGGCAATCACGAGAGCGCATGGGCCGCAGCGGGTGGCTATGAATTCGTAGCGGAAGTGGCTTTCGGTCAGCTTGATATCGACGTGTTCTTTCTCGAGTTTGATACAGACCGAGCCGGCGATTTCACGCCTTTGCGTTTTCTTTCACCCAACAAGATTGCCGTGCTCGGCCTTGTTACCTCCAAGAAGCCCGAGCTTGAAAGCAAGGATGCACTCAAGAAGCGCCTTGATGAGGCCTCCAAACTCGTGCCGCTGGATCGCCTCGCGATTTCGCCGCAATGCGGCTTTGCCTCCACGATCGGCGGCAACCGGCTGACCGTTGATCAGGAGAAGGCGAAAATCCGGCTGTGCGTGGACGTGGCGCACGACGTGTGGGGCTGAGAATAGCGTTCTGCCGTTCTACGAGCTGTCATGCTGCGACAGGACATCCGAATGGCGTTAGGCGAAACATGAGGCCGGGCTACGACGAAACATTTGATCCCGGTCACAACCGCCTGCTCTGCACTGTATAATATGCGGTGCTTGCTGGAGAGCTTCATGCAAAAACCATTCGATCTCTATTCGCCTGAAATCGACGCCAATCCATTCCCGATGTACGAGTGGCTGCGTGAAACCGCGCCAGCCTATTGGAACGAGCGCGATCAATATTGGGTGCTCTCGCGTTACGACGATGTTTCGCGCGCGGCCCAGGACTGGGAAACCTTTTCCTCCACCAGCGGAAATCTCATTGACGAGATCCCCGGCCGCACCGGCGCCACGCTCGGCACGACCGATCCGCCGCGTCACGACAGGCTGCGCGCGCTCGCCAATTCAGCCTTTCTGAAAAAGAATCTCGATCACGTCGTCGAGCCTGTGCGTGCGATTGCCCATGAGGCCATCGATGCCATCCTGAAAAAGAAGCAATTTGATTTTATCGGCGATTTCTCCAGTACGATCACCGTGAAAGTCCTGATGCGCATGCTTGGCCTGCCGGAAATGGAGCCGGCGGAAATCCGCAACAAGGTTGTGCTGGCAATTTCGACGGACCGCGTGACACGTGGACGGAATCCGGAACTCGACGCAGCCTTCAAATGGATTGCTGACTTCATTCAGGCGGAAGTTGAAAAGCGCCGCAAGGAACCACAAGACGATCTGGTCACGCGGCTCGCGGAAGCGGAAATCGATGGCGACCGGCTCAGCGACCGCGAAGTCATGCTGACCACGGCAACCTTTGTGATGGCCGGAATTGAATCGCTATCGAGTTTCATGACGACGTTTGCGCTTAACATGCATGATTATCCGCAGGCGCGCGCACGCATCATTTCCGATCCCAAGCTGATGCCGTGGGCGATTGAAGAATCCCTGCGGTTCAATACATCCGCACAGCGCTTCAAGCGCACTGTGGCGAAAGATTGCGAACTGCACGGCCAAACGCTCATGCCGGGCCAGCGCGTCATCCTCGCTTACGGTTCGGCGAACCGCGACTACCGGAAGTTTGAAGAGCCCGATACTTACAATATCGACCGCAAGCCGCTTGGACATCTGGGCTTTGGCTCAGGAAAGCATTATTGTCTGGGCGCGCCGCTGGCGAAGATCGTGGTCGAGGAAGCCATGAATATTTTTCTGAGGCGCATTCCACAGTTCAAACGCACAACGCCGCAGCTCGACTGGGTGTCTTCATCGAATTTTCGCTCTCCGGTGAAACTGCCATTCGAGGTGCATTAACGAGACAGGATTGAAAATGGCCATCGAATTGCATGCGTGGGATACGCCGAACGGTCGCAAGATTTCCATCGCGCTGGAGGAAATGGGCCTGCCCTATTCCAACCATCCGGTTGATATCTCCAAGAACAAGCAATTCGATCCGGCCTTTCTTGAAATCAGCCCGAACAATCGCATCCCTGCGATTGTCGATACGGATGGTCCTGACGGCAAGCGCATCAGCGTTTTCGAAAGCGGTGCGATCCTGATTTATCTGGGCGAAAAGACCGGTAAATTTTATCCTGCCAAAGGGGCTGAACATATCGCAACACTGGAATGGCTGATGTTCCAGATGGGAGGCTTTGGGCCGATGCCCGGTCAGGCGCATCATTATCTTGGGCTCGACGACAGCAATCCCGGCAAGGCCTATGGCGTTGAACGCTACACCAAGGAATCGGCGCGGCTCTATGGCGTCATGGATCGCAGGCTCGCGAAAGTCCCTTATTTTGCCGGTGAAAATGTCACTATAGCCGACTTTTCCATCATCGGCTGGGCCTGGCGGCACGAGCGGCATTTGATCAATCTGGCCGACTATCCCAATGTCAAGCGCTGGTATGAAACCATGATGGCCCGTCCTGGGGTGAAGCGGGGATTTGAAATGGATATCAAAACGCCACGCTCTTAAAATTAACCGGCAAACGGCGGCCAATCCAGATCGGCTTTGCCGATCACTTGCGGCGTGGCTGGCCATTCAATAGCGAAAGTATGATCGTCATAGCGAAAGCCGCGCGCCCTGCCCGGTTCATATATGCGGCCCATCTGATAAAATACGTCACACTCATCTTCGAGCGTGAGAAAGCCATGTGCGCAGCCTTCAGGGATGAACAGCGCATTGGCTGCCCCAGCTGATAACTCCCGCGCAATCCATTTGCGAAATGTCGCACTGTCTGGGCGCAAATCGACAACGACATCATGGACGCGCCCGCTGAGGCAGCGCACAATCTTGGCTTCGGCAAAAGGCGCCTCCTGCCAATGCATGCCGCGCAAAGTGTGTTTGCGATCATTGCGGGAGAGGTTGATCTGCGTGGAGTTGAAGACAATGCCAGCTTTGGCAAATTCATCGGGACAGTAAATTCGGGCAAAAAATCCACGGTCGTCGCCATGTGGCGAAAGGGCTATGTCAAATACGCCCTGAATTTCCGCCGCGACAAACTTCATGGCTCAAGCACGCTCATCTGCGGCACAGCGATAGCGAAGCGCCCGTCCCATTCCCGGATATAGGCATGGGCAGTTGAAATTTCCTTTGCCAGATTCCACGGCAGGATGACGAGATAATCCGGTTTCACTTCCGCAATCTTCTCCGGGGGCAAAATGGGGAGATGCGAGCCCGGCAGAAGGTGATTTTGCTTTTCGAGGCTGCGATCAAAAACGCAGGTCATGTCTTTTTCAGTTACACCGCAATAATTGAGGAACGTGTTACCCTTGGCTGCAGCGCCATAGGCGGCAACGCTTTTGTCCTCTTTTCTTGCCTGTTCGAGAAAGGCGAGAAATCCGCGTTTGACTTCGCGCACGCGCGGTTCAAAGCCGGCATAGCCTTCGAGGCTGTCGAGTTTGGCGGCGTGTTCTTTCGCGCGAAGCGCTGCAACACGGTGGCTTTCCACATGACCCGCGCTTTTACGGCAGGCATAGATGCGCAGTGAGCCGCCATGTGTCGGCAATTCCTCGACATCAAAAACGCGCAGGCCTGCAGCGGCAAATACTTTCTCTACAGCGACCAGCGAGAGATAAAAGAAATGCTCATGAGCCAATTGCAAAACCGCGATTGCGCGCTGATTTTTCGCCCTGAAAGGGAATAAATCGAGGCATCCGGGTCCGAACCTGGCATGGTGTTTCCACGACAAATCACCAACAGGCG
>CANJJI010000199.1 GCA_947474545.1 Beijerinckiaceae bacterium | reverse complement strand
CGCCGACTTCTCGGCTCCATCGGATACATCACCCCCGCAGAAGCAGAGGAGGCGTTCTATGCAAACCTGAACACACTCGATATGGTCGCCTAGTCGTTGAACAAATCACCCTCCGGTAAACTAGGGGCGGTTCAAACCTTTCCCGCCTGAGCCTGGGGGCGAACCTGGTCGAAGCCGATGGAGCCTGGCTACTGGTGCTGGAGGAAAGCGAGACCAAGACCCACCAGCTCCATGAGGCGCTATGGCCGCTGGACCTGCTTGAGCCGCTGCAGGCCTACCTGAGCACGCACCGCCCCCTGCTGGCGGGGCTGTCCGGACGCTGGACCCAGCCCGTGGGCGATCTTCTCTGGGTCTCCTCCGACGGCTCGCCGATGACGGAGATGGCGATCTACGACCGGATCCGGTTGCACACCAAGGACGCATTCGGTGAGCCCCTGAACCCGCATTTGTTTCGCGACGCGGCAGCGACCACCCTCGCCATCGCCGATCCCGAGCATGTTCGGGTCGCCGCGCCGCTGCTGGGCCACCGGAGTTTCGCGACCACCGAAAAATACTATCAACAAGCAACCGCCATGCAGGCGCACCGCGCCTACGTCGCGGTGGTCTTCGGTGAGGAGTACAAGCCATGACGCCCGCCAGGAAAGCAGCGCCCGCCGAAAACGCAAGGACCCCAAAGCCAACCACCGCCAAGGGCGGCAACGAGCGACTTACGCTCCCCGACGAGGCGACGCTCAGAGAACTGGGCCGGCGCTTGACGCTCTCGACAGGCCAACTTCACTGCCTTCGCCTCACCCTGCAGCACGTCCACGCCGACCTGACCGCTCATCAGGCGGACAAGGTTCACTCGGAACGCGCAGAAACCGTGCGGCGCCTGAAGCTCGTCGAGAAAGACCTGGCGCGGCT
Source organism: Beijerinckiaceae bacterium (assembly GCA_947474545.1). Classification (GTDB taxonomy): domain Bacteria; phylum Pseudomonadota; class Alphaproteobacteria; order Rhizobiales; family Beijerinckiaceae; genus Terripilifer. The sequence goes on along the minus strand of CANJJI010000199.1, from coordinate 6,706 downwards.
CGTGGACACCTGCACCCGGCACGCAGCCTACCTCGACTCGTTCCCTCATGATTTTCTCGCCGCGGCCGGCGGAATGCTCACCTTTGCGGCGATGAACGACGCCCTCGGTCGCAACCTGACCCCGCGTCGCGCCAACTTCATCATGCAAGAGCGCATTGCGGCAGGGGACATCTCCAGCATCGATGAAATCGAGACCCTCACTCTACAGCACCGCGAACTGACGGGCGTCAAACACGGGGCCGAGATCTTGCCCGCGATCATCAAACGGCTGCATGCGCCGTTGAAAACCTGGGTCGATCTGGACAAGCTCAACAAAGGCGGCCGCAAGAGAAACCTCGCGCGCCACTATCTTGTCATGCGCCTGGCGCAAGCGGCCCCGGAGATCATCGGGAGCAAGGCGGGTCGGTCGCAGACAGGCCCGTTCGTGCGGCTGTGCGAGGCCGTGCTGCTCCCCTGCGGCATAGAGCCGACAGGAGTTGAGAAGCTCGTTCCGCGCATCGTCGCCCCTGCGTCCACAAAAGCGAGGGGCTGACCCGATGCTATGTGAGCATCCCAGAACCTCAGTCAATTTCAGGACGCTTCCAGGATCGGTTTGCCGCCCGTGCAGCGTCATTCCTGAGGCATGGACGACGCAGGCCCCAAGCCCCACGACGATGCCCAACCGAAGGCCGCGCCCATCGCCGCAGCCCGGTATAGTCTTGCCGTCGAAAGTTCGCTTCCGGACGACCTTCCCGTCTCGGACGCCGAGATCGACGCGATCCTGCGTTTGCTCGGCGACGACTTGGCGGCCATCCTGCGGTAGCATGCACCTGACCGTCTCTGACCACCCCCAAATAAGCTCTTTCTGCGGCAAGGACCTGACGCATGGCGTTTAACCATCGCACAATACCGCTTGCCGCCCCAAAGCGCGCAGCGCTCTACCTGCGCGTCAGCACAGGCCGGCAGGCGGCTGGCGACGTCTCGCTTCCTTCCCAGCGCGACCTCACCACCCGCTACAGCGCCGCGCAGGGCTGGGAGGTCGTCGCCGAGTTTGTGGAGCCCGGCGCGTCCGCCACGGACGATAGGCGGCCTGTCTTCCAGCGCATGCTCGAAGAGGCGGCCTCAAGCGATCGTCGCTTCGACGTCATCTGCGTGCACTCGTTCTCGCGGTTTTACCGCAACGGCGCGGAGATGGAGTTGTGCATCCGCAAGCTGAGAAGGCACGGCGTCGAGGTCGTCTCGATGACCCAGCCGACCGGCGACGACCCCTCGCAGAACATGATGCGCCAGATCATCGGCATCTTCGACGAGTACACCTCCAGTGAGAACGGCAAGAACGTCACGCGCGCCATGCGCGAATCCGCCAAGCAAGGCTTTTGGAACGGCGCGCGCCCGCCGCTTGGCTACCGCATCTTCGAGGCGGAGCGCCGCGGCGCGAAGATCAAGAAGCGGCTGGAGATCGATCCGGTCGAGGCCGAGACCGTGCGCCTGATATTCCAGCTCTACGCCACCGGATCTGGCGCTTCCGGACCCCTTGGGGTGAAGGACACCTGCAAATGGCTCAACAGCCATGGCTATCGCACGCGGCTTGGCGCCGCGTTCGGCGTCGGCCCCGTCCATGGCATTCTGAAAAACGCCTGCTATGCGACGGGCACATGGCCCTACGGCGTGCGCAGTTCGCGCACCGGCCTGCCGCATGATCCAGCCGACGTCGTCGACATCCCCGTGCCGATCATCATCCCTCTCGATCTCTTCGAGCAGGTGCAGGCGCGGCTCGCCGCGAACAATCCCAGAAAAACTCCGCCGCGCGTCGTCAATGGGCCGACGCTGCTCACGGGGCTAGCCGTCTGCGCAACCTGCGGCGCTGGCATGACCCGCACGGGCACGACGCGGCGGGAGAAGAGCTACACCTACTATAGCTGCGGAGGCTGCCACCAGAAGGGCGCGTCGGTCTGCAAAGGCCGCCATGTCCCGATGCCCAAACTCGACGCCCTTGTCCTGGCGAACGTCAAAGACCGACTGCTCGCGCCCGAACGCCTCGCCACGATCCTCGGAGCGATCATGGAGCGCCGCTCCCAGCAGGGACAGGCGGTCGCCGACCGGCGCAAAGCGCTCGACGCCGAGATCGTTCAGAAGAAGGAGCAACTTGCCCGCCTTTACCGGGCCATCGAAGAAGGCGTGGTCGACCTCGACGCCGACCTGAAGGAACGCATTCAGACCCTGAAAACCCAACGGGACATCGCGCAGGCCTCGCTGGACCGCATTGCAACCCAGGCCCGCAGTCAGGCCGAGATCACGCCAGAGCGGCTCGAGGCCTTTTCCGCCCTGATGCGCGAAAAGCTCGACAGCGGCGATATCCAAGCCCGCAAAGCCTACCTGCGCTCGGTCATCTCAGCCATCGAAGTTGACGACGATGTGGTCAGAATTATCGGAGAAAAGGCGTCGCTCGCCAACGTCATCGCTGGCCGACAGGGCGGCTTCAATAATGTTCGGGGTTTTGTACGTGAATGGCGCGCCCTAAGAGATTCGAACTCCTGACCCTCAGATTCGTAGTCTGATGCTCTATCCAGCTGAGCTAAGGGCGCGTGCTGACAGGATGCTGTAGAAGTGTCCCGTCCAATGGGGTCTGCCTTTCGACAATTGACGCCACGGGCACATCGTGTAGCGGCTTGTCGCGGGCAAAGCAAGTGTATGATTCAGGCTGCGGCCCGAAAAATGCCCGACTGGCTGCGCGGGCCCTGTTTCAGGCTGCGGCGACAGCTCTGCGGTCAGGCAGGCGGATACGGAATGTCGCCCCATTTTGCGGTTCACCTTCGAGAATGGTGATATCGCCCCCATGCGAACGCACCAGCTCGGCGGCAATGGCAAGGCCGAGGCCCGAACCACCGGGGCGCGTGGAGCCCTGAAAGGCGTCAAACAGCCGTTCTCGCGCCATAGGAGGAATGCCCGGGCCCGTGTCAGCCACTTCGATTGTGACGTGTGCACCCTCCCGCCTGGCGGAAACCCGCACCTGCGGTGGCAGCCCGGGCTGCGGCCCGGCACTTTCCAGTGCTTCCACTGCATTGCGGAACAGGTTCACCATGACGCGCAAAAGATGCTCGTTATCGGCCAATAGTTCAAAATCGCGCGGTACGCTGTTGATGATGGGAATACGGCCAATATCTGCCGGTGATACGATCTCGGCCGCTTCTGCAACGAGCTGATGCAGTTTCAGCCGCGCGGGCGCGGGCGCGCGCTCGGCCGCGCGCCCGTAGGTGAGCGTGGACTGGCAAAATGCGATGGCCCGGTCCAGCGTTGCCACAAGTTTCGGCGCGAGCCTGCGAGTCAGAGGATCGGACCCGCTCGCGAGCCGGTCGGAGATCAATTGTGCAGAGGCCAGCATGTTGCGCAGATCATGATTGATCTTGGCGACCGCCAGGCCGAGCGCCGCAAGATGCTTCTTCTCCGATAATTCGTTTGCCAGCGCGGTCTGCATTTCAGCCAGGGCGTTTTCCGCAAGGCTGATTTCGTCCTTCGCGCCGGAAGGCACGATACGTCTGGAAACATCCTCGGGATTGGCGCCAAAATCCATGATGTTAGATGTCAATCGCCGCACCGGCCGGAGCACCATCAGGTGGATGGCCGCCATGGCGAGGCCAGCGACCATCAGCGAGATGATCAGCGATACCAGCAGTATATTTCGTGCATAGCGAAACATCGCCTCGCGAAGCGGGTTTTCATGCAGGGTGATTTCCACAAATTGCGCGCCCATGGGCGCATCGCCGACGACGCTGATGACACGATCCCGGCCCGCGGTCAGCGTGCCCCATGCCGCCATGATGGATTCAACCGGGGAGGCCTCGCGCAGATCATAGCGGTCCTCCACCATCGGGGGCATGTCTGACACCGCCAGCAAACGGCGGATATCGCCACGCTTGATCGCGATGGATTGAGCTCCGACGCTGGAAAGCAATTCCATTTTCAGGGCCTCGGGCACCATCGCATCGGGCGCTGCCTCCAGCACAAGGGCGGCGGTATAGGCGGCGCTCAGTCTGTCGCGCAGCCAATTGTTCCGGAAATTTGCGATGGACGGAACGAACACGGCAATTTCTGCCAGCATTACGAAAGCAATAGTGAGCAGCAAAACGCGCGAAGCCAGCCCGAAAGGCAGGCGAATATGCCGCCTCCGGTTTTCGCTTGCATTGTTGCTGATCGCTTCCGTCATCAAATGGGCCTTAATCTTTCAATCGAATTTGCGCAGGAAACGCAGAATTGTGCCGAGCCAGGGATTGCCAAGGTTTTTTTGATAATGCGTCGCGGCGGCGCGTTTGGAAACCTCCGACAGCGTGGGATAGGGGAGCACCATTCCCGCGATATCCTGCACCTTCATCCCTTTGGTGATTGCGAGCTGCCAAAGTCCGATCAGTTCTCCAGCATGCCGGCCCGCTATACCGGCGCCAAGAATAACATCCTTTGCGGACGCGACAATCTTGATATGGCCGCTTACGGCATGTTCGGCCTGGGCGCGATCATTTTCGGAAAACGGCCAGCGGTAAATATTGACATGACCATGGGTTGCACGCGCCTGCGCCTCCGAGAGACCGGCGACCGCGATTTCCGGATCGGTATATGTCACCCGCGGAATGAGACGCGGCTCCAGCTTCACGGACAAACGAAACAAAGTCGCGCGAAGAACCAGACCCGCGTGGTAATTGGCGGCATGTGTGAAGGCCGCCTCCCCCGTCACGTCGCCAATGGCATAAATGCGCCGGTTGGACGTGCGCAGGCTTTTCGACACTTTAACGCCTTTGCGATCAAACTGTACGCTCGCCTGTTCAAGGCCGAGATTGTGAACATTGGGATTGCGGCCTGCGGCGATCAGCAGATGCGACCCGTCGATGGTTTCTTCGATATCATGCCCGGCAAGCAAAACGCGCGCTCCGCTGCCGCGCGCCTCGATCCTGGCTATCTTGATATTTTCTCGAATATCCACGCCTTCAGCGCACAATTGGGCGATGGCGACCTGCGCCAGTTCAGGATCCTCGCGTGAAAGGGCCTGAGCGCCTTCCAGAATAATCACGTCAGCCCCGAGGCGGCGGAAAGCCTGCGCCAATTCCATGCCGATAGGACCGCCACCGATGATGATCAAACGGGACGGCAGCTCGTTCAGTTCGAAAATCGTTTCATTGGTGAAGAAGCGGACTTGATCAAGACCAGCAATGGGCGGGGTCGCAGCCGATGAGCCGGTGGCGATCACAAACCGGCGCGCCTGGACCTGAAAGCTGTCTGCTTCAAGCGTGTCTTTTGAAATAAACTTGCCTGCGGCGCGGATGACTTTCACGCCCATGGCCGTGAAGCGCGCTTCGCTGTCATTGGGGGCGATGGCTGCGATCACGCCGTGAACGTGGTCATGGACCTTGCCCATATCCACCCGCGGTTCGATGGCGTGTATGCCGAATTTATCGCCTTCGCGCATCGTCTGCGCCGCATGGCCCGCCGCAATCAGCGCCTTGGAGGGCACACAGCCATAGTTCAGGCAATCACCGCCCATCTCGCCTTTTTCGACGAGGACCACCGGCACGCCCATGGCCGCGGCAGCGGCCACTACGCTCAGGCCACCGGAACCCGCGCCGATAACGCACAGATCTGGCGTCAGAATTTCACTCATGCTTCCGTCCCAGTTCCGGAGCCCCCCGGCATCCGCCCCCGCCATTTCTTCAATAGCACAGGAAGCAGGGCTGCAAGCCCGATTGCGGCAAAGCCAAGGATCAGCTCCTTCGTCACGAGCGAGGCCGGAGTTATGCTCAACTTGCATCCCAGGCCGCCAGCGGCAAGGCAGGCTTCATAGGCGTGCTTTTGCGCCATGACGACAGAATCGAGCCCCGCGCCAGCGAGCGAATAGGCATAAGTGCCCGGGATCACCCCCAAAAATGTGGTCCAGATAAACGTTGTCAGGGGTACGCCCAACATGGCCGGCGCGAGATTGACGAGCCAGAACGGGAACACTGGCACAAGGCGAAGAAACAGCATGTAGGAGGGCGCATCTTCTTTGAAGCCCTCGCGCAATCGCTCGATCCACGGGCCAGTCCGGCGGGCCAGGGGCTCGCCCAGCGAAGACCGGGTGATGAGAAACACCAAAACTGCCCCGATGGTGGCCGAGACGACCGTCACTGATCCGCCCAGCCAGCCACCGAACAGAAAGCCGCCGGCGATGGTGAGGAGTAGCGCGCCGGGAATGGAGAGCGCAACGGCGCCCACATAGATTGCAGCATAGATCAACAGCGCCAGGACCATATGCTGTGACGTAAAGGCTGCAAGCTGCGTCCTGCTCTGCAGCAAATAATCAATCGACAGATATTTTGGTGCACCACTTGCCAGAAATGCCAGCAAACCCGCCACGAGCACAGCCATTGGCAAAAAGCGTTTCCAGTTTGCGCTCCTGGAGGCGCCGGTTGCGGGTATTTCTGTGATGGGCGGCACTGCCTGCATGCGCGCAGCATAGCGCAATTTGGCTGTTCATAAACGGTGTCCATCTGACAATCTTGCGAGGACTGCGTGATCATCAGGCGCCAGGTCCGCCGCTTTGGCGCTGCAGCGGAGCCGAGACCTGCGCTTTGGCAGCAGGGGAATCGCATTTGAAATAGCGTGCTGTTTCGGGCGCTGATTTTACGTTTTGCTTGAGATGGATTCTACCGGGCCGTGAACGAATCACGGCGCGGGAGAATATTTTGGACAAATTTATTGAATG
>CANJJI010000198.1 GCA_947474545.1 Beijerinckiaceae bacterium | reverse complement strand
GGCTGGAAGACCCTCGCCGACAAGCCATCGGATCAACCCATTGACCTCGCCGCATGATCGGATAACTTCATGAAGCTGGAGATCGCGTTAGCCTATTCCAACCACCTTCGCGACGGCACCAATTGGAATCATAACGTGGGGACCACGGTCTTCAATTGGTCAATTTCAATTACCAATCCTCGGCGATTTCGCGATAACGACAACGATCTTTTCAACAGCTCTGGCGCTACAAACTTTAATGTCCGGCATTGGCCAACCGTTCGCGGGGGCCCTGGCGGATAAATTTGGCACCAGCCGTGTTTTGGCCATAGGAGCAGCTTTTTACGCACTATCCTTGGCTCTAATGGTATATTCGCGCGATCCGATCAGTTTCATATTAACGCAGGGCGTTATGCTGGGCCTTGCGCTTTCATCATGTTCCTTCGCGTTGGTTCTGGGAACTTTTCAAAAAATGTTGCCCGCAGAGAAGCGCCCGTTAGCTTTTGGGCTGGGCACTGCCTCAGGTTCGTTCGGTCAATTCTTATTCTCGCCCTTAGCTGGAGGTATGATTGAGAACATCGGCTGGCAAAATACCGCATTCTTATTCGCTGGCATCATGTTGATCGTAATTCCGCTCGCTCTCAGCCTTTACAATACACCCGGCGATCAAATTACCAACGTCGCTACCGATTTGCCCGGACAAACAATGGGTCAGGCGTTGGTCGAAGCCGTCAAGCACAAATCTTACGTACTCTTGGTTATCGGCTTTTTTACTTGTGGCTTTCAACTTGCATTCGTTACTGTTCACTTCCAACGCTACGTAGTTGAAGCGGGCTTAGCCCCCAGCGTCGGGTACTGGGCCTTTGCCCTTGTAGGTATTTTCAATATCGTTGGGTCAACTGCGTCTGGCTGGTTCTCTGCGCGCATACCAAAGCGTTGGGTTCTCTCCTTTATTTATGGATCACGTTCGCTGGTGACCGTAATATTTATCTTGATGGAGCCGAGCGCATTTTCGGTCTATATGTTCGGCATACTCAGCGGCTTATTGTGGCTATCAACCATTCCGCCGACAACCGGGTTGATAAGCGTCATGTTTGGCTCGCGATATTTTTCGACCCTCTTTGGCCTGGCGATAATGAGCCATCAAGTCGGTGGCTTCAGCGGGCTGATGATTGCAGGATACCTGCGTGAAGCGACCGGGTCTTTCGCTGCGTTATGGTGGCTTTCTATTGGAATGGGCATCTTTTCGATGCTGATCAATCTTCCTATAGTCGAGAAGCCAATCCGAAGCGCGCCGACACCGCAACCGGCGTAAATGAAGAAATCCGCACCAAAATCACCCCATTGATTTTCAACAACTGTTCCTGTGCACAAGTCAGGTGCATCATTTCCCGGTGAAATAGCGCTCCGCAAGGCGTATCCATAGGCGGCTCTCTTCAGGCGATTCAGATCGAGCCGCTCAAGGCGGCGGGCGTGGCCAAGCCAGTCCTGAAAAGTAATCGGGCGGGCCACAAGGGCGGTTTTCGGGGTTCCGCGTCCTTCGATACGCTGGCTGCGCGAGCTGTTCGGGATGAGGAACCGGCGCAAAACTTCTTGCATTCCCGCGTCGCCGCCGGAATGATCGCGCCAACACGACACAAGGAAACGCAGCATGCTCACAGCAGCCCGCAACGAAATGTTGACCCGCGTTGGTCCCGGCACGCCGATGGGCGAATTGCTGCGCCGTTACTGGCATCCGATCGGCGGGGCGAGCCAGCTGGACGAAACGCCGATCAAGACAATCCGCCTGATGTGCGAGGATCTGGTGCTCTACAAGGATCTCTCTGGCGCCTATGGCCTGATCGACCGCCATTGCCCGCACCGCCGCGCCGACATGAGCTATGGCTGGGTCGAGGAGCAGGGCATCCGCTGCAATTATCACGGCTGGAAAATGAACGAAAAGGGCAAGGTGATCGACCAGGCCTGGGAGGACACCAACAATCCCAGCGGGCGAGGCCGCGAAAATTGCGACACCAAGTCCTATCCTGTGAAGGAATGTGCGGGCCTGCTCTGGGCCTATATGGGGCCTTTGCCCGCCCCGGAACTGCCGGTGTGGGAGCCCTTCCTCTACGAAAACGGCTGGCGCGAAGTGGTGCTCGCCGACATCCCCTGCAATTGGCTGCAATGTCAGGAAAATTCCTGCGACCCCGTGCATTTTGAATGGATGCATGACAATTGGGGCGCGCGGCTGAAGGGCGGTGATGCGAACGTTGCGCCAAAGCATCTGAAAGTCGTGTTCGAAGATTACGATTATGGCTTGATCTATCGCCGGGTGCGCGAGAACCAGCCGGAGAACAGCAAATACTGGACCGTCGGCCGCGTCGCGCTGTGGCCGAACGGTTTTTATCTCGGCCATCATTTTGAATGGCGTGTGCCCGTCGATGATGAAAACACGTTGAGCGTAGCGTGGTTTTTCATGCGTGTGCCCAAGGGGCGCGAACCCTATGTGCAGACAAAAGTGCCAACCTGGATCAGCCCGATCAAGGACGAAAACGGCCGCTGGATTTCCAGCCACGTGATCAATCAGGATATCGTCGCCTGGGTCGGGCAGGGCGTGATTGCCGATCGCACAAAGGAAAACCTGCGCTCAAGTGACATCGGCATTTCCATGATGCGCCAGCAATTTCTGAATGACATGGAAGCTGTCGCTCAAGGGCGCGATCCCAAGGCCGTGTTCCGCGATCCGGAAGCGGCCAAATGCGTGCTGCTGCCCGATATGTATCGCACCATCAACACGCAGGGGCTGACGCTCGATGAAATCCGCAAGGACCGCATCCTCGGCCAGAGGCTCGGTGAATTCCGGCATCATGTGGGCCAGCCGCCGGAGGTGCGAAAAGCCTTTGTGGAGGCGATGGGGCTTTAGGCGAGCGCTTTCTGTTTAGGCTCAGGATGTATACAGGCCCGCCCGTGTCGGCGGCAGACCGCTTGGGCCTTTCGTGCGTTTGGAAGCCACCGTCTGGAAGATTCCGACAGCGCTGCGTTCAAAAGCCAGCGAACAGCCGGCGAGATAGAGCAGCCACAATCGCGTTTTCGGCTGCCGCTTTTTCGCGATCGGCATAGAGCCGTTCTGTCCAGTGTTGCGTTGTGCGCTGATAATGTTCACGCCAGCCCTCGACATCGTGCACTTCAAAGCCATGCCGTTCGAGCCCGTTGATGGACATGCCCACAGTGTCGAGCTCCCCGCCGGGAAAGATGTAAGTCGTGAGCGCCTTGTATTCGGCCCGCTGGCGGCGGAAACGTTTCATGTCGCGCTTGGCCGGCCTTGCGATGGCGTGATGCAGATAAAGCCCGCGCGGCCGCAACAATCTGTGCATTTGCGTAAAATAGGCATCGTGATTGTCGATGCCCACGTGCTCGAACATGCCGATGGAGGAAATCTTGTCGAAGGCGCCCCAGTCTTCGACATGGCGATAATCTTTCAACTCGACTGTGACGCGATCCTGAAGTCCGAGGCGCGCGATCTTGGCTTTGGCAAAAACAAACTGCTCCTGCGCCAGGGTCACCCCATGCGCTTTCACGCCATAGTTTTGTGCGGCATGGCAGATCAGCCCGCCCCAGCCGCTGCCGATATCCAGCATCCGTTCGCCCGGTTGCAGCCGCAGCTTGCGGCAGATCATGTCGAGCTTGGCCTTTTGTGCTTCTTCCAGCGAGGCGTCCCATCGGGAAAAATAGGCGCAGGTGTAGAGCATGTCCGGATCGAGAAAGAGCGCATAGAATTCGTTGGATATATCGTAGTGGAACTGAACCAGCGCCTTGTCGTCGCGCCCCTGTGCAACAGAGGTTTGACGTTCGCCCTGATGCGCCAGCGTATCGCTTGCAGCAGCCGGCCCGAACACAAACGGCCACAGCGCTTTGGCCGCCAGGATTTTATCGATCCGCTTGAAAAGCCCTTTGGTGCGCATCTCGCCGCGCTTGTGGGCGATGTCAATCAGCGTACCGCCTTCTATGTCAATATCGCCCGCAGTCAGCAATTCGATGATCGTGTTGAAGCGTGGGCGGCGGATCAACCGTGTGATAGAGGCGGGTGAGCGAATGATCAGGCCAAGGCCGCTCGTGACATGGCTGCCAAGCGGCAGGCGCTCGCCATTCCACAGGCGAACCCAGAGATCCGCCTCCAGCACCTGCGCCAGATGCGCAATCAGACGGCGCACTGCCTCGATCTGTTTGTCCGCCATGATTATCCCGTTCCTATCAGTTCATAAAATCTACATTGGATGACCCGGTAAGGGAAACTGCCGGCCATGGTTTCCATTTTCGCAGAAATTCCATAAAATCTGTGGACTGCGGTTCGTTAAGGCAAACAATGACAGAGCGTCCTCAACCCTGTGCCCGTGGGCACTTCCCGGTCTTCGTGCCCGTCACAACGCGCTGGCACGACAACGACGTTTATGGTCACGTCAACAACGTCATTTATTACGCTTTTTTTGATACGGCTGTGAACCAATTACTGGTGGAAGCGGGCGTGCTTGATCCTGCATCCAGCACCACAATAGGGCTGGTCGTGGAAACGCGCTGTACCTATTTTGCCAGCCTCGCCTTCCCCGATAAAATAGAGGTGGGCGTGCGCGTGGAAAATCTCGGCCGCTCCTCTGTTCGCTATGTGCTGGGTATTTTCAAACAGGACGGTTTAATGGCAAGCGCGCAGGGCGAATTCACGCATGTCTATGTGTCCCGTGCCACCCAAAAGCCTGTCCCCATTCCCGAGCCGGTGCGCGCTGTGCTGGAAAAACTGACCGGAGCAAGATCATGAATGGAACAGTAATTGCGGTGAGCATCAGCGCTCAGCATAATTTCAGCAAACCCAATGTTTTGTCTGTTCGCCTTGTCGAAGGATTGGGCATTGAGGGTGATGCGCACATGGGCACAACAGTGAAACACCGGCATCTTGTGGCGAAGAATCCGGCTGCGCCAAACTTGCGGCAGGTTCATCTTATCCATGAGGAATTGTTCAAGGAGGTTGATGCGCAGGGTTTCAAACTGGCCCCGGGCGAGATGGGCGAGAACATCACCACGCGCGGCATTGATTTACTCTCATTGCCAGAGGGCGCGCGCCTGCATCTGGGCGATAGCGCAGTCGTTGAGATCACAGGTTTGCGCAATCCCTGCGTTCATATTGATCGCTTTCAGCAAGGATTGAAGGCAGCCATGCTGGCCACCGGAGAGAATGGCGAAATCATCCGAAAATCAGGGGTCATGTCGATTGTTATCGCGGGCGGCGACGTAGGCCCTGGCGACACAATCAGAGTCGAAATGCCCGCTGGAGAATTGAAGAAGCTCGAAGTTGTTTGACTTTGACGCTGTCCTTAATGCGTGAGCATCGGCAGGCTCTTCATTTTCAGTTCTCCTACCGAGCCAGCATATTCAGGCGTGAAATCGGGGTCTGCGAGGCGCGCATTGGGAAACCGCGCCAGCAATTGCCGCACCGCCAGCACCAGAGTCTTCCGGCCCAGCACATTGCCGATACATTGATGCGGGCCTGAGCCGAACGTCATGATCCGCTGCGGCTTGCGATCAATGTCGAATTTCAACGGGTCAACATAAGCCAGCGGATCAAGGTTTGCCGCTTGCGGCGAAGGACGCACCACCATGCCCTTCAAAATGGGCGTACCGCCCACTTGCGTATCGCGCGTGGCGATGCGCGGGAAGGTGAAATAGCCATTGCCTGCGATGCGCAGACATTCTTCGACAGCATCAGGAACACGCGACGGGTCGGCGATCAGCCGCTTGCGTTGGTCATCATGGGTGAAAAGCATGAACAAGGCGCCAGCCCCGGTGCGCGGCGTTGTCGCCAGCGCGGCGAGAATACCGAGCACCTGATCAAACAATTCCTTGTCCGTTAACTTGTCGGCCTTGTCGCGCGCGTTGACGAGATCGGTGATGAAATCCGAACGCGGATGGGCCCGGCGATTGTCGACAATCTGCTGGATCAGTTCGGCCATGTCTTTATAGGCCGCATGGACATGAGGCGGATAGGGCTCACCAGGCTTTGTGGTAGTCATCGCAGGCGTTGCTTCCTGAAACGCCATCAGGATTCGCGTCTGATCCGCATTGAGGTCGAGCATGGCCGTCAGCAGCGCGCCGACAACGAGCCGTGCAGCATAATTCGTGACGCCGTCGAACTCCCGGCCACCGTTTTCAATATCGTCCAGCATGCCGTCGATGATCTGCGAGATATGCGTTTCCAGTTGCGCGATGCGCGTTGGCGCAAAGGCGGGCATCAGCAAGCGGCGCAGGCGGCTGTGCCGTTCACCGTCCAGTTGCGTGATGACTTCGCCACCCATGAACTTGTCAAATTGCTCGAACCCTGGCTCACGCGGCATTTGCGATGCAAAGCGCTCCGCATCCTGAAACACTTCGTATACATCGGCATATCGGCCAACGATGACCTGCGGCGGGCCATTGTTGAATACGTAAAATGGCGGGCGAGTAGCCCAGTCCGATAGAATCTGGCGCGCATTGGCTTTGAATACGGCGTCACCCAGATTCATTTCGGTTGAATTGGTGTGATCGAGTTCGGCGATACTTGTCATACAATCATCCGCACATCTGGTGATATGGTCGATGGGTGTCGTGAACGAAAGGAATGCCGGCGTTTCTATTCAGGTTCAATCTTCGCCAGTTTGGCGGCAGCCATCAATGCAGCCGCTTCTTTCCTGATCCACTCAACAGATTCGGACGGCGACAGGCCGTTCGCATCTGCGCCAACGCCCTCGAAGCGTTTGATAAGTTCAGCATCCTGTGAGGCTGTCTTTACTGCTTCAGCCAGCCGTTCGATGACGTTGGCTGGCGTACCCTTCGGCGCAAGCAACGCCATCGTTCCGAGCAGCCCCATGCCTTTGATCCCGAATTCATCGAACGTGGGCATATCCGGATAGAGTTTCGATCGCTTTTCCGCAGCGATGGCGAGGATCCGAATTTTGCCTTGCTTGACGAAATTCGGCAGCGCCGTTCCCGATTGCACACCGAACGCGACTTCGCCTGCAACAAGCGCCGGCAAGATCTGGCTGTTGCCTTTGTAAGGGACGTGACTCACCTTGATGCCGGTCTGCGCGACCAAAGTTTCCATAGTCAGATGATGCAGAGAACCGATTCCCGCTGTGCCATAATTGTATTTTCCGGGATTGTCTTTCAGAAACGCCAGCAATTCCGGGAGTCCTCCACTGACAGGCACCATCGCGCTGACGACGAGATAATTGGAGGTCGTCGCGAATACGCTGATGGGCTCGAAATCCTTGATTGCATCATAAGGCAGCGATTTGAACATGGCCGGCGCGATGCCCCACATCTGGGAATCGCCTGCCAGCAGGGTGTAGCCGTCCGGCGTTGAGCGAGCCACAGTTTGCGCTGCGACAATGGAACCTGCCCCGGGCTTGTTTTCGATGACGATTTGCTGGTTCAGATTTTTGCGCATCTGATCGCCATAGATGCGCGTCACGGTATCAGGAAACCCGCCCGGCGGATAAGCAACGAGAATGCGGATTGTTGCCGACGGATAATTGTTTTGCGCTATAGCAGGCGGCTGCAGAGCGATCGAACCTCCCGCAGCGATCAACGCAGATGCAAGTGCGATCTTCAGTCCCGGCATAGGAATC
>CANJJI010000197.1 GCA_947474545.1 Beijerinckiaceae bacterium | reverse complement strand
GCCTTCGCTGGCCCGTAAACTGGGCGCTCCTGATTTCCGAGAAGACCCGATGCCGATGCAATGTTCACGATGGCACCCCCACCTGTATGGCGCATGCGGTTCGCGATCTGTTGAGTGAGAAAGAAAGGTCCTCGAAAATTGACGTTCATCACGTCATCGTAGATTTTTTGGTTGGTATCTAAAAATGACACGTTGTCCAAAATACCTGCATTGTTTACAAGAACGTGAACAGGCCCAACCGATGCCGTATCCAAGATGCCTGGAACGTTATTGATCATATCGAGATCCATCAGGTCAAGAGCAAACCAAGTTGCACGACCGCTTGGAGAAAGCTCCTTGGCTGTCGCTTGCGCAGCCTCAGCATTGATGTCGGCTATAACCACGCGACCGCCCCGCGCGATGAAAAGAGCCGCAATGGCTTTGCCTATACCTTGTGCTCCACCGGTTATGAGCGCGGTCTGTCCTTCCATATTTTGCGCGCTCATAAAGTAATCCTTATTTGTTGGGTTCTTTTAGATCGATTTATGACGATGACTGGAGGGCCGGTTCAATTTTTGCTCGACCGAAAGCAGGTCGTGCTTGAACACGCACCCACCAATCTTCGACTCTCCTGTAATCTTTGAGAAAAAGCCCGTAGCGGGCATGTTCGTTCATTCGAACCAAGTACGGTGCCATGTTCGTGTCCGCAAATGAAAAGGTCTCGCCAGCCAACCAGGCTGAGTGCCTAAGGGAGTCCTCCATCATCTCAAGAGTTCGTTTGATCTGAGCCACCGCAAATTCAATTTCGCCGTCGGTGAAAGGTTGGCGCGCCATCCGGCGCCAATCTTCCCGCCTGTTCGGAGTTGGGATGCGCGCCAAGTTCTGCTCGAGTTCTTTGTCTGACCAATCCGTTGCAATCGGTCCCATGACCCAGTTCCAGCTCGCAACCTGAAAGGCACGGATGACAACTTCATCAGCATGCTTGGTCCAGACTCTCATCTGTGCGCGGGCAAAGGGCTCTGCAGGACGCAGGGAATGTGCAGGAAATACAGCGTCTAAATATTCGTTAATGACGGTACTTTCGATAACAGCCCGGTTCTGATGAATAAGTGTCGGCACCATTCCATTCGGGTTCAACTTACGATATTCATCAGAATGTTGTTCCAGCTTAAATAAGTCAATGACATGCCCCTGGTAAGCCAGCCCTTTCTCCTCAAGACAAAAGCGGACGCGGCGCGAGGCGCTTGAAGACCAAGCGTGATAAAGCACGAGCTCGTACTCAGGTACGGTATCGTAAACCGTTGCTTCCATGGTGCTTATTCCTGTGTTGCAGAGTTGCAAAGTTGAACGCGGTCCGATCAGTGCGGCGTCCGCTCGTTACGGCATCCCAAGGATGCGCTTCGCTTCTTCAGGCGTTGCCACCTCGCGGCCCAGCTCACGTGCGATGTTGGCAACGCGGCGGATGATGTCCGCATTTTTTGGCTGACCGAGCTCATGGTACGTGTAGTCCCCGATGCCAATCGCGATGTGTCCGCCAAGCGAAATAATGGGTGCGGCGAGCGCCAAGAGGTTACCGCCAAAGTTACACACCGTCCATTCGATACGCCGGTTGGGAGGGAGGAAATCGAGGTGCGCCTGCAGGCCCTTCAGCGTTCCTGGATGCCCCCCGAGGTACGCATTGTCGTTGAGCACGAAAAGCAGGTACGCCGGCTCGTCGACCAGCCCCATGTCAAGGAAGGCCGAGGCGTAGCGCGTAAATCCGACGTTCCACGACGTGAGGCAAGGCTTCAAGCCCGCTTTGCGGATGTTCTCGGCAAAGTACGTGAGCGTTCCAGTCGAGTTCTTATAGATGAGCTCCGTCGTCTCAAAACGGCGCTCCTGTGGCTTGTAGCGATCGACGTTAACGCTGCCTGCGTCCATGGGTGCGAAATGGGGGCGACGCTTGGGGTCGGCCGCCATCTTGAGGATGTGATCTAGACGGGCCTCGGGGCCCGCGTCCAGCGTCGCGTAGCCGAGCGTCGGATGCACCAGAATGTCGGATGTGGCGAGAATTTGCCTGACAGTCTCGGCGTATGTCTCGGTATCATGATCGGGCGCGCCATCAGCCCTGCGCGCATGAAAATGAAGGATCGACGCACCAGCCTCCCGGCATTCGACTGCGTCGACCGCGATCTCGTGCGATGTGTAGGGCACGTTCGGATTGCCCTCCTCCCGCATCATGAACTCGTTGACGCGCGCCTCGATGATCAGTTTTTCCATGTTATCTCCATAGGCCTCTATTTATTTGTGTCATTCGTTGGGTAATCTTTGAACATGCCCGCTAGGTGCCAGGTCGGCTTCCCGCCGAAGCTCCGCGTCCGGTCAACGGCTCCAAACCCCAGGAAAAGAGTGGACGCCCGCCGTTACTCGTTACAGCAACCACCTCCTCCAACCACAAGCGCTCGCGTTCGCCGCCTGGATACAAAAGATGAAGCGGTACGACCATACCTTCCTCAAACGTCCAATCGGCGTTCTTATTGCCATCGGCCGTCGTTTGCTCGATGTCCATGTGGGAAAGCCCAAGCCCGTGGAAGAAGATCATGGCACTAGCAGGATTGGGGACGCCACACTTGCGGTAGACGTCGCGCGCTATTGCCTGAAGCTTGCTCACCTTGGCGCCCGGCCGCATTCCTTCTAGCAGCGCTTCTCCTGCGGCGGCGGTGGCTTTTGAGACCAACTTCGCTGCACCTTCAGGCTCGCCGTCGACGACCCAAGTCTTGCCGCCATCCCAGCAATAAAGATCGAGAGAGCCGTGGCAATCGAACATAACGTGGGTGCCTCGCGTGACCTCGTCGTTCTCGAGTCCAGTCGCAAGCATTACCGCTGGATCCATGCCCCGTGCCGGGCCCCAGACGAAACCGCCCGGATCGTGTACAAATCCACCGAGATCGCACACGGCTCGCTCATAGCTCCTGTTCAGATCGCGCCACGTTGCACCTTGCTGCCACGAGGCGACCGTGGCATTGATCGCCGATTCGTTGAGCTGCGTGGCGCGCTCGAGCAACTTGAGCTCGGTCTCGGTCTTCACCGCTCTCGCAAACATGAGCGGATCGTAGCCGTCGACGACTTCTGTGCCTTCAAGGCCCAACCGAAAACCGAGCCCCAGGTCGTCGAAGGCGACGCGGCCGCGGTCGAGTTTGAGATCCTTCAACGCTCCGCGCAACGCATCGCCCATGTCGTAGACATAGCTTCGGCGTGCGCGCTCGATCCACTCGACCCCGGCAGCGCTCCTCGGGATACAGCGATCGACATCGTCGGGTTTCGGCTGCACGTCGAACGACATGAGCAGCGTCCGAAAAGGACGGATGTCCTCCACCCAGGTCGGCTGAATGAGAAACGACCCAAGGAAGTAGTCGGCAACAACGAAGATCGGGTGCTCGGGAGCGTGACGCGAGAGGATCACCGCACACTGCCGCGGCTCATCCGATTTGTGCGAAACGCCATTGAACCCGGTCAGGTAAAACACATTGTTGGGCGTAGAGGCCACAATGCCATCCAGGCCGCGAACCTTCATGGCGCTAAGCAAGCGATCAAGATTGCAAAATCGCCGGGGCAGCGGCGAGCGAGCGAAAGGAGAAGAGTTTCGGGTCTTGGGCTCATTCGGCATGGCGTCTGCTCCTTGTTCGCAACGAAACATACAGCTTAGCGATAGCGCCAGTACCTCTGCAGGACTTTGATCTTGCAGTCGTCAAGGCCGTGTCCTGTTCGAATAACTTGACAATCAGCGCGCCGTCGCGCTTGAACACTGTGATCGGGTTCGGCTTCAGCCCTTGAGCTTCGAAGAGCACATGCTTGATCGCGAGATTGCCCACTGCAATAGGGTCATAGCCGCAGCTAAATGGTTCGGTGAGATCATGGTTGATGGTGATCCCAAGCTCGAAATCAGCTTGACTATTGTGCAAGCTTACCGGCCTGAAGGCGTCAGTCGCTATTTCGCAAAAATCGACTGCGCCTTGCTCTTCAAGCACGCGGAATATGGATTGGACTGAACTGACCATGCCAACTTATATTAAATAAGTGCGGGTAGCCACAATGCGATCTGCGGTAAAGCGGTCACGATTGCAAGGCCTAGGAGCTGTAGTCCGATGAACGGCCACATTGCTGAGAAGATCTCTTCAAGGGTCATGCCAGGCGGCGCGACACCCTTCAGATAGAAGGCGGCGGGGGCGAACGGCGGCGTGAGGTAGGCAACTTGCATTGCCATGTTGAAGAGGACGCCGAACCAGAGGGGATCGTAGCCGAAGGCCAGGATGACCGGGAGAAAGACGGGCATGGTCAGCAAAAGGATACCGATCCAATCGATGAAAAACCCAAGGAAGATCCAAACGAGCAACATCATGCTCAGCACGATGAACGGCGGAAAGGGAAGATTGGTCAGCAACTCCTTTGCGAACTCAATTCCACCCATGAGATTGTAGACGCCGATAAGCGCATTTGTACCAATCACGAGCCAGAGCACCATGCCACAGGCCGACATGGTCTGGACCATCGCGTCCCGGATAAGCGTGGCCGTGAGCTCGCGTCTAATCCAGACGGCGACAATGGTGCCGACTGTGCCTACGGCCGCCGATTCTGTCACGGAAGCAATGCCGAGGTAAATCGAACCGAGCGTTGCGAGCAGTACCAGCATCGGGAGGGCGACGCCGGTGAGGAGCTTCAGCTTCGCAGCAAACGGGAGCTGGGTCTCCGCCAATGGCGGCGGGGGCCCAAGACTGGGGTTCACGATGCAGCGAATGAGGACGTAGGCGACGAACAATACAGCGAGCAATAGCCCCGGCAGGAACGATGCAAGAAACAAATCGCCTATCGATACGTTGGCAGAGAGCCCGTAGAAGACAAGGATGATCGAGGGCGGGATCATGCTGCCAAGAGCACCTGTGGCGCATACGAGACCTATCGTAATCTTGCGGTCGTAGCCGAGACGCAACAGCTGCGGCATGGCGACGAGGCCCATCAGCACGATCTCCCCTCCGGCCACGCCAATGATTGCACCGATGATGATTCCGAAGACCGTAGTCACAATCGCCGCGCCGCCTGGGAGCCGTCCGGTCCACAGCTTCACAGCATTGTAGAGGTCGCTCGCAAGGCCCGATTTCTCGAAGATCGACGCCATGAAGATGAAGAACGGTACCGCGACAAGCACATAGGTGTCGAAGAACGTAAATGTTCGGCTCGCGAGCAGGAAGAGACCTTGCGGCCCAAATAGGAGGAGGCAGAGCGCGACGCCGATCCCCCCCGTGGTGAACGCGAGCGGTACGCCGATGACAAGCAGCCCAACCATAGCCACGAGGATCAGGATCGACCAGACAGCGATGTCTATCCCCAGAAGCATACGTTACTCCTTGCGGGGCCGGAGGATTTCAAAGAGCCGCTCGACGACTACAGTGAGGAACAGGAGCGCCGAAATTAACAGCGCTGCCTTCGCGATCGCCGGCAGCGGCCAGTGCGGCGGGCCGGGCACAAGTTCCGGCGTCCAACCGATTGCGCCGAACCGCCAGACAGACTGCTTGGCCTGGAGCCAAAGGCCCCAGCCAAGGCCGCAAAGATAAAAGATCCCAACCAGAAACGAGATCAGCTCAAACAAACGTTGCGTCCGCAAGTTCAACTTCTCGGAAAAGCTTGTGATGCGGATGTGCTCGTTGCGGGCCATGCAATAGGCACCGCCGAAGCCGAAGGCGATGACGCACAACGTCGTCGTCGTCTCATGGGCCCAGCTCGACGGACTGTTGAACCCGTAGCGCATGATGACTTCGAACGAGGAGATGCCAACTGCGATCAGAAATAGCCAACTGCTGGCGTAGCCGATGCTAATCGCGATGCGATGAAATAGGCGCCGCACTAACATCATATCGGACGACAGGTTTGCTGGCATAGCGAGTTAGGATGAGTTAACGGGCCGTATTCTTTTGGAACGAGCGCAGGCTCTCCACAATCTTCTTTGCCATCGGGCTTCTGGCCGCGAACTGGTCCTGAACCTCCCATGTGACCGCCCTGAGCTTGTTGACCTCCTCTTTTGGCCACGTGATGACCTGTACGCCGTCAGCCTTCAACTTTTCGAGGGCAGCCTTGTCGGAGGCAATAATCGTGTCCTTGACCTTGGCGCTCATGGCCCTCACCTCGGCCTCGAACAGCTTTTTGAGGTCAGGCGGAATGGCGTCCCATTTCGCCTTGGAGACGGCAATCTCACAGGCCGGCAACGAGTGGGAGGCGTTGACCGAGTACTTGGCCACTTTATGAAGCCCGCTGTCGATGTTCATGCTGGGGGAGGACCAATCGGCCGCATCAATCACGCCAGACTGGAGCGCAGTGAAAACGTCGCCGCCAGCGATGTTGACGACTGCAGCCCCCGCCTTGCTGAGCATGTCAGAGACAAGCCCTGGCGGCACGCGGATCTTCAGGCCCTTGAGGTCCGCAATCCCGTTGAGCGGCTTGCGCGAGGGGATATGCTCAACCTGCCAAAACACGTTGCCCACGTAATGCATGCCGAATTGGGCGTAGAGCTCGCGGAGTAAGGTTACGCCATCGCCGTCCGTGAACCACCGATCTCGCTGATCGACCGTGTCGAATGTTGGGCCCGTGTCGAGAACGCCGAAGCCCGGCTCTTTGGCTGCGTGGAAGACTGCGCAGGTATGGTGACCATCAAGTACACCTGCCTGAACAGCGCTAATGGTCTCTGTTACACCAACGGCACCGCCGACCGGCAAGACATTTATGACCAGCTTGCCACCAGATTTCTCGTTGACTACTTTGGCAAACTCCTCGAACGCCTTCTGTGTCGACAGCGCGCTCGGCAAGAAGCCTTGCATTCGAAGAGATACCGTTTGCGCCCGAGTCGATGACGGGACGAGAAGCGCGGCGATAGCCAGCGCGGCGATGGAGGAAAGAAAGCGTGGCTTCAATGTCATAGTTAAAGTGTCCTAAAAGATGTCTGAATTGGATTCGTATCTCAAACATCAGTTAATTTATAATTTTATTATTTTTATATCTATTGGTATTTACCATATGTAAAATTATTTGTGAATATCTTTTCAGAGGTTCACAAAAATTGAGCCACAGGACCTCGCTGGTTTAACGATGGTTTCAGCCGAAACTCCCTAAGCGGCTGGGCACGGCAACTTGAGCCAGCGGTGCAAGACGGCTCCATTTGTTAAATCATGGTTCATTGTTAATGGACTGGCCAGACTCTTTCTTAAGCTTTGAGCCAGGCCAGTGCAAGATATGGCAAGGCGCAAATTCACCCCAGTTTTCCGTTCCATGCCCCGCTCAATGCGGGCGAGTACCGTGAGCGCGACGTCTTAATTCAAATCGTGGGCGGTTTGCACGCTGGCTTTGATTTTTTTCACAAACTGCCATGGTCCACCGTTTGGGGTGGCTAGCAACACATTGGCAAGCTCGACATCGTGGTTGTCTCGCCCGAGGGGCACTTGCTGGTTCTGGCGGTCAAGGCTGGTGATCCTATTTCCGGCAGTTGACAGGATCTAACTCGCCCGCAAGCTAGACTTCAAGCCGGTTTCAACGGATTTACAGAGGTCACCAAATGGGTGAAGCAAAAAGGCGTGAACTGGCGGCTAAATCGCAGGCATTGGAGGCCATGGTGGTGG
>CANJJI010000196.1 GCA_947474545.1 Beijerinckiaceae bacterium | reverse complement strand
TCAGCCCCAAGCTGGCGAATCCCCCGAAGAGTTTTGCAAGAGGCTCCAAGGTGAAATGATTTCGGTTGATCCGACGGACGGGACTGCTGAATGTGCCGGGGCGCGGTTTTTATCTGTCCGGAAGCATCTAAGCTTTATGCAATTGGATCCTGCGTGCAAACTACAAAAGCAATTCGTCGCGGTACGTCCCAAGCCGAGCATGAAAGTAAGACTTTTTGTAAGACCGTCTTGCCTTACAAAATTAAAAACAACGCAATTTCAGATATTTAATTTAACAAATGGTCGGAGTGGCGGGATTCGAACCCACGACCCCTTGTCCCCCAGACAAGTGCGCTAACCGGGCTGCGCTACACTCCGACGGGGCTGCTTATAGATCGAATTCATCCGGGAAGGAAACCACTTTCAGGCAATTTATTTTACCTGAAGGCTAATTTCTTTATGCGGCCCTCGCAGTGGCCAGAATTGCCAGGCATTCATCGATTTCCGCCAAAACCTGCTTCACGATTCGGCGCTCCGCCTCCGAAAGGCCAGGGTGCGCAGTCTGCGGCTGGCGCAAAACTGAGACCGGCCGGTCTATATCCGCCCCCTCTGAACGCTCAACGCCGCCTTCCGTGCTTTCAAGTTCCTCGGCGTCTTCCTCGCCAGTGCGCGCGTTCGCCAGCGCAGCCGCGCCCGCAGGCGCCCGCTGGGTGCGCAATTGATGCACCAGCTCGATCACAGCCGCCGCACCGTGCTGTTGCTTGAGAATGCGTTGAACGCCTTTGATTGTATAGCCTTCGCCATAGAGCAGATGCCGGATGGAGGCGAGCAGCTCCACATCCTCCTGGCGATAGTAGCGCCGTCCACCGCCGCGCTTCATAGGTTTGATCTGGGGAAATCGCGTCTCCCAGAAACGCAGCACATGCTGGGGCAGATCGAGTTCCTCAGCCGCCTCGCTGATGGTTCTGAATGCGTCGGGACTCTTGTCCATCATCCCTCTTCCGAACTAGCGGGCAGGTTCCAGGATCAATCGTCCCCGTCCGCTCCCGCTGTTTCGCCGTTGATTCGTTTTTTCATTATATTCGACGGCTTGAACGTCATCACCCTGCGTTCTGTAATAGGCACTTCTTCGCCGGTTTTCGGATTGCGGCCAACCCGTTCGCGCTTTGAGCGAATCACGAATGTCCCGAAAGATGAAATTTTGACGTTCTCGCCACGTTCGGCTGCTTCGCTGATTTTCGACAATACAACTTCGACCATCTTGGCCGCATCAGCCCGCGATAAACCAATTGTCGCATAGACAGCATTCGCAAGATCGGCACGTGTAATGGTTTTAGCATCTAAAGGCTTTTTGATCATTTTTGGCATGGTACGCCCAAATCGTCATTTTGTTGTAATGCATGGTTGATAACGTGACAAAAAACGCAGTAGCACTGTAATGTCAACTATAAAATAGTTTATGCGCAACTACCAGCGAATTATAGCTGCGCCCCAGGTGAACCCGCCGCCCATCGCTTCAATCATTACAAGATCGCCTGTTTTGATGCGGCCGTCGTCGACAGCTGCTGCCAGCGCCAGAGGGATTGATGCTGCCGAAGTGTTGCCGTGTAGCGCAACGGTCTTCACGATCTTGGCCTGATCTATACCAAGTTTTTCTGCAGACGCATCGATAATGCGCTCGTTGGCCTGATGGGGCACAAACCAGTTGAGATCATCAGCGGTGAGGCCGGTAGCGGCAAAAGCATCCGTCATCACATCGGTGACCATGCCCACTGCGTGACGAAACACTTCACGTCCACTCATGCGCAAATGCCCCACGGTGCCTGTCGCAGATGGGCCGCCGTCGACATAAAGCTTCTCACGATGGCGGCCATCCGAACGCAAATGAGAGGTCAGCACGCCGCGATCATTAATCGTGCCTTCGCCAGGCGCAGCCTGCAAAACCATGGCGCCTGCGCCATCCCCAAACAGCACACATGTCGTGCGATCATTCCAGTCGAGAATGCGTGAAAAAGTTTCAGCGCCGATCACCAGCGCGCACGTGCTCGCGCCGGTCGCAATAAATTTCTCAGCTACCGAAACAGCATAAACGAATCCCGAGCACACCGCCTGCAGATCAAACGCTGCGCCGCGGGTTATTCCGAACGCCGCCTGTACCTGTGTCGCAGTCGCCGGAAATGTGAAGTCGGGCGTCGCCGTCGCAACAATGATCAGATCCACCGCGCTGGCAGAAAGTCCGGCTGCCGCAAGCGCCTTCTGTGCGGCGCCCGTCGCCAGCGTCGAAGTTGTTTCGCCTTCGCCAGCTATGTAACGGTTATGGATGCCGGTTCGCTGTGCAATCCATTCGCTGGTCGTATCAACGGTCTTTTCGAGCTCCGCATTGGTCACGCGCCGTGCAGGCAAGCATGAGCCCACACCTGCCACCACTGCGCGAATACATTTGTTAGTCGTCACTTGAGCCTGCCGGTTTTCGTTGCTTGCGGATTATTCGGAATGCACTTCCCCGGAACCGGGCAAAGCCGCCTGGGCCAGAACAGCCGCGGCTGCCCGGCTTTCGCGGGATTGATCCATGGTTTCGCGTATCTTGGCCTGAAGTCCATGCCGTACCATGGCATAACCAAGCTCGACTGCACCGCAATAACCCAGCGCATCGGTGCCGCCATGGCTCTTGATGACTATGCCTTCGAGCCCCAGGAATACCCCTCCATTGGCGCGGCGCGGGTCCATCTTTTCCCGCAATTGCGCAAATGCCCCGCGAGCAAAGAAATAGCCGATTCGGGACATCAGTGAAGAGCCCATAGCCGTGCGCAGATATTGCGCAATCTGTTTGGCCGTTCCTTCCGCTGTTTTCAGCGCGATATTACCGGTGAACCCCTCCGTCACGACAACGTCACACGTTCCCGCGCCGAGATCGTCGCCCTCGACGAAACCATGATAGGTCATATGCGGGAAATGCGCTTCGCGCAGAATGCCGCCCGCTTCCTTGACCTCTTCAATCCCCTTGATTTCCTCAATGCCGACATTCAGCAGGCCGACCGTCGGATTTTCGCGGCCCAGCACGATACGAGCCATCGCCGAGCCCATGATCGCCAGATCGACCAATTGCTTTGCCCCGGCCCCGATCGACGCTCCAAGGTCGAGAACAATGGATTGGCCCCGGGCTGTCGGCCATATTCCGGCCAGGGCCGGCCTTTCGATGGACGACATGGTCTTCAGGCACACCTTGGACATGGCCATGAGCGCGCCCGTATTCCCTGCCGAGACGGCCACGTCAGCCTCGCCCTTTTTCACTGCCTCGATCGCCATCCACATGGAGGAGACACGCCGTCCCTTGCGAAGCGCCTGGCTAGGCTTGTCGCCCATCAGGATCACGACATCCGAGTGAACGACCGTCGCGTTATCCGCCAGCGCAGGATGCGCGGACAGTAGGGAACGGATTCGATCTCCCTGCCCGAAAAAGATGAATTTGCTGTCTGGCCGTTTGGCCAGCGCCAAAGCGCAGCCCGGAACAACCATCTCCGGCCCCAGGTCGCCACCCATGGCGTCTATCGCGATTCGAACCGGCCTGGAGTCGCTTGTCCGCCGCTCAGCGCCAGAAGCCGCCACGGCAGGTTTGGCTTCTGCCGTACCGGTCGAGGGCTGGTCGGAATCGGGAGTTGGTGTCTGGATGGTCACGCGGCGATATGGCCTCTGCAGGCCAATCCGGCCCGGTGAATAGCGAAATTGACGGCGGCCCTCACCGCAGACACGCCCGGCAGGATGAGTCGAGCCTTCAAAGCCCGCCGGACAATAGCCATTTGCTTTACAAACGCAACCGGCTCCCGGAAGCTTGCAACGGCTCAGGGTTTCTCCGGACTTACGGGCCGGAGCCGGGCGAGCGCAGCAAACGGGCTTTCTGGTTTTTCCTCGTCCTGCACCAGCGGCGATTTCGATTCGCCTTGGGACATCAGCGCTTCTGGCACAAATTCGACGCCTGGCTTGCGGGGATATGGATCAAGCCCAAGAGCAAAAAACTCGCTGGCGACCGCGCCAAGGTCGATATGTCCATCAACCAGCGGCTCGGGTGGATCGGATTCAAGCCCTTCTTCAGCCAGATCCGCAACGCGCGCCATCGCCTTGCCAGCTTCCTTCCTCCCCATCGCTGGAGGGGGAGCAGCAGCAAAACGCATGTCTATGGGCTCGATGATATCAGCGTCGAACGGCTCAAGTGACGCCACGCAGATCTGAGTGACCCGCGCCTTGACCGTGCCTGTCAGATGAATCTCGCGCGAACCCGTCCCCGCCTTGAACCTCGCCTCAAGATGGTGAACCTTTTCAAGTTTGTTCAAGTCTGCAAGCGCGGCGCATTCTTTCTCGTTTGCGGTAATCGTGATCGAATGATCGGGCAATCCGGACAATTCATCCACGGACATGAACCTTGAAAACGGCCCTTCGGGCGCTGGCCTCTTGTATTTCATCGGACAGTCCTTTCAGACAATCGTTTCTGGCGGCAGGGTGGGGAGCGGCCCGGTCAGGAACACACCGGTATCTGCGCCCGCCAAAGCCCGCTCACTCGCCAATATATAGCGCGAAAGACGGGCCGCGCCTTCATGGTTCACATCTGCATCGCCATAAACATTACGTGCGAGCGCCGCCGCCAGAGCCGGTGCATCCCTTGAATCCAGAGCGGCGCCATAAGCGCGCGCTCTGCCCATCCAGGCCGAGGCGTATTTTTTCATCCGTTTGGGCACTGTCGTGTCCGCAACACCCATTTCGCGAAACGCGATGTCGAAATGCCGGAACATTTCGTCAGTGATATCCTGCGCAATATCCGGCCCCGGCGCTGGCAATTGCTGAAGCCGGCGCACAGCCAGCAGAACATGGAGCGCCACCATCTCAAAACGGCCTTCCGGGGTGTCGGAAACGCCATAATCGAGAAAAAGAACGGGATTACGCGCCTGCGCCATGATCTCGCCGTGAAGGCGGGCAATCAGGACTTCATTGGGGTTTCGGCGGAAGAGCTTGAATATCACGGCGCAGACCTTTTTTCACCCCGGTGCATCAGGGACGCGTGTTAACCATGTAATCCGGGCGATCCGAACTTTGCAGACCCCAAAACACGGCGCTGCCTTGATTTTGGCTGTAACGGGGGTTAGGCATCGTGAGCCGCTGACGCAAGCGGAAAGTCCAGCCATGGGCATTCCAGATGCGAAACCAGAGTTTTGAGGCAATCCTGCCGAGGATTGCAGGCGGGCGCGACGCCCGGGGCGTTGGAGACAGGTAAATGCAGCGAGTGACAGCAGGCGCAATCGGAAGTGTATTCTGGTCTGCCCGCAAAATTGCCTTGACGGCCGCATTGATCGCACCCGTCGCGCTTGGCGGTTGCCTGGGCTATGATGGCGAAATCTATCGCGGCTACGTGATTGACGAGCGTACCGTCAGCCAGGTGCAGACCGGCTCTTCCGCCGAACAGGTGCTTGTGGTGCTGGGAACGCCTTCCACGACATCCACAATCGGCGGCGACGCCTGGTATTATATCAGCCAGAAGGTCGTTCGCCCCGTGGCGTTCATGAAAGAAAGAATCGCCGACCAGCGCGTCTTCGCCGTCTATTTCGACAAGGGCAAGAAGGTCAACCGCATCGCCAATTATGGCATAGAAGATGGCCAGCTCATCGACTACGTGACCCGCACCACACCGACGGCAGGCAGCGAACCATCATTCGTCAGGAACATGCTGCAAAATCTGCTGCGGTTTGAAGATAAGACCGGCCCCGGCGGACGCTAGTACATTAGCTGGACTGCACTTTTACGGAAACTTTCCTGATCAATAGACACAGCAAAAGGGCGGGATCATCTCCCGCCCTTTCGCATTTTCACAACAGCCGCAGCTTAATGCGCCAGAATCGCCAGCAGCAGCAGTGCGACGATATTGGTGATCTTGATCGCCGGGTTAACGGCCGGACCAGCAGTATCCTTGTAGGGGTCGCCGACTGTGTCGCCTGTGACGGACGCCTTGTGCGCATCGCCACCTTTCAGGTGCTTCACGCCATCCTTGTCGACAAAGCCGTCTTCAAAGGACTTCTTGGCGTTATCCCATGCGCCGCCGCCTGAGGTCATCGAGATCGCAACGAACAGGCCGTTGACGATGACGCCCAGCAACATCGCGCCCAGCGCCGCAAAGGCGTTGGCCTTGGAGCCCGAAATTGCGAGCACGCCGAAATAGGCAACCAGCGGGGCCAGAACCGGCAGCAAGGACGGAATGATCATTTCCTTGATCGCGGCTTTGGTTAGCATGTCCACGGCGCGGCCATAATCCGGACGCTGCGTACCGGCCATGATGCCCGGCATTTCCTTGAACTGGCGCCGGACTTCTTCCACCACCGAGCCGGCTGCACGGCCGACGGCCGTCATCGCAATACCGCCGAAGAGGTAGGGGATGAGACCGCCGAAGATCAGGCCGGCCACAACATAGGGATTCGACAGGTCGAAGGAGACCTTGCCAACATCCTTGAAGTAGGGAACGCCCTGATCAATGAACAGCTGGAGATCGTTGGTATAGGCAGCAAAGAGCACGAGAGCGCCAAGACCGGCAGAGCCGATCGCATAGCCCTTTGTGACAGCCTTTGTGGTGTTGCCAACCGCATCGAGAGCATCTGTTGAATGACGCACTTCCTTAGGCAGGCCAGCCATTTCAGCAATGCCACCTGCGTTATCGGTCACCGGACCGAAAGCGTCGAGGGCCACGATCATGCCAGCGAGGCCGAGCATGGTCGTCACGGCAATCGCCGTGCCGTAAAGGCCCGCTAGCTGGAAGGTGCCGATGATGCCACCGACGATGACAAGCGCAGGAAGCGCGGTCGATTCCAGCGATACGGCCAGACCCTGAATGACGTTCGTGCCATGGCCGGTAACCGAGGCCTGCGCGATCGACACCACAGGACGCTTGCCTGTACCCGTGTAATATTCGGTGATGTAGACGATCAGAGCCGTCACGATCAGGCCGACAATGCCGCACCAGAACAGGTTCATGCCCGTGATGCTTTTGCCAGCCACTACGCCGAACTCGCCCCAGCCGATCATCAGATGGGTTGCGCCAGCCAGACCAGCCGCAGAGAGAACGCCGGTGACGATGAGGCCCTTGTACAGCGCACCCATGATCGAATTGTCAGCGCCCAGCTTCACGAAATAGGTGCCGATGATCGAGGTGAGAATGCAGATCGAGCAGATCGCCAGCGGGTAAAGCATGGATGCCTCAAGGACCGGCTTGCCGACGAAGAAGATGGCCGCCAGAACCATGGTGGCGACAACCGTCACCGCATAGGTTTCAAACAAGTCAGCCGCCATACCGGCGCAATCGCCCACATTATCGCCGACGTTATCAGCAATCGTGGCGGGGTTGCGCGGGTCATCTTCGGGAATGCCAGCTTCCACCTTGCCGACCAGATCGGCACCGACGTCCGCGCCCTTGGTGAAGATGCCGCCGCCCAGACGAGCGAAGATCGAGATCAGCGAAGCGCCGAAGCCCAGAGCCACCAGCGCGTCAATGACAACGCGGGAGTTCGGAGCCAGCTTCATCGGGCCGGTCAGCACATAGTAATACCCGGCAACACCGAGCAATGCGAGGCCGGCCACCAGCATGCCGGTGATCGCGCCCGCCTTGAAGGCGATGTCGAGGCCCGCCGCCAGCGAGTTGGACGCCGCCTGCGCTGTACGCACGTTGGCGCGCACCGAGACGTTCATGCCGATGTAACCGGCCGCGCCAGAGAGCACAGCGCCGATGATAAAGCCGATGCCGACAGCTAGGCCGAGAAGCCATGCGACCAGCGCAAAAATCACAACGCCGACAATGGCAATCGTGAGATATTGACGATTGAGATAGGCCTGCGCGCCTTCGGCAATCGCCGCAGCAATTTCCTGCATGCGG
>CANJJI010000195.1 GCA_947474545.1 Beijerinckiaceae bacterium | reverse complement strand
CGTCTCGCGCAGAGGCATTTCGAGGCACTCGCCTGTTGGTGATTTGTCGTGGAAACACCATGCCAGGTTCGGACCCGGATGCCTCGATTTATTCCCTTTCAGGGCGAAAAATCAGCGCGCAATCGCGGTTTTGCAATTGGCTCATATGTATTGCCCAAAATCAGGGCAAGGGCAGCGCCAGAGAATGATCATGTGTTCAGGAACGCGGGTGCTTAACTGCAAGCAGCGATTTCATCTGTTCTTTCAGCAAGCGAAGTTCATCTTCAACCACGGCGAGCCGATCCAAGATGGCGTTTTCGTCAAAAGCTTCAAAACTGACGCCTATTTCGGCATCTTCCCGCCATTTGACAGTCGCACGCTTTTTGAACCCTTTGGAGGGAATTTCGAGAATAAATTCGTTCGGAATGAGCAGCGCGTTGTCAATTGAAACGCGCGCGCCGGTTCCGCTGATGTCCTTGATTGCGCAATTGTAAGACGCCTGTTTGTTGAACAGCTCAATACGCCCCAAAAAGGAAGATAAGACCCGGGCGCTCGCCCGGCTGTCGCGGTGAATATCGGTCATTTCGCAAGTTTCTCGAAAATTCTATAAGAAACCTGAAATGACTGCGGGCCTCAGGGCAAAAAAGCCTGTCTTGCTGCAATGCTTTATTATAGCGGAAAACAGTGTGTTTGCCCGCCTTCCATGCGAAAGAATGAGCAAAACACCCCAAAATCGCTGTTACCTCGGCTGATATTTGTATCAAACGCCGGGGAAAAGAGGCGACTGGTTAATCCTCTCTGATGCTTTCCAGAAATTCCAGAACAGCAGCGCGATGGGTACGGTCGCCGACCGCCTGGTTGTGATCGCGCTTGGTGATTTCGAAGAATTCGCCATCGGGGAAATGTTGCGCCAGGATGGCGCCGTTGCCGGCAACCAGATCCATTGTTCCCACGGCCACAAGGACCGGACACTCGATCGCGGCCGCTTCAGCCTCGGTCAGGTGTTGACGGGAGCCCCGGATACAGGCGGCCAAAGCGCGCAAATCGCTTTTCGTACTCTCCGCAAAATTGCGGAACATCCTGCCCATGCTGTCCCGGATCGTACCCGCATCTGGAGCTTCCAGAGCATCAGCAATGCCAGAGGGAAGGCCCGCAGGTTGTAGCAGGCGGTCGCCCAGCCCACCCAGCACGAGCGCGTCCACCCGTTCCGGATAGTCCCTCGCCATGAAGGCGGCGACACGGGCGCCCATCGAATAGCCCATCACGATTGCCTTGGGAATGGCCAGGTGATCGAGCAGATTCACAGCGTCGCGCGCCATCTTTTCAGTATGATAGTCGTCCGGATTGTAAAGCTTTGTGCTCTGGCCATGACCCCGGTTGTCGAGCGCAATGACACGCCGGCCCGCGCCCGTTAAAGTTTTCACCCACAAGGTGTTGATCCAGTTCACAGCATGGTTGGAAGCAAAACCATGAATGAGTAAAACAGGAAGTCTTTCTCTCTCTTCCGGTGGACTTTGCCCGTCCCCGGATATTTGCGGCGGCTCATCAATATAGGCGATTTCGATGCCGCCGCTGGAAAAACTGTTCATTTGTGCCCCTTTGGGTCCGCTGCAATGGTCACTTAAGCAAACCGCGGGAGTTCGGCAACCCTTCGATCAGGGAGACGAAGAATGGCGGTTTTCTCAGTACTTCTACGAGGTGCGAAATTTTGCTTCGGAAAACAGCTTTTTCTCCCCGCAGGAATGCTTTATGAATGAGTTCTTAAGGAGAGCACAACGACAAGAGCTCCCTTTTGGAACTGGGCGGCAAACGTATGGGCTGGGGGATGTCAGGACATTGGCTGAGGCGCGCGGCATTTGCCGTGGGCGGCCTGCTGTCCATTGTCATGCTTCTGACCTTGTTCAGCCCGCCAGCGTCCACCCTGGACCATTTCGACCAGCATGCAATGATCATCGGCCTCGCGGATGGCGCAGTTGATGATGACGCCGAAAAACTGGATGGATTGGATTTACCCGACGCAATCATTGAGCGGGTGAACTATCTTCCTGTACTCAGCCATCAGGCTCAAGAGCTAGCAACATGGCGTGAGCGTCCGAGGTTAGAAACCATCGGGCACGGCCGTCACGCGCGCGGCCCCCCTGCCACGACTGCGTGATGCTGCGCGCGGCATATCATTGCCGCAACTTTCTCTCCCCTCTCAACAGCTGACGGACACAAGCAAAAGTCCGCGTCTGCAGGCCTAAATGGCCTAACTTCAGTCATTCCAGATTCAAAGGGAAACACAATGGACATTCTACATGCCTTGGGCGATGGCCTGAGCATAATCATGGAGCCGCACAGGCTGCTCCTCTTATGGGGCGGCGTTTTGTGCGGCCTTGCGCTCGGCATATTGCCGGGCATCGGTGGCGTCGCAGGAACCGCGTTGCTTCTGCCCTTCACATTCTCGATGGATGCTGCAGGCGCCATGGCGCTGCTGCTCGGCCTTGCGGCAACCACAACCCACGGTGATCCGATTTCCGCTATTGTGCTGGGGGCGCCGGGACACGCCGCATCGGCAGCAACCGCATTGGACGGATATCCAATGACCAAACGCGGCGAGGGGGCTCGAGCTCTCGGCGCTGCCTATATGTCCGCACTCATGGGCGGCGTCTTTGGCGCTATCCTCATGGCGGTCGCTCTGCCCATCGTGCGTCCATTGATCCTTTATATCGGTTCGCCTGAACTGCTCGCGTTATCGGTGTTCGGAATATCCATGGTCGCCGTGCTCTCGGGCAACACGCCCTTGCGCGGCCTGACGATGGCCTGTTTCGGCGTCATGCTCGCCATGATCGGCTCCGATCCACAAACCGGCACGTTACGCTGGACTTTTGACAGCCTCTATCTCTGGGAAGGCCTGCCACTGGTGCCGTTGACCTTGGGCATCTTCGCGCTCCCCGAACTCTGCGATCTCCTCGTATCGCGCACACAGATCGTGCAAAGCGAAAAGATGCAGAACAACTGGAAGGGCCTGTGGCAGGGCAGCGTCGA
The DNA here is from genome assembly GCA_947474545.1 of Beijerinckiaceae bacterium. Taxonomy (GTDB): domain Bacteria; phylum Pseudomonadota; class Alphaproteobacteria; order Rhizobiales; family Beijerinckiaceae; genus Terripilifer. The sequence goes on along the minus strand of CANJJI010000195.1, from coordinate 4,884 downwards.
CTGCTTTGTCCATTGGTGGCTTGTACTGCGTTGCTCTTGGATCGGCTCTGTCATCGGCGCGATCCCGGGCATCAGCGCAGCCGTCATCGACTGGATTTCTTACGGCCACGCGCTCAAGACAGAAAAGAATGCGGCCCAGACCTTTGGCAAGGGCGACGTCCGCGGCGTCATTGCGGCCGAAAGCGCGACCTGTTCGCGTGAAGGCGGCGCACTTGTGCCAACGATCGTTTTCGGTGTGCCGGGCTCTGCCGGAATGGCGATTCTTCTGGGCGCGTTCATGATTCACGGCCTCGTGCCGGGGCCGGACATGCTGACAAAGAACCTTGCCATCACCTATTCCATGGTGTGGTCAATCGCGATCGCAAACATCGTGGGTTCCGGCCTTTGCTATCTCTTCTCCAGTCAGTTCGCCAAGCTGGCGAGCCTGCGATACACGCTGATCCTGCCGGTGGTTCTCTCGCTCGTTTATATCGGCGCGTTCGAAGGCCATCGCTCCTGGGGCGACATGTTCTCGCTGTTGTTCTTCGGCGTATTCGCCTGGGCAATGAAACATTTCAAATGGCCGCGTCCGCCGCTGGTTCTTGGCTTCATTCTCGGTTCGATCATCGAACGCTATATGTTCATCTCCATTCAGCGCTACGGCGGCGACTGGATGTTGCGCCCGCTCGTGTTGGTACTGTTCCTGATGGCCGCGCTGACGATCATCAGGCCCTTCCTGCAGGACGTGAAGGCGCACGGTGGATTTGGCCGCATGCTCTCGGACTTCCACGCCCCGAAGATCAGCATGGTTCAGATCTTCCCGGTCTTCATGCTGTGCCTGTTTGCCTACATGCTGATCGAGGCGTCGAGCTGGAATTTTGCCGCCAAGATCATCCCGATGATCGTGGGTTTCGGTGGCATTATCTTCTGCGCGATCTCGTTGTTCGATGACATGTGCAAATCCGAGGTGCATGCAGCACGTGCTGAAGAGCGCGCTGCTGCCGGTATCGCGGACGAAAAAATGCATATGGATATCGGCACTAACATCACCGATCTCTCGAATGGAACCATCCTGTTCCGGGGCGCGATCTTCTTTGGTTATCTGATCGCCTTCCTGATCTCGATGTACCTGATTGGTATTGTGCCGACTGTGCCGATCTTCATCATTGCGCTGATGCGCATTGAAGGGCCTGAGCCCTGGAAGTTCGTCATCCCCATGGCCATTTGCATGACCGCGCTTGTCTACGGTCTGTTCGACCAATTGCTCACAATACCCTGGCCACCGTCCTTCCTAGGCGAACACTGGCCCTGGTGGAAGGCGCACATGCCCAGCGCCTGATCAGGCTCTGCAAAATACTCAGCGGCCGCAAACTCTGCGGCCGCTTTTTTGTGCGCAGGCGCCCAGCCATCAATGGCTCAGTTAACGCCGTCCTAACAATTCATAAACACTTTTCAGCAAGTATCTTTCCACGATGGCGATCACAGCCGCCAGCCGTCTCCTGAATTGAAACTCAAGCCTGAAACCACGAGTGTGTCATGAAGTTCAAGTCCCTGCTCCCCGTTCTGACGGCCCTGGCGCTGACCGGCGCCACGTTCTCCGCCGAAGCTGCTGAAGGCCGCCACAAGGCCGCTGGCGTTGGCCTCGCGGCGGGCCTCGCCGCTGGCGCCATTGGCGCGACCCTCCTCAGCGGCGCTGGCCGTGCGGCCCCCGCACCCGTTGCGGCTCCCGCGCCTGGTTACTATCCCGTGGCTCAATACGAGGCCGTTCCGGCCTGCGTTGTTCGTCCTGTCGAACTTTTCGACCGCAATGGCACGTTCGTAAAAACCGAACGCATGCGCGTCTGCCGCTAACCTTGCTGTACTGACAAGCCTTGGGGCTGCCTGCGGGCGGCCCCTTTTTTTGTGCCAATTCAAGCTGCCATTTGCCCCCCGATTTTGCGCTTTCGTCCCCCCTGCGATAATCATTTCAGAACCGCGCGATCGGAGGGATCCAGGTGAACAATAAATTTCAAGCCATGGTCGCGGGTTCTGTGATCGCTGCCGCTATAACTGCAACCCAGCCAACTGCCACTGCGCAAACACCCGCCGATTTTTATCGTGGCAAGACCGTCACAATCTATGTCGGCCTTTCGCCAGGCGGCGGTTACGACACCAATGCCCGCCTTGCCGGGCGGCACTTTGGTAAATACATTCCGGGCAATCCCGCTATCCTCATCCGCAACATGCCCGGGGCGGGCGGCCTTGTGATGACCAACCATCTGGCCAATGTCGCCCCGCGCGACGGCTTGCATCTCGGCGCGCCCCAGCGCGGCGTGCCCTTCGAGCCCCTGCTCGGCAACGATTCCAAAGCGAAGTTCGATCCCCGCCTTCTCAACTGGATCGGCAGTATTAACGCAGACACCAGCGTGACCATCGTCCACCGCCGCACTGGCATCAAAACCTGGAGTGATCTGCGTAATCGCGAAGTCATCATCGCGGGCACGGGCGTCGGCACCGAAAGCGTTGTCGTCCCCTATGTGCTGCGCAATCTCATGGGCCTGAAATTCAAGGTCATCGCCGGTTTTCCCGGCGGCAGCGAGATGAATCTGTCCATGGTGCGCGGCGAGGTGGACGGGCGCGGTACATTCTCCTGGACCAGCCTCAAGCCTCATTACAAGGACTGGGTAGAGTCAGGTGACTTTCTTGTCCTTTTCCAGATGGGCTTGCGCAAACATCCCGATCTCAAGGACGTCCCGCTCATTACCGATCTTGCCGAGACCGAAGATATAAAACGCATGCTGCGCGTGCAATTCACCGCCTTTGAACTGGGCCGTCCCCTCTTCGCTCCCGAAGGCGTTCCCCCAGACAGGGTCATCGCCCTGCGCCAGGCCTTTGACGACACCATGAAGGACAAGGACCTTCTGGCAGAAGCCGAAAAGGGCGGCATGGAAGTAAATCCGATGTCAGGCTTGGAAATGCAGGATATTTTCAAGGACCTCTACGCAACGCCGAAGGAATTGATCGCCCGGCTTGGTGCGGCGTCGGTGGAAAAGCCTGACTTGAAAGTGTTGGAAGGCGCGAAAACTGGCGGAGGCGAATAATCAAAGTCCCTGGCCCTACACAAATCGCCCCCTTTCCCCTATGGTGCGACGCATCACGAAGCGGCGTTAACGAGGCTCTCGATGGCTGATCATTCCACTCCACATTTTCACAATCAGGCGGGACTTTCTAAAATCCGCACCGGCGTAAAGGAATTCATGTGTATCGGCGCGCTGCCGCCCTTCGACCATCCGCACATTTTCATCGATATGGGCAGCGACGACGAAGCGATCTGCTCCTATTGTTCGACCCGCTATGTCTTTGACGCCGCCTTACACGCCCCTTGCGATCCCGCAGATTGTGAAGTCAAAAGCCGGAAGGCAGCCTGACCTCGCGCGATAGATCGTCAATGCGGCTGGCTGATAAATCGTGACCAAATCCCTGCATGCCATCATCGCCGGCGCCGGAATCGCTGGGCTGACCACCGCGCTCACCTTGGCGCGGGCGGGCCATCGCGTCACAGTTCTCGAACGCACAAGTGCGCTGGAAGAGGCTGGTGCTGGCCTGCAGCTTTCACCCAATGCCACAACAATCTACGCCAGCCTCGGCATTCTCGACAGGATCGAGCGTTTCGCCCTTGCGCCCGAAGCCCTGCGCGTCAGGCGCGCCCGCGACGGCGTCGAGATCATGAACCTGCAGTATGGCCCCCTGGCAGAAATGCGGTGGGGCGCGCCACATCTGGCCATTCACCGTGCCGATCTCCAGCGTGTGTTGGTGGAATCCATCGCCGCCAACCCCGCTATCAGCATTGTAACGGGAACCGAAGTTCTGGGCTTTGCAGCCGCCAGCGATGGCATACAGGTCGGCGCGCGCAGCCACTCCCGGACATCAGGCGACGGCAATGTGCGCTTTGATGGCGATATTCTGATTGGCGCTGATGGGCTCAAATCCGCTGTACGCGACCGGCTTGGCCTTGGCGAAGCCGACCAGCCCGTCTATTCCAACCGCACCGCCTGGCGCGCTTTGCTGCCAGCCGAACTCGCGCCAAGTGAAGCTCTCACGCTTGAAACAAACCTCTGGCTTGGGCCAAAGGCGCATCTGGTGCATTACCCGCTGCGCGGCGGCGAACTCGTCAATATCGTCGCCATCGTTGAGGACCATTGGCGCGGCGATGCCGATGGCGAATTCTGGCAGCGGGATGGCGACCCACGCGAGATCAGATCGCGGTATGCAAGCTGGCATCCGCAAGCCCGCAACCTGATCAATGCCGTAAAGGACTGGAAACGATGGCCGCTGTTCGATCGCGTCCCCGCGACGCGCTGGAGCGTAGACCGGGTGATCCTGATCGGCGACGCGGCCCATCCCGTCATGCCCTTTCTCGCGCAAGGCGCGTGTCTTGCCATTGAAGATGCAGCTGCACTGAATTCTGCGCTTGCTGCAACGGATGGAAAGGTCAACGCGGCCATCTCACTGTTCGAGAAGAAGCGCCTCGTACGCGCTGCAGAACTGCGCATAGCTTCACGGCGGCAGGGCGCGATCTATCACATGAGCGGACCCTTCGCGATGGCGCGGGATTTCGTGATGGGTAAACTCGACCGCGACCGGTTGATGGCGCGGCTCGACTGGATCTATAAATATCGGGTTTAGTCTCAGGAGAAACACAATGGGCGGAATACGCGAAGGCGGCTGCCTGTGCGGCAGTCTGCGTTATGTTGCAACGGGCGAACCCCGGCGCATCACGGCCTGCCATTGCAAATTCTGCCAGAAGCGTTCGGCCGCCGCATTCAGCGTACACGCCTGGTTTGACGAAGACAAAGTAGCGATCACTGGCGAGACTATGTCTGTCTATCAGCAATCTTCGGATGAAACAGGCAATTGGTTGAGGGT
>CANJJI010000194.1 GCA_947474545.1 Beijerinckiaceae bacterium | reverse complement strand
GGTTACAAACCCGTTCCAATCAAGCTGGGACCATGGCGCTGGACGGTAACCATAGTGATCGGGCTAATGTTCGCCATCGCGCTCGGAATGCCGTTGCTCACGTTGATCTGGCAGAGCTTTTATAAAACACTGGCAACGCCTTTCGTCGCGGCTACAACACAGGCAACCTTGGAGAATTATGTTTTTATCCTCGGCTATCCCATTTTCGCTGATGCTGTGCGAACCAGCGTTTTACTGGGCGTAATGGCTGCGACTTCGGTGGTTTTGTTGACCTTTGTTGCTGCCTGGATCGTCCATCGCGGACGCAGCCGCTGGGGCTGGGTGCTGGATGCACTGGCCTTCTCGCCTATCGCTGTGCCGGGCATAATTGTGGGCGCGAGCGTGTTGTTTGCCTATCTCGTGTTGCCGATGGGTTTCTACAATACGATCTGGATCATCCTCATAGCCTATGTGACGATCTACCTGCCCTACGGCATGCGCTTTGCCGCCAGTGGCATTACGCAAATTCACAGGGAACTCGACGAAGCCGCAGAAATGTCGGGCGCGGGAACGTGGCAGGTTTTCCGCCGGGTCCTGATGCCTCTGCTGGCGCCTGTGATGGTGTCTGCGTGGCTGTATGTATTCGTATTGGCCGTTCGCGAACTCTCCGCCTCGATTTTCCTGATTGGTCCAGGCACCCATGTTCTGGGCACGATCTCGCTGACAATGTGGGAAGAAGGAGGCAGCTATGGCGCGGTCTGCGCTCTGGGCATGGTACAAATTGTACCGCTGGTCATCATCGTGAGCTTCTTGCGCTGGCTCGAGAAACGGGTCAGTCTGGAGCGTAACTGAAGCGAGAAGTATTGCGCGGCAGGGTAAAACAGACCAGACTTCCGGAAAATGAGACAAGGGAGGCCGGAATGATTTTCCATCGCTGGACGCGGACAATCCTGCTCGGGCTTTTCGTGACAGCGTTCGCTGGGCCATCGCGGGCCGCTGACCTTGTCACCATGGGCACAACTGCCTCCGTTACCGACTTGCCCTTTTATATCGGCGAAGCGCGCGGTTATTTTCGCGAGGAAAACCTTGACGTGAAATTCGTCAATTTCGACAGCGCCGCGCGTATGATTGCGCCCCTGGCTTCTGGCGATATCGATGCTGCGGCGGGCGGCGCAGCGGCGGGGCTCTATAACGCGATTGCGCGCAATATCGGGATACGCATTGTTGCTGACAAATCTGGCACGCCGCCGGGGCGTTACAGCCAGAGCCTCATGGTGCGCAAGGCCCTGATCGACAACGGACGGTTCAAGACTCTTGCCGATATCAAGGGACTGAAAGTCGCCAGCGCCGCGCCCGGCTCTTCCGCCATGGGCACGCTCAACCGGCTCTATCAAATGACCGGACTGAAAGAAACCGATATTGAGCGCGTCTATCTGGGCTTCCCGCAACAGATTGCGGCGCTACAGACCGGAGCCGCCGATGTGGCTTTTCCCACCGAGCCGTTCTCGACGCTCGCCGTTCAGCGCGGCTATGCCGTTCGCTTCATGACCGACGACCAGATATTCCCCGGCCACCAGATTTCCGTGATGATCTATTCGGACCGCTTTCGCGAACAGCGCAAGGATGTGGCGCTGCGCTTCATGCGCGCCTATCTGCGCGGAGTGAGGGCGATGAACGCTTCGATTGTCGAAGGCCGCATCAGTGGCAAGGATGCTGATGAGTTTGTGGCTCTTGTAGCGCAGAACACGCCCATGAAAGATAAGGATTTCATCCGAACCCTCGTGCTGAGCTATTCGGATGACGACGGCAAGGTCAACGTCGCCTCGCTGGAGGAGGATTTTGCGATTTTCAAAGCCGCCGATCTCATCAAGGGGAACATCACCGTACGAGACGCTCTCGACCCCTGGTTTGCTGCGACTGCGGCGCAGCAGCTTACAGCCGCCGGAAAATAAGGGCGCGGGACCCCTAGCCATTTCCTTTGGCATCTGGCTGATATTGGCATAATATCTCCGGTAACCGGCGGGACCGGAGCGTTTCAATTCAGGGAGACTATCATGGCAGATGCACGGGTGACAGGACTGCGCGGTATTGAGCTGGGCGTTTACGATCTCAACGAAAGCGCAGAATTCTATAAAAAGGCCTGGGCGCTTGAGGAAGTCTCGCGCAACGGCAGCGCGCTCTATATGCGCGCCGCCGGCAAGGAACATCATATCCTGACTCTCCACGAACAACCCCGCGCCGGCATGGTGGCGATCAATTTTGCTGCGCCTGATCGCTATGCCGTTGATGGGCTGCATGCCAAGGCCAAGGCGAATGCCTGCGATGTGGTGTCAGCGCCTCATGAACTGGCGAAGGAAATGGGCGGCGGTTACGGCTTTGAAGTGCGTTCACCTGAGGGTCAATTACTGCGCATCGCCAACAATGTCGCCCAGCATTCTGACGTCATCGCGGATATTTCGCGCCCGACCGTGCTCAACCACGTGGTGCTGAACGCGGTGGATTCCGATGCTCAGATGAAATTCTTCTTCGATGTGCTCGGCTTTAAATTCTCCGATTGCAACGGTTTCATGAATTTCATCCGCTGCTCGGCAAATCATCACTCCATCGCCTTTGCCAAGGCCAATGGCCCCTGCCTGAACCATGCAGCCTTTGAAATGCACGATTTCAATGGGTTGATGGCTGGTGTCGGACGTATGCGCATGGCTGATCAGGAAGTGGGCTGGGGTGTTGGCAAGCATGCAGGTCCCGGCCGCAACATCTTCGCCTATTTCGTCGATCCCAATGGGTTCACGATCGAATACACAACGGAAGTTGATCAGGTCGATGACACCTATGAATCCCATCAGGGTGAATATTGGCAGAGCCAGCCACTTTCGCCTTGCGCCTGGGCCGGCAACAGGACCGTACCGAAGGATTGGCTGCGCCATTCAATGTCGGGCGCTCTGATCGAAGAACGCAACGCCAAGTGCGAAGACATCATCGCCAAAAACCGCGCTGCTGCTGAATAACTTGCTGTTTGAAGTGACCCCGGGCATTTGCGGATGCCCGGGGTCTTTTTTTATTCGGGGTTATCAGGCAGCGTTATTTCGTTGCTTCAGGGCGCTGCCAAACTCGTTGCAATCCTCAGCCTCATCGCCGTGATCCCATTTGGGCGATACAACGTCGAAATGGCCGCCTTGCGCATCAGTTCGATCGCGCCTGATACTCCCATGGCGCGATAATGGTTCGCCATTTCTTGCGTACCCTTGTCGCTGCGCATGGCTGGATTGATCGCATTGCCCCGCAGAAATGAGCCGCGGAACCCAAGGCCTGTCAGCGAGGCGTCACCTTCCAGCACGCCATTGCCGTTGACGTAATGACGGCGCACGCCTGCCACAAAAACGAGCGTACAAGCACTGTCGCAATAAGCGCCTTGGGCGTCGACGGCGGTCGTCAGACCGGCGCGCCGCACGAGCTTGCCGATACCGGTACCGGCGGATGTACGTCCGCCATGCGAATGCAGCCAGAGTACGTGGATTTTTCGCGCGCGCGGTTGCGCCAGGAATTGTTTGAAAACCTCTTCATCGCCACCATCGAACGCGCCGCGCAGTTCGGCTTCGCCATTGCCCCGATCAATGAGGGTGACGGCAGAAGCCGGAGCTGACAGCAGACACAGCGCTGATACGGCGAAGAAGAGCGCTTGCATCAGCCCTCTTTGGCCATCACGAAATCATAGGTGATGGTGGCAAAGGGAACAGCCATTTTCTTGCCGTCGGGCGCGACGCCGGGCGGGTGTTCCTTATATTCGCGGATCAGCGATTCCTTCACACCAAACACCGCATCGCCATCAATATATTTGTCCGTGGGATCGAAAATGTGGGTGACGAGCTTGCGATGGCCGGGCGCATAGAAGATGAAGTGCAAATGCGCTGGCCGCATGGGGTGACGCCCCTGCCCGCGCAACATTTCCCCCACGGGTCCGTCAGTCGGTACGGGATAGCATGTCGGCTTGATGGTCCAGAACCAGAACTTGCCGTCCTTGTCCGTGTGAAAACGGCCACGGCCTGCTGGGCCTCCCATCTTTTCCATCTGCTGCACATCATAAAAGCCATCATCATCGGAATGCCATACGTCGAATTGCGCATTGCCGAGGGGCGTTCCGTCCGAAGATTTCAATGAACCGTAGACGTAGCAGGGTTCGCCCTTCATCTTGCCGTGGATGTCGTCGCCGAGTTTGTGATCCGGCATTTCCTGGGTCCAGAACGGGCCAAGCACAGTGGATTTAGTGACACCAGGGAGCACTGGGAAATTGATGGAATCGACCAGTGTCGAGACGCCCAGAGTGTCCGACAAGAGAACGAATTCCTGCCTGTTGCCGTCGCAAATCTTGCCGGTGCGGGTGAGAAAATCGATGGCGTAGCCCCATTCTTCTTCGCTCGGGCGGATTTCGCGCACGAAATTATGGAAATGCTTCACCAGCGCCGTGCAGACTTCTTTCACACGGGGATCGGGCGCATTGGCGAAGCGCTCGATGACGGCTTCTGTGATGTTGTGTTCGTCGAGTTCACGCGGGGCCATTGTGGTACTCCGTGGTTGGATTTTAGGGCTGTCATCCCGGAAAATGCGAAGCACTTGTCAGGGATCGTGTTGTTCCTAGCTGGCGCTCCCGGCTCTTCGCCGCGCTGCGGCCGGTATGACACAATTAATCATGCCCCCAGGCAAGAGCTTCGCCTTTCAGCCATTTATCGCCGGCTGCATAGAGCTGGGCAACGCGCTCGCCTTTCAGGCCTGGCATGTTCTTTTTCACATTAAAGCCAAGGCGCGATTGCAGATAGGCCAGATGGCAATAGCCCTCCGGGAAGCTTTCCAGCAGAGTGCGGTCGAGCTTGGGAATTTCGCCCAGATTGACTGGATCCATGCGGTCTTTCTCATAGATGGGCTGGCGCATGCAGAAGCCCCATTTGTCGCCGCGCTTTTCGAGGAAATCGTAGAAGCGGCCGGTGCAGACCACATCGACCCAAACGCCCTCTACCGGCGCGCGCTGGGAGATATACATTTTCGTCTGGGCGATAGCGCGGTTGCCCTGGATGTCGGCGAAATGGGCGCCCTGAAAATGCAGGATCGTGACGGGCTTTTCCCAGGCGATCTTGTTCATTTCGATGAATTCATCGCCGGTCCCCTGGGTCCAGGTCGCCATCATCTTGCCTTCCGGCCACCAGACATCGCGAAAACGTTCCCAGAATCCGGAATCGCGCCAGAGCACCCAATTGTCGATGAGCTGGCGGATGGCGAGGCGGTCGGGATGGGCGGCGGCAAGAGTCATAAGGCGTTCCTAAGATTTGCTGTTGCCATCCTCATAGCGTCTGCAATCCGTGTGCGCCAGAGGCAGAGCTGCGCTGACAGGTTGTGCTCAGATGTGTAGTGTCCTGCCCAACTGCCAGCTACCACCAAAGGGGAAATTCTGCCGTGCATAAAGTCTCGGTTCGCCCGCACATCATCGAGCGCGTTCTGGCGCGGCGCGGGCGGCTGCACTGGTTCGAGACACTTGATCCGGCACGCACGGCGCTGGTGGTCATCGACATGCAGGAAACCTTTTGTGCGCCGGGCTCGCCTGCGGAAGTAGCTGGCTCACGGGAGATTGTGCCTGCGATCAACGCGTTGTCGCGGCGGCTTCGGCCGATGGGCATTCCGGTGATCTGGGTTTTACATGCCAACACCCATAGAAACGGGCGCAGCGATTGGGAATTGTTTTTCAATCACGTGGTCAGCGATGAGGTTCGTCTGCGAACAATCGAGAGTCTTTCCCCGGGGCGGCAAAAGGTCTGGAAAGGTCTGGAACAGGGTAATGACGACATCACGATCGTCAAGAATCGCTACAGCGCGCTGATTTCCGGGTCCTCGACTCTCGAGCGCGTGCTGCGCAATCAGGGTATCGACACGCTGTTGATCGCGGGCACCAAAACCAATGTCTGCTGCGAGGCCACGGCACGCGACGCGATGATGCTGGATTTCAAAACCGTGATCCTTTCCGATTGCTGCGCAGCGCTTTCGGACGATGAGCATCTGGCGACGATTGAAACGTTTATGCAGCAGTTTGGCGACGTGATGAGCGCGGATGAGGCGGTGGCGGCACTGGAACGGCACGGGGTTTGACGAAGGTCAATTTGTAACACGTGGCGTGGCCTGAAAAGCATACTGAAGATCGAACAGGAGGAACTCGTGGGCTACAAAATCATCATGGCGGGCGCTGGCCTTGGCGGGCTGGCGGCGGCAGCGAATCTGCTGGAAGCGGGCCACGACGTCACCATCTTTGAACAGGCGCCCCAATTGGGCGAAGTCGGCGCGGGCATTCAGATGAGCGCCAACGCCATGCATGTGCTGAAAAAGCTGGGTGTAGCCGACGATATTGTCGCTATCGGCGTCAAACCGGGTGCCTATGTGTTCCGGCTCTACAATTCAGGCGAGGAAATCCAGCGTTTCGCCCTCGCCGAGGACCACGAGAAAATGCACGGCGCGCCCTATGTACAGATACACAGGGCCGATCTGCACGAAATCCTTGCCAACAAAGTCCTGTCTCTGAAGCCGGACGCAATCAAGCTCAACCATCGTGCGACCCGTTTTGTCGAGACGGATACAGGCGTGACCCTCCATTTCGATCATGGAGCCTCCGCGAGCGGCGATCTGCTGATCGGCGCTGACGGGCTCAAATCCGTTGTGCGGCAACAAATCGGCGGGCCGGTTCCGGCCACCTACACGGGCGATGGCGCCTGGCGGCTTACTGTTCCCATCGAAAAACTGCCGAAAAACTTCATGGAGCCGGTCATGTCGGTCATCATGGGGCCGGGTAAGCATGTGGTGATGTATTATCTGCGCGCGGGCAAATTGCTCAACTTCGTGGGCCTTGTCGAAACCAAGGACGTACAGGAAGAATCCTGGACCGCAAAATTCCCCTGGGAAACGCTGAAGGCCGATTTCGTGGGCTGGCACGAGATGGTGCAGACGGTTATCGACGCAGCTGATCGCGATGCCTGCTATCGCTGGTCGCTGCACGGCCGCCCGCATATTCCCAAATGGAGCACACAGCGCGTCACCATTCTGGGCGATTCTGCTCATCCCACCCTGCCCTATCTGGCGCAAGGCGCGGTGATGGCTATCGAGGACGGCGCCGTGTTGACACGCGCGCTTGCCATGCGCGCCAGTATTCCCGAAGCGATTGCCCTTTACGAGCGCAACCGTATGGGACGCACGCAGAAGATCGTCGAGCAATCATCCGGAAACCGCACGTTGTTTCATCTGCACACTGTCGAAGAATTCCGCGCCGCCTTCGCAAAACGGGATGAGGGCGCGGACCGGAACAAGTGGCTTTATTCGTATAATCCGCTGACAGTCGATCTGGTGTGAGCAGCCTCATCACCCCGGACGCCCAATGTGTCATCCGGGATGATTTTTTGCTATTTCTTGCGCAACAGCCAGTCGATCGAATATTTACCGCCTGCCGTGATAAACAGCAGGATGAGCCCGCCCTTCATGGTCAAATTCTTGAAAAATTGCGTATGTTGGGCAGATTGCTGCGCCTCGGGGTAAGTCCAATAGGCGTGTGAGCTGAAGCTCGCGACAATCGTGAAAATCAGTATTACAAAGGCGGAATAGCGCGTCGCAAAACCTACCACAATAAAAAGCCCTACGAACAATTCAATGGGGGTGGCGACATACGCCATGAATTCCGGCAAGCCGCGCGCCGGATAGGTTTTGGCGACAGCGGCCATGTCGAAAATCTTGCGGAACCCGCTTTGCATATAGATCCAGCCTACTGCGACCCGTCCCACCAGAATTATAAAATCCTGCCAGCTCGATGCGATGCCGTCGGCATATGACAGCAATGGGTGTGACGACGGATTGCGTGACCGATCGCCTGATGAAAATGTCACGAAGTCCTCCTCTCTGCCCCTCCAGGCAGTGACACGTTTTTTGATCAAACTTAGGGATGTGACAAGGCGGGAGCTCAAAATAAACTTGGAAATGCCGCTTTCGAGGTCTGAACTGTCAACAATTCGCCGTGATGTTTGCGGATACGATGTGCGTGGGCGGTGCCGTCGCGAAGGTGGTTGGAATAGGCTAACGCGATCTCCAGCTTCATGAAGTTATCCGATCATGCGGCGAGGTCAATGGGTTGATCCGATGGCTT
>CANJJI010000193.1 GCA_947474545.1 Beijerinckiaceae bacterium | reverse complement strand
TGGTGATTTGTCGTGGAAACACCATGCCAGGTTCGGACCCGGATGCCTCGATTTATTCCCTTTCAGGGCGAAAAATCAGCGCGCAATCGCGGTTTTGCAATTGGCTCTGTCGAATAAAAATGGCGGTCCGGTTTTTCCGGACCGCCATTTTGTTTTTGCTGATCAATGTTCCGGCGTGGCCTTGTTGACGCGCATCAGTAGTTGCTCGGTGCGGGCGTCTTCGACGCGATTGATGATTTTGTTGGCCTCATGCACATCGCGCACAGTCTTTGTCACTGTCATCGCGCTCTGGACTAGCATCACGCAGCCCATACCGAGATAGCCTTTCGCCCACCAGTCCAGCGGCAGAAACAGAATGCCGGTGGCGACCATGGCGACTGCGCCGATGAAAGAGGCATAGGTGAAAGATACCCATGAGGACGAGTGGGGAAGAGCGTTCTGGTTCATTTGATTTTTCCTGTTTGCTGTGTGGTGATGTTTGGATAGAGGCTAGGGTTCAGTTTTGCGTTGTGGGGCTGGGCTTAGCTCTCAGGCGGGAGATGACATCGTCCGCCGTGGTTTTTATGCGAGGACCAAAGCCCTGGGCGGCGAGGCGTTCCGCGGCGACGATGGGGCTTGTCGCTGTTTCGATCTGGTCCAGCGCTTCATCGGCGAGGCGAGCCTCGGTCTGGCGTTCGCGCAGGCGCTTTAAGGTCACTTCGGCTTCTGCGAGGGTCGCTTCGTGGGGTAGGGCAGCTTCGGTGCGGCCGCGCCTGGTGATGCGGACTGCCTCTGCGGCGCGGGCGATACGGCGGCCTCTGTCTACAGCAGCAATACGCGCTTCTGCCTGAGTGACGTGGCTACGCAGGCGGCCGATTTCGCTGGCAAAGAGCGAGCGGGCTGTCTGTGCGGCGTCACGATCGGCTTCCAGCGTGGCGATGGCTTCCGCGCCTTCCCGGGCGAGGTCTTCCCGTGCCGATTCCAGCGCCGCGCTGACTCTGGTTTCGAGATCCTTGATGCGGGCCAGGGTGGCGTTCAGCCGTTCGCCTTCCTGCTGATCCTGTGCGATCGCGAGGGCGAGCGCCCGCTTGGCGCGTTCGAGCGCGGAAGTGGAATCGCGCAATTGCTGGTCGAGGATGAGCAGCGCATTACGGTCTGCGATTTCTTCGCCGGCCGCTGCGGCGCCGCCGCGCATGAGGGTGAGAATTGTCTTGAACATCTTGTACTCCCTGTTATGAACGTTGTTCACATTGTTGCTGTAGCCGATCAATGAACAGTGTTCAAGTCTTATTTTGAACATCGTTCATAGCCCGCAAAGGTTTAGTTAATGGACCGTAAAGAGGTTGAAACTAGCAGTTCACGTGGACACCAGCGCGAAAAACAGCGGGAACAGCTCATTCTGGCGGCGGAGTCGCGGATCGCGAATAGCGGGGTGGCTTCGCTTCGCGCGCGCGATCTGGCCGGCGATATCGGCGTCGCCTTGGGTTCGATTTACAATCTTGTGGCGGATCTGGATGAGCTGATCCTCATTGTCGGGTCGCGTACTCTCGCCAGGCTTGACGCTGCTTTGGGTGAGGCTGCCGCCGCGCACGATGCGTCGAAGCGGGACGGAGCGATTGAGCGCCTGATCGCGATCGCACATCGCTATCGCGCATTTGCCAGCGAGCACCGGTTTTTGTGGCGTGCACTCTTTGAGTTCCAGCTCGCAGAGGGTCGTGAAGTACCGGATTGGGTGAGCGCAGACCTCAAACACATCTTTCGCAATATTGTGGAGCCGCTCGGCACGCTGATGCCGCGCGCGCAGCCGGAACAGCGCGCGCTGATGGCCCATACGCTGTTCTGCGCCGTGCACGGCGTTGTATCGCTGGGATTGCAGGGGAAGATGGTGGCGGTGCCAGCCGAAATTGTCGACACGGAAGTCGAGCGGCTTTTACGGCTGACCTGTGCGGGATTGCTGCAGGAGGGCTGAAAAGGCCCTCCAGCGCAACGTTGCTGGTTATTCGGCAGCGTTCAGATATTCGCGGGGAATTTCCCGCAGCGGCGGAACGTCCTTGAATCGCGGAATGACATGTTTGGCGAATAGACGCATAGAATTCTCTGAGATGTGCTTTGTCTTGCCCGGCCATTCGCCGAGGAACCGGCACAGCAGATGGTTGATGCCGTGACCAGATAGTTCCGCCACCTTTTTGGCGACAGTATCGGGATTGCCAGCGATGAGGTTGTCCATATCAGCGCCAGCGGCATAGGCGCCCTGAGTTGTCTGTCCGGCTTTCTTTTTGACGACCGGACCATGCATGGGGCCGTGCTTGGCGATATAGCCGTCACGCATCGCCAGATGTTCCGCGCGCGCTTCGGCAGCCTTGGCGTGGGCTTCTTCGTCGGTGTCAGCGACAACGACCGCGAGCCAGTCGCAGGTGCACCAGCGCAGACATTCCTCGACAACTTCCTTGGAATGTTTGGCGGCGGCGAGGGCAGTCCGGTACATTCGGATCTGATCTTCCAGCGGCGATTCCGCGCTGAATGTTCCAAGGAACGCGGGCCATCCCTTTTTGGCAGCGGTTATGACGGAACTATCACGGCTCGCGGTGCGTATCAGCGTGGGGTGACGGCGATTGCCGAAGGGCGCGGGCGTCAGGCGGCGCTTGATCTCGCCTTTATAGGTGGGCGTTTCGAAATTGTATTCGGGATCGCCCGTTTTGTAATCCCAGAGCTTTTCCATAATTTCGAGATTGTCTTCAGCTGCCTTGCCGGTCGCGTGATAGGCTGCATCGAGGCCAAGGCCCTGCGGCTCGATGCCAGCAAAACCGCTGCCCATGCCATAGAGCGTGCGTCCTTTGGTGAGCTGGTCGAGCTGGTTCATGCTCTCGATCAGGCGGACGGGATTGTAATAGGGTACGGACAAAACACCGAAGCCGAGATAGCGATCTTTGGGGATCTGCGGTGCGATGTAGGAGGCGAACTGGATTGGGCTCGAATGCCAGGGTCCACGGAAATGATGTTCGGTGAACCAGGGATTGTAGCCCAATTCCGCCGCCAGCAAGGCTTGCTCGACGGCGATATTGATGACGCGCTCGTCCTCAGCCGGGTGATCCTCTACCGCGACATACATGGTGAGAATCATCGTCGAAAAGTCCATCGCTGTTATTCCTTGCTGCGGTGGCGCAACCTGTCTTGGCGCGCTTTGCTCGCCGGGAGCATTTCATGCGGGCGCTTAGCATGTGTGAAATAAATATGCCAGTCATGACCGCCATACGGCTCCTCTGTCTCGTATAGCAATACAGGCTGTGCGCCCGAGTTTTCAGGCATTCCCGGCGACGCGATAGCCGTTCCAGCCGTAGTAGAAAATATAGAGATAGGCGGGAACGCAGATCGCAGCGAAGGCGAGCTGGAAGTCCACTTGTTGTTTGAGCAGAGCGAAGCCATAGGGCATCAATGCGCCACCAGCGATGGCCATGATCAGCAGCGCAGAGCCGGTTTGCGTGTGTCTCCCAAGGCCGCGAATGGCGAGCGGAAATATGGCAGGCCACATCATGGCGTTGGCAAAGCCGAGAGAAGCTACGAAGGTGACGGATAAATATCCTTTGGTAAGATAGGCGCCGATGGTGATTACAGCGCCCAGCAGCGCGGACAGCATCAGGTAATTCTGCTGCGAAACATAATGCGGAGTGAGCCCAACGCCAACTACATATCCGGCCAGCATGGCGAACAACGTATATGACGTGAACAATCTGGTGGAATCGAGCGGTAATTTGAAGCTATCGCCATAGACGCCGATTGCGTCACCCGCCATAACCTCGACACCCACATAAAGAAACAGGCAGACAATGCCGAGCCAGAGATGCCTGTGGCCGAAAATACCTTTGTTGGAAACACTTTCTGTGGCGCCCGCATTAGCGGTGTCAGGCCGGAGATCAGGAAGCGGGGAGCGCACGATAAAGATGGCCATGACAACCAGCAACCCCGCCATCGCCATATAGGGTAGATGGACTTGCGCCGCGAAAGCATCGAGCAGGGTTTCGCGCGCCTGCTTTGTGGGCGCAGATTTCACACGCGCATCAAAGTCATCGAGACCGCGCAAGACGAGCGCGCCGAAAATGAAGGGTGCAAGAAAGCCCGCGAATTTATTGGCTATGCCCATGAAGGCGATGCGCCGTGCGGCGCCCTCAATGGGCCCGAGAATGCTGATATAGGGATTGGAGGCCGTCTGCAGCAGCGAAAGTCCCGCGCCGATGGTGAACAGGCCCGTCAATGTGCCCGAATATATTCGCCGTGTTGTGAACTCGCCAAACATCGCTGCGCCAATGGCCATCACAAGAAAGCCCAGCGCCATACCTTTCTTCATGCCTGTGAAACGCAGGATGGCGGATGATGGCAGCGCCAGAAAGAAATATGAGAGATAGAATGCCATCGGCACAAGAAACGCGCCGGTATCGTCGAGATTGAATGCCAGTTTGACAAACGTGATCAGCGGCCCGTTCAACCATGTGATAAAGCCGAAAATGAAAAACAACATGCCGATGGTGATCATCGGCATGAGGTGATCGCCGGCCTTTTCCGGGGCGTTTGAAACTGACAAAGCTGTTCCTATTGCCAGGTCGCAAAGGCCATGCCGCTGCCTGTACCAGCTTCCGAACGGTAACACGGCACGTAATCGAGCAGGTCCATCTTGAGGCCTGTTTCCGACATCATGCCTGCGAGCACAATCCAGTTCTTGATTTCCGACGTGCCAGAACGGAAGTGTATGTCAGGCTCGTTGCAGAGCGTTTCGTAATCGCCTGACTTCATGGCGTTGAGCAAACGCCAGTCCATCGCCTCATCAATGACGAAATGCGTGACGCCACCCGAGCCTGCAACGACCACGCGCTCCTTGCCCGGCCATGACCTAATAGCGCGCGCCATGGCGCGGCCAAACTCGAAACAGCGGCGGGGGCTGGGCTGGTTCGGTGGATAATAGGTATTCACAGCAACCGGAATTAACGGAATGGGATGGCTGTTGAGAATGCGCCGGTAAACAAAGCCGTGTGAGTGGCCGAGTTGGCGCAAGGCGCCTTTGTCAGAGGGTTGTTCACCTAGCGCGGTGATATCGAAATTGTCGGATACACACCCCTTTACAATATGCGCCGCCAGATCTGTGGGGCAGGGATAGATTTCATCCTTCGGCGGATAATAAATCTGGATCGCATAGCCATTGCCCTGGGAAATGGCGTCCCGCTTTTCTTCTTCCGTCAGAGAACGATTAAACACCTGCTTGCCGTGGAAGATCGAGAATGCGGGCTGGATGTCGTTCATGAACCATTCGTGATGGTCATCGCCAACGATCAACATGGCGTCTGGCTTGGCCGCGATGATGCGGCGTCCAAGTTCGTCGAGTTCCTTCTGGCAGCGGGCATCGCGCTCGCGGCGAACTTCGATAGCGTTCTCCTTTTCGAAGTGATCGCCTTTGCGCAATTCGTAAAGCTGCTGAAAATCATAGGTGCCCGCGCCGAACACCAGTTCCGGATTCTTGCGGTCGACATTGGCGCGCAGGTCCCATTGCTCAGGTGGCGTTGCGAGCAATGGTCCATGCGATGTGCCAAAGCCCAAGACGATTTCTGCCATTATGGCGTTTCCTTCGGTGTAAAGTTAACCCTGATCCGCAGGTTTGTGCAGTTGGGCTTAGAATGAGCCGGTTTTTTTGCGGATGCAAGACGGCTTCAGACTCTCATCGCAGGATAGCGGGCTTGCAGCCATGCGCCAATGCGCGCGCCCACATCGTCGCGCACGGGCTTTTCGCCCTGCACGACAGCAAGTCCGTGGTGGTTGCCTGTGTACTCCGCGACCTCCTTGTCGGAGGATGCAATCAGCGCCAGCGTTCTGAGAATGTCCGGCGGGAAGACAGCGGCATCGCCGGTGTAGCTGATGATGAGCGCAGGCTGTTCAATCGCGGGCGCGGTGAGTTCGAGCGCGGCTTTCGAAGAGATGCCCGACCATGTGGAGAGCCAGCTTTCCGGTGTGCACAGGCGCGCAAAGCCCACCGAGCCATAATTCGACGCATAGGGATCGTTGCCCCAGAGCGAGCCATATTTGCGATCGCTAGGTTCGATGCTGAGATCCCAGCAGCGCAGGTCCGCATCCGTGCGCCAGATTTCCATGATCTTTTGGAAAGAGCCGCCAATACGATCTTGTTGCGCGCCGGTTTCGCTGCCGCGTTTGCGCGCCGCCATGCGCTCGGCAATCAGGTCCTTGGCGATCTGGTCGAGCCGGGCGACACGGGCATGTTGTCCGGCACGAAAGCGGGCGATGAAATCAGCAGCGTATTTCGATGGCGCCGGAGGTTCGAAAAAGCCATTGGCGGGGTTCATGAAATCGAGTGCGGGATCGGAGGATAGCGGACTATTTTCGTCTGTTACAGCAGGATCGATGCAGTTTTGCAGCAGCTTTCCCTGACCGGGATGCGGCGACACCAGAATGACGCCATCGGCAGGGGGCATGTCAGCCTTGGCAAGGACAGTGGCGCGGCCGCCTGGTGTCCGGGCCAAGCGTTTTTCGGGTGTTAGCAGGGACTGCTGGTTGTAAAAGCAATAAAGCCCTGCGCCGCCGGAGTTTCCGAGCAATATGATTTTTTCAAAACCTGCTTCGCGCAGCCAGACCATGGCGGCGGCGACGTCGAGCAGCACAGTTTCATGCTCCAGTCTGAGGTCATTGCCGACCCAGCGGGAGGCTTGTGTCCAGGCTGCGCAGCCCGCATTCAGAATATGGGGAATGAGATAATGGGTCGCGAGAAACTCGCGTGGATGCATGATGCACACGACGGTCTTCTCGCCGCCGCGTGCGAAGAGGAACCCATTGCTGGCGGCGTTGTCGATGGTGCGCAGCGGTTTGACAATGGTGCGGCAATCTTCAGGCAGGGATTCTGAGGTCCAGGCCGCATTGCGAAATCCCGCTGTGGGCGCTGCTTTTTCAGTCATATGTCTAGGCTCCGGCATGGGCGACAAATTGCGCCATGAAGTGCGGACAATCACGGATGAGGCGTTCTTGCGTCATAACGCCCGTACGCAACATATAATCGTAAGTGAAGTCGAGCGGATGCATCTGCAACTTCCCCGCCATGGATTCATACCAGGCGATCGAAAGTTCAGCCGCGCGATTGAGTTTGTCACGAACGGGTTCGCGTTCACTCTGGAATCTTTTGAACGTTGCAAAAATATCACTGCCCTCTGCCTGAAAGGCGCGCCAGAGCGCGATGGAATCCTCAATCGCGAGGCGTGTACCTGAACCGATGGAGGGGTGGGCCGTGCGCAAGGCATCGCCGATCAATACGATATTGCGATGATGCCAAGTCTTGTTTTTGACAATCCGGTAGCGCCGCCAGATCGAGCGATTGTCGATGAATGCTCCATCATCAATTGTTGCGTGAAAAACGTCTTCGCTAAACGTGCGGCGTTGATCTTCACTCATGTCTGCAAGGCCGGAGCTTGTCCATGTTTGCGCATCGACCTCTGCAACGAATGTGCTCATCGCAGGCGTATAACGATAGTGATGGCCGCAGAATGCGCCGTCCGGGCGTGACAGGAATGTCAGGGTATGGGCGGGGTAGGGCTTTTTGACGCCATACCAGGCGAAATAATTTTTGAGATCGATGATCTCGGTCCCGAACTGCTGCGGAAATGCATCGCGCACAGCTGAATTTGCGCCGTCAGCGGCGACAAGCACATCGCAATCGCTCAACCGGGCAGGATCTGATATGCGCCGGCGGTATTCAATTTCCACGCCTGCCGCCATGCAGATATTTTGCAATTGTTCGAGCAGGACGAGGCGGCTGATGGCGGAAAATGAGGAGCCATCGATCACGACGCGTTTGCCATTCAAGATGATATGCTGATCGGACCAGGTCTGCATATGTGTGAGCAGGCGATCGACAATGCTACTGTCGGCATCGGATAGAAAGCTGAGCGCGCGGCCGGACAGGACCACGCCAAATCCGAAAGTATCGTCATGGGCGTTCTGTTCGAAGACGCGAATGCGCCACGCTGGCCAAGTCTTCTTCATCAGATAGGCGAAATAAAGCCCCGACGGCCCTGCGCCCACAATGTTTATGTGCATGACGGAAACCCCAACAGCATTGCGATACTGCGCCGACACAGCTTTATCCGTCTGGCTTCTGGCAAGATTGCTTCCTCAAATGTGCGGCAGAATGGGTTCGTTGGTCGAAACGAGCGACAGACGGCGGGAGTCAAAGTGTGCAATCTTGCCATCGA
>CANJJI010000192.1 GCA_947474545.1 Beijerinckiaceae bacterium | reverse complement strand
TAGCGTCTCGCGCAGAGGCATTTCGAGGCACTCGCCTGTTGGTGATTTGTCGTGGAAACACCATGCCAGGTTCGGACCCGGATGCCTCGATTTATTCCCTTTCAGGGCGAAAAATCAGCGCGCAATCGCGGTTTTGCAATTGGCTCATTATTCTCTTATTTTGGTGTGGTTCTGACAGTTTCGATAGACTGGCTGGCCGTCGCCCGCGGCGTGTTCTGGCCGCAGCTTGAATGGTCCAATGCGACCTTTACGATGATCGTCGCTGTATTCGGCACCACGATCAGTCCCTATCTGTTTTTCTGGCAGAGCGCGGAGGAGGTGGAAGACGCAGCTCTGGATGGTGGCAAGGGATCACTGCTGGATCATCCAGCAGATGCGCCGGCAGAACTCGATCGTATCACCTTCGACAATTATATCGGTATGGCTTTTGGCAATTCCATAGCCTTCTGCATCATCCTGACAACGGCGGTCACGCTCAATAAAGCCGGAATTACCGATATAGCGACCTCCTCGCAAGCGGCCGAAGCATTGCGCCCTATTGCAGGCGAATTTGCATTCATGCTGTTCAGTTTGGGCATCATCGGCACGGGTTTGTTGGCACTGCCAGTGCTCGCGGGTTCGGCTGCCTACGCGATTGGCGAGTTGTGCGGGTGGCGAATCGGTCTGGAGGAAAAGCCGGAGAACGCGAAGGCTTTTTACGGCGTCATCGCACTGGCCATGGTGGCTGGCCTCTCGATGCTCTTTCTCCCTATCGATCCCATCAGGGCGCTGTTCTGGAGCGCAGTGCTGAACGGCCTGATAGCTGTGCCCCTGATGATTGCGACGATGATCGTCGCATCGAGCCGTAGTCACCTTGGCCCGTTCGTCGCGCCGGCTGGATTGAAGTTCTTCGGATGGAGCGCAACGGCAGTTATGGCGGTCGCTGCAGTGGCGATGTTTGCCCTTTAGATGACGTGGTCCCTCTCTGGGCCAGTCGCCGGTAAGCCCGGCGCTATTATTCGTCTTGTCGCCTGCTTGCCAAGCCGCTAGCCTTCGATGGCGCACAAGTGCCGGAGTTTGCTCCGAGCTGGCGCTAAAGGGAGGGGAAGACCTTGATTACTCGCCGCGAGTTTGCCGCCGGCTCCATCAGCGCCGGATTGTCCGCCATGATTAGCCCGTCGTTAGCCCAGTCCGATTATCCCAACCAGCCTGTGCGTTGCATCTGCATGTTTCCACCGGGATCAGGCGCGGATGTTCTCGTGCGCTATTTCGCCAACAAGCTGAACAAGCTAACCGGCAAGAGTTTCATCGTGGAAAACCGGGCCGGAGCCTTCGGTAATATCGCAACCGAATATGTCGCTCGCTCCAAGCCGGATGGGTACACGATCTATATTGCTCCAGGCTCCTCGGTGCTGGCGGCCTCGCAACACCTGTTCAAGAAAGTGAATTATGATTCGCTGAATGATTTTGAGCACATCACGACTTTCGCCAAACTGTCATTCATGCTCGTGATCTCGTCCAGTGCATCCTACAAGACCCTGCCGGAACTCACAGCCTTTCTGCAGAAGGAAGGCGACAAGGCGAGTTATGGTTCGATTGCCAACACCGGCCTCATCGCCAGCGAATTGTACAAGGCCGGCTTCGGCCTGAAGACCGTGGAAGTGAAGTACAAGGATCCCGGCGCCATGGCCAATGATCTGCTGAGCGGGCAGACAGCTTTCGTGCATATCGATCCCATCACATTTGCAGCCCAACTTAAGGACGGGCGCATGAAGGCGTTGTGCATGGCCTCAGGCGAGCGGCTCAAAGCCTTGCCGGATGTGCCCAGCGCCAAGGAGGCAGGCATTCCCAATTGTGATCTAAACGCCTGGTGGTCGGTGCATACGCCCAAGGGCGTGCCGCAACCCATTCTCGACAAGCTTGAAGTTTGGATCAACGAAGTCACCAAAGACCCCGAGACGGTGAAATTCCTTGCTGACACAGGCAATGACCCCTTCCCCGGAAGCCAGAAGGGCACCCGTGCACTGCTTGAGAAAGAGCTGAAAGCCTGGGAAGGTTATGTAGCGCTTGCCAAGATCGAGAAGATCTGAAGTTGCGGCGGCAGAGGGCTCCGGCCCTTTGCTGCCCATCAAGCCTGGAAATTATTGGTGTAGATCTGTTCCAAAGCGTCAAAGGCGGTGGGCGGCAGCGCCCCCATTGCTTCCCCCGCCAAAGCAGAATCCACATGGCCGGGTTCGCCTATGCCGACCAGCGCAAGCGATAACCGTGATTGCGAAAGCGCAAACCGCAACCCTGTTTGCGCCCGTGTACCCGTGTCTCCACAGGCTTTGGCGAGCGCGGCGAGACACATATGGGTCCTGTCCTGCTCAATCGCTTCTGAGGTTTCGCGCGCCATCATCGAAACAGGCCTGGCGCGTTCGTCCGTTGCGATGATGCCGCCGTCGAGTACACGAATCCCGAGCGTACCCATGCCAAGCCTAGCGGCAGCATCGAGAACACCCGCAAAATTCTGACCTGTCCAGTTGGCAGGCATGGCGCGCGCAGCGCTCGGGTTCACAAGGTTGTAATAGATCTGCGCCGAATGAAACCTTCCGCTCTCGATTGTCCGGAGCACACCGCCGCTTTCCCCGAGCGCCGTCAAGCCGATGAAGCGGACCTTACCCTTTTCACGCATACGCTCGAGCCCCGCAGCGACTTCACCCAGCATTTGCGACACTGTGAGTGCATTGCCTGCTCCAGAATCGTCTATCCTGTTATGAACTTGGAGGACCGTGACGTGATCGCGTTGCAGCCGCTTCAGGCAGGCATCGGTCTGCGTTTCGATATCCGCGACAAGATCGGTCGATCCGGCCTTCAACGTCAGCTTTGTCGATACGTGCAGCGAAGCAGAAGTGCTTGCAAGAAGCTGCCCGAGCGCAGCTTCGCTGCCATAGGCTTCGGCAGTATCGAACCAGTTGATGCCGCCGTCCAGCCCCCGTGCAAAGGCACGGCGTTGATCCTCAACGGTTCCGTTGACCAGCAGCCCGCCTACACGGCCGCAGCCAAAGCCGACCGCCGACACAGACAGGCCCGTGGAGCCAAAAGGACGATAGTGCATGGGAAGCTGCGCTCGACGAAAGAGAAAGCATGCAAGACTTTGCCAGCGAACAAGTCAATCCGGCTGGGCCGCCCGCTCCTCGACGATCTGGATCGCAGCGGCTACTGCACCGTCCACGTCGAGCTGCGTTGTGTCCAGGACTATGGCGTCCCTGGCCTGCAAAAGGGGAGCCGAAGCCCGGCTGGAATCACGGGCGTCGCGCCGGCTGATATCCGCAAGCACGGCCTCGAAATCGGCAGATTCTCCACGCGACGCCAGTTCCTTGGCGCGGCGTCCCGCGCGGGTCCGGCCGGTGGCAGTGACAAAGAGTTTTACGTCCGCGTCCGGGCAGATGGCCGTTCCGATGTCGCGCCCATCGAGAACCGCGCCTCCCTTTTGATGGGCGAAAATTCTTTGATACTCGACCAATGCTGCCCGCACCTCCGGCAGCGCCGCGACAATCGACGCCGCTTCGCCCATTCGTGCACTGCGCAATTCGTCCTCGTCGAAACGGGAAATATCGAGGCTGCGCGCCGCCTGCGTTCCCGCTATGGGATCGTCAGGGGACTTACCCATGGCCAGAACGGCCGCAGCCGTCGCGCGGTAGATCAGGCCGGTGTCGAGATGCGGCAAGCCAAAATGGGCCGCGATGCGCCGGGCGATCGTCCCTTTGCCCGAGGCAGCAGGCCCATCAATGGCGATGATCACGAGGCGACCCCGGAAAACGCAGCGCCGAGGCGCTCCATTTCCGGCTGAAAGGTCGGAAAACTCGTTGCAATCATGGAGGAATCATCGATCGTCATGGGGGATTGGCTGGCCAGACCCATCACAAGAAAGCTCATGGCGATGCGATGATCGAGATGAGTTGCGACTTTGCCGCCGCCTGCAACTACTCCAGTCCCGGTAACGATGAGATCATCGGCTTCAATCCGGTTGCGAACACCTGCGGCGTCAAGACCGGCGGCCACAGCTGCGAGCCGGTCAGATTCTTTCACACGCAATTCCGAAAGACCGCGCATCCGCGTTTCGCCCTGAGCAAATGCTGCCGCTACGGCCAGAACCGGATATTCATCGATCATCGACGGCGCACGCGCGGCGGGAACGTCGACGCCATGCAGTTTTGAAGTGCGTACCCTCAGATCGGCGACGTCCTCACCGCCCTCGATCCGGCGCTCGATTTCCTTAATGTCCGCTCCCATTTCGAGCAGCGTTGTCAGCAGCCCGATGCGCAAAGGATTCATCATCATGCCTTCGATCACAAGGTCCGAGCCGGGCACGATGAGCGCCGCAACCAGCGCGAAGGCTGCCGAAGAGGGATCAGCGGGCACCACGACATCGCGCGCCCTGAGGTTAGGCCGTCCTTCCAGCACGATCTTGCGGCCATGTTCACCATCTGGTGTGACGGTTATCTTGGCGCCGAAATAGGCGAGCATTTTCTCAGTGTGGTCGCGCGAGGCCTCGGTTTCGATTACCGTGGTTCGCCCGGGCGAGTTCAGCCCCGCCAGCAGGATCGCTGATTTCAGCTGCGCGGACGGCACCGGTGTGCGGTATTCGATGGGTGCGGGATCAGGCGTGCCGCGCAGCACCACCGGGCAGCGCCCGCCGTCTGCCTCCGAGAGCACTTCGGCCCCCATCAGGATCAGCGGATCGATGATCCGGCGCATGGGCCGTTTGCGCAGCGAGGCATCGCCGTCGAAGGTTGCGGTCAGGCCGTGCCCGCCCGCAACGCCCATCATCAGCCGCGTCCCGGTGCCTGCATTGCCGAAATCCAGCGGCTCCAGGGGCTGCAGGAGCGTGCCAAGGCCCGCGCCATCGACCTGCCAGCTTCCCGGACCCAGCCGCTCCACACGTGCGCCAAAAGCGCGCGCCGCTGCGGCGGTCCTCAACACGTCATCGCCCTCCAGCAAGCCCTCGATACGGGTGCGTCCTGTCGCCAGAAGCCCCATGATCAGGGCGCGATGCGAAATAGACTTGTCGCCCGGCGCGCGCATTCGCCCGGAAATCGGCCCGCTGCGGCCCGCTGAAAGCGGCTGGGCCGGGCCATGCCCGTGGGCCGGCTGAGTGGTAGCTGCGGCTGCGTTTTGCATCTATGGCCTCAAATGAAATCCGCGCGGCTCCTACCATGCGGGAGGCGGTGCTGTCATTAGTTCGGCGCAGAGCGCAATTTTTGGCTATTTCCGTTTGACAGGCAGGCGGCCACCGACTAACGGGAGCCTCCAGTTTCGGAGCCCGGCTTGGGTTGCGCTCCGGTTTGTTAACATCAGCTTCCAGGGACATATTGAACGTGGCTAAACCGGAACTCGGCAGCAAACGTCAGTGCGAGAGCTGCGGCGCCAGATTTTTCGATCTCAATAAGGATCCGATCACCTGTCCGAAATGTAGCGCGATCTATCAGGTGAGCGGTCCTGCACGGGCATCCCGTGCCGCAGCCGCCGATGACGACGAAGCGGAAGCCGATCCAGTGGCTCCGGATGTCGTATCGCTTGAAGAGGCGGAGGATTCCGACGCCAAAGTGGCGGCGGCCGCTGTGCCGGATGATGATATCGATCTTGGCGACGATGATGCAGCCGACGACACTTTCCTCGAAGAGGAGGAAGAAGAGAACGACGACGTATCCGGTCTGATCGATGGCGACATCGAAACGGATGACGAAAGCTAGCATACTGCCGGGTAAATTCGCTCATTGGTCACCCAGGCGAATTATTCGGCAATTCGGGCTTGAGTAGCTAACCCTTAGCAGCTATACAGCCGCCGGTTCGCTGGTTACACAGCAGAATGGATGTTCCCAAGGCATCCGTAAAAAGCGCAGTCTGCGCAAATGGGGCCATAGCTCAGCTGGGAGAGCGCTTCCATGGCATGGAAGAGGTCGTCGGTTCGATCCCGTCTGGCTCCACCATTATTTCACAAGACTGACGGTTGGCGTTGGCGCTGCAAGCGGCCTGGATCGATCCGGCAGCAGACATGCGGCTCAGATCGCCGGACCTTTTAGTTGCGGTGTCAGAATCACGCCGGTCAGCTGGTCAGCGGGAACCGCCAGAAGCGCAGTTTCATCGAATATATCGCCCATCTTCGAATCTACCCGAGTCTTTTTGATGGCCTCAAGGAATTTGCGGTGAATCCGGGGATCCTGATCTTCGTATTCAATTTGCCGTCCACCCTCCTTGACAGAAGTCGATCCACCGCCGTCATTGCTCACCCGCCGTAAGGAGATGAAGGGGTATTGTGCGCTTCCAATGGAACAGGCGAGGTAGCGCGCAGGAATCTCGCAAGTGTTGAAGTGCTGGTGAAACATCCAGAACGGCGGTGTGTACATGAATCCGTGCCGCCACGGCAGTTCGACAAACTCGCTGTCCCCGTCGAACCACAACAGCGAATAGCCTTCGCCGCCAATCGCATGCACGTGTGTGCCTGCGGCATGACGATGCGCCTTCTTGTAGCGGCCTACAGGAATTTGCGACATGTGCGCGTGCATGGTGCCGTTGGCCAATTGAAAATAAACATTCATCGAGCCTTTGCCGCGGGCCTCCAGCTCATACATCTGGAAGCTCGTAAGCTCAGGCACAAAATTGGTTTCCCAGACATTCAACGTGGATTTACCAATCTTCCGCTCATAGGCGGAATGTTCCCCTTCGCCTTGGAACTGATTGGGAGATCCTGGCCGGTCCTTGAACTCGAAGGGATTGTTAAAAATGAATTCTTCGTTGTGATAATGATTGAGCGCCAATGGCGCATCATTGGTGCAGGAAAGCCGGGCATTCTCGCGGCCAGACGTATTGAAAATCTGGTATTCGCAATTTAGCGGTATCGCGAACAGCGCCTTCGGTCCCCATTCGAATGTTTGCTTGTCGCCACCCGGCAATGTCAGTGTCGTTGAACCATAGCCGGCAAGAACAAAGAAAAAAGCTTCGTAGAGATGTTTGACGGGACGCGTCTTGCGGCCGGGTTCGACCTCAAGCACATAATTGGCGCAGAAATCTCCCCGCCCATGGGTGTGTGCAAAACAGCCGCGGGCGTCGTAACGATCCCATTTATCGGTCTTGAGCGCCAGAAGATCATGTCCGAAATCTAGATGGACAGGAATTCCTTCGCTGTTCGCCCAACTCAGATAAGGGTCGAGAAGGAATTTTTCACTGTCGGTTTTTCCCTTGTCGATGACAGACATCTGCATCCTTCCTTCATAAATTCAAACCCTCACGGTTTCTCACCGTTTGCACGACACGCGCGCCACTCGCAAGGGACCGCCGGACATCCTTGGAGCAGGCTCAAAATTCAGCCGCTTGGGCGCAATTTTCCTATCGGATATGTGATCGCAATTGATCCGGAAACAGACTTTCTGATGGACAGGGAGTTCTGGCGCCGTAGCCCAGCGATGCCCGCCCGGTTATTCCAAATTTCCCGAAAATCTGAAGCTTTCGTTCAGCATTCCCCAACAGCAACCATTAACCGCGAAAGGCCAATTACGATCTGGTGGTTCGTAAACGGCTGTGAACGTGCGACCCGACAATTCAAAATTAATTTTTGCGGGCGAATTTAGTTAAATCGAAAAACAAAAAAAGTTGAGTTCAGGAGCGTCAGTAATGTCGAAGATCTACGAAAGTCACACTCAGTCCGCAGCGCTGGCAGGCAGTATGCGTGACTTCCGCGTGCCCGCTGGCAACGACCTTGTTGCCCGGGTGGACAGCTTTTACAATTGGCAGAATACCCGTCGCCAAAGTGGTGTGTGGCCATTTTCGCGCTCCACCGAAACCGGCGTTGGCGCAGAGTGCGAAGCCTCCGACGACAGCGGCAACCGGATGAAAGGCGTGAATTTTGCCTCCCAGGATTATCTGAGCCTCTCTTCAAATCCGCGTATCAAGTCAGTCGCTCGTGAGACGCTCGAACGTTATGGAGTTCATAGCGCGGGTTCGCCAGCCCTGGTCGGCAACACATCCCATTCTGTGAAGCTCGAACGCCGTATCGCCGATTTTCTTGGCATGGATGTCAATGGCGGAGACAAAATGTGCCAGATGGCGGGGTAAAAGTGTACCAGTCTGGTTGATATAAAAGGGCTGCGAGAGCCCGGTTTGTCGTCTTCTATAGCGTGCATTGAGGCGCGCGAAGCGGAGCGTAGCGCGGCTCAAAGCACGCGGCGGCGATTTATGGTTTGGTGTTAGCGCCTCCTTCGGTGTCGGTTGTATTGATCGCATTCGATG
>CANJJI010000191.1 GCA_947474545.1 Beijerinckiaceae bacterium | reverse complement strand
CGTAGCGATCGCTTTTCAACTTCTTTCCGTATGGAAAACCACCCGATTCCAGTGCAGCTTCTTCGATCGCTTCTGGCAGTTTCTCCACCCTGATATCGAAGGCGCTGGCGTCGCTGGTAGTCTCGGAAGACTTTTTTGACATTTCGATGACCTGACTTTCACTTGCAAAGCTGCGCCGTTGTGCGTCACTGTCATGTTAGCATAATTGTCTCGTAGGGCGTGACAATAGGCAGGTGCAGCAGCAAAGCTGGACAATACTTGGAACCCGTGAATGGAAGAACCAATCTTGCAGGCTACTGATGACGGAGGCGCTCTGCCGGACCTGCTGGCTGCAGTTGTCGAAGCCTTGCCAGACCCGGTCCTGATCGTTGACCGCAACCTGAGAATTGTCGCCGCCAATGGTCTTTCCGCGCGGCTTTCTGCGCTCGTGCGGCAAGGAGGCGCTCTCCAGCTCGCTGTTCGATCGCCCGATATACTTGAAGCGGCCGCGCGGGTGTTGTCGAGTGGAAAAGCCGAGAAAATAACCTGGCACGCGCGCGTTCCCGTCGAACAGGTTCATGACGTTCACGTTTCACCGCTGCAGATAGGATCTCTGCGGCATATCGCGATTATCCTGCACGATGTAACCGAAGTTTTGCGGGTCGAGCGCATGCGGGTCGACTTCATCGCCAACGCCAGCCATGAACTGCGAACGCCGCTGGCATCCTTGCTTGGTTTTGTTGAAACATTGCAGGGCGCGGCTCGTGATGACGCCAAGGCCCGTGTGTCATTTCTCGAAATCATGCGCAATCAGGGACGGCGTATGGCCCGGCTGCTGGACGATTTGCTGCAATTGAGCCGCATCGAACAGAATGAGCATTTGCAGCCGCGAGATCAGGTCAATCTCGCGGATATCGTGGGGCACGTCATAGATACGCTTTCGCCGATGGCGCAGGCGGCGGGCGTAGAGCTCGTGGTGAATTTGCCGCGAACCCTGCTGATAACCGGCGCACGTGACGAACTCATCCGGGTGGCAGAAAACCTCATCGAGAACGCCATCAAGTACGGCGGCGAAACGAAAAACACCCCTGCCCGTGTGGATATTGCTCTGACTGTTGAGGGCAGTGAAGCTATCCTGACGGTGCGTGACTACGGCCCGGGCATCGCCCGTGAACACCTACCGCGCCTTACAGAGCGCTTTTATCGCGCAGATGCGCCTGCGAGCCGTGCCAAAGGCGGCACGGGTCTTGGACTTGCCATCGTCAAGCACATTGTGGCGCGCCATCGTGGCAGTCTGTCCATTTCCAGCACCGAAGGGGAAGGCGCAGAATTCCGTGTCACATTGCCTGCATCAGGGACGTGAACTTATTAAATACAGATACTTATATATTCATACTAACGTCATTAAAACTACATAACATCTGCAATGACCCGGCCTAAGACATCGCCGGGTTAGGGCGGCCCTAACCGCTCGTACTTGTAACAAAAGGTCATCCTATGAACCTCGCTCAATTTGTACGTCCTGTGGCGATTGCCACAGCGCTCGCAGTTTCGACCCTTGCCGCTCAAGCCATTGACATCACAGGCGCCGGCGCAACCTTCCCTTTCCCAGTTTACTCGAAATGGGCTGACGCCTATAAAAAAGAAACCGGCAATGGCCTGAACTATCAATCAATCGGATCGGGCGCCGGCATCAAGCAGATCCAGGCCAAGACGGTCACTTTCGGGGCGACCGATGCACCATTGACCGTCGCTGACCTCGATAAAGCCGGTCTTGTTCAGTGGCCGATGGTCATGGGCGCGATAGTCATGGTGGTCAACCTTGAAGGGGTGAAATCAGGCGAACTGGTTCTCGACGGCAAGACAGTCGCTGACATCTATCTCGGCAAAATCAAGACCTGGGACGACGCTGCAATCAAGAAGCTGAATGCAAAGGTCAATTTACCATCGGCTGCGATCACGGTCGTGCGCCGCGCTGACGGCTCCGGCACCACTTTCAATTTTACCGACTACCTCGCCAAGACCAGCCCGGAATGGGCGAAGGCGCCTGGTTCAGGTGCTGCGGTTGAATGGCCCGTCGGCGTTGGCGCCAAGGGCAATGAAGGCGTTGCCGGCAATGTCGCGCAGACAAAGAACTCAATCGGTTACGTCGAATACGCCTACGCCAAGCAAAATAAGTTGACCTATACCGCGTTGATCAACAAGGCCGGCAAGACGGTTCAGCCGACAGTCGCCACGTTCCAGGCCGCTGCGTCAAATGCCGATTGGGAAAAGACACCGGGCTATCGCGTGATCCTCACTGACCAGCCTGGCGATGCTTCGTGGCCAATCACAGCTGCAACCTTCATTCTCATGTACAAGCAGCCGACTGATAAGGCGCTCGCAGCTGAAGCTCTGAAATTCTTCGCCTGGTCTTTTGAAAAGGGCGGCAAGATGGCTGAAGATCTCGATTTTATTCCGATGCCCGCTCCTGTCGTCAAGCTGATCAAAACGACATGGGAAAAGAACATCGTAACCAAGTAAGTACGGATTGAAATCGTCACCCCGGATCGCCTTGGCGTCTGGGGTGACTATTCTGAACCGTCGGCGTCAGAATTAAGTGTAACAGGGGGTCCCAGTGACTGACATGGCGGTTGAGGCTGCGCAGGTAGCTCAAAGTGACACACCAATGGATCGCGCACGCGCACTAAGCGCATTCAAATTCGGCGACGTCAGTTTCTACTGGATCACAAGGCTTTCAGCCATGTGTGTTTTGTTGATCCTGGGTGGAATTATCATATCACTGATTGTGGGTGCTTGGCCTGCAATCCAGGAATTCGGGTTCTCTTTCCTTTTCACGCAGAGATGGGCGCCATCCGCCCAGCCTTCGCCTGTATTGGGCGCTCTTGGACCTATTTACGGTACTTTGCTTACGTCAGTGATCGCCATGGCGATTGCTGTGCCTGTCGGCCTCGGCATTGCAATCTTTCTGACAGAACTTTGCCCGATGAGCCTGCGCAGGCCCATAGCCATGGCGATCGAACTGCTGGCTGGAATCCCCTCGATCATCTACGGCATGTGGGGCTTCTTTGTTCTCGGGCCGTTTCTGGCCAATACAATTGAGCCGGCGATTATCGCGCTGTTCGCTCCGATCCCGGTCTTGAACTCAATCTTTGCCGGCCCCGCTTCGAACCTCAGTCTCTTTAATGCATCGCTGGTACTAGCGATCATGGTGCTGCCCTTTATTACTGCCATCTCTCGCGATGTCTTTGCGACGGTGCCGCCCGTGTTGAAGGAATCCGCTTACGGCATGGGCTGCACAACCTGGGAAGTCGCACGTAACGTGATGATCCCCTACACGCGAGTCGGCCTTATCGGCGGTGTCATGCTGGCGCTGGGGCGAGCACTCGGTGAAACAATGGCGGTGGCCTTCATCATCGGCAATTCGTTCAAGATCACGCCGTCAATATTCGCGCCCGGTACAACAATTTCCGCTGCCATTGCGAGTGAATTTGCCGAGGCCGACGGGGTTCATCAATCAGGCCTTATTTTGCTGGGACTCTTGCTCTTCGTGCTCACTTTCATTGTGTTGACCTGCGCGCGACTGATGTTGATGCGTATTGAACGCCGGCAGGGAGCATAAAATGAATCCGATTTACGCCTCTCGCAAACGCACCGATTTCATCATTCGCGGACTATGCATAGCCGCAGCAATATTCGGCATCGGCTGGTTGACGCTTATTCTGGGCAGCCTGCTATGGAACGGGCTAACAAGCCTAGGCCTGAATGTATTCACTCAGATGACACCGCCTCCCGGCGTCACCGGCGGCGGATTGCTCAACGCAATTGTTGGCTCGTTGATCATGACCATTATTGGCGTGGCTATTGGCGCGCCACTAGGCATGTTCGCGGGAACCTACCTCGCCGAATATGGTCGCCACGATAAACTCAGCTCCGTCATCAGATTTATCAATGACGTTCTGCTCAGCGCACCGTCGATCATCATCGGCCTGTTCATCTACGGCGCCGTAGTGGTGCCGATGGGAGGCTTCTCAGCCTTCGCAGGTTCGTTGGCGCTGGCAGTTATTGTGATCCCCGTCGTTGTGCGCACGACTGAAGACATGTTGATGCTTGTGCCAACAGCTTTACGCGAGGCGGCGTCCGCGCTCGGCTTGCCGCGCGCCTATGTAATCACACGCGTCGCCTATAAGGCTGCTCGTGCGGGCCTTATTACCGGCGTCCTGCTTGCAACAGCCCGTGTCGCTGGCGAGACAGCGCCGCTGTTGTTTACGGCTCTGAGCAATCAGTTCTGGAGCATCGATCTGACAAAGACGATGGCGAACCTTCCGGTCACCATCAACAATTTCGTCAATAATCCCGATCCCAACTGGAAGAACCTGGCCTGGGCTGGGGCTCTTTTGATCACACTAGCTGTTCTAACCCTCAATATCGCTGCGCGTTACCTGGGCGCCGAAAGGACTCCAAAATGAGTATGAGCTCCGTGACCTTGCCTGAAGCGTCAGTCGCAAATGGCGATGATGCAAAACACCCTGTGAAGCTTGCCGTAAAGAACCTTGATTTCTTTTACGGTCAGACACGTGCGCTAAAAGGCATCAACCTGAACCTCTACAAGAATATCGTGACAGCCTTCATTGGTCCGTCAGGATGCGGCAAGTCTACCCTGCTTCGCGTTCTCAATCGTATGTACGATTTATATCCCGGCCAGCGCGCTACGGGCGAAGTCCTGCTTGATGGGCAAAATGTGCTTGACCCCAAGATCGATCTGAATTTGTTGCGCGCGCGCGTCGGCATGGTTTTCCAGAAACCGACGCCGTTCCCGATGACCATCTATGATAATATTGCGTTCGGTATCAAACTATATGAGGCTCTGCCCAAGAGCGAGATGGATGGCCGCGTTGAAGCAGCCCTGAAAGGCGCGGCGCTCTGGAATGAGGTCAAGGATAAACTGAACGCCAGCGGCCTCAGTCTTTCAGGAGGTCAGCAGCAACGCTTGTGCATTGCCCGGACAGTCGCCATCAAGCCTGAAGTCATTCTGTTCGATGAGCCTTGTTCGGCGCTCGACCCGATTTCCACAGCCAAAGTTGAAGAGCTGATCGACGAGTTGAGATCGCAATACACGATTGCGATCGTCACGCACAATATGCAGCAAGCCGCGCGTGTTTCGCAATATACTGCGTTTATGTATCTGGGTGATCTCGTCGAATTCGATGATACGAGCAAGATATTCACCCGGCCCACGCAGAAACAGACGCAAGAATATATCACTGGCCGCTTCGGCTGAGCGCTCAATTCATGGATCAACACAATGACTGATCACACTGTCAAAGCCTATGATAAAGAACTCGAACAGATCGGCCTGAAGATCGCCGAGATGGGCGGCATTGCCGAGAAGATGCTCGTCGACGCCATGGAAGCTCTTTCCACGATGAATACTGCGCTCGCAGAACGGACCGTCACGAACGACCCCAAGCTCGATCTTCTGCAAAGAGAAATCGAGGATTCCGCTATCCTCACGATTGCCCGGCGGCAGCCGGTAGCAGGCGATCTCAGGGAAATCGTCGGCGCCATTCGCACGGCCAGCGATCTTGAACGGGTCGGAGATCTCGCCAAGAATATCGCCAAACGAGCGATCAAGGTCATTTCCGATTCACGCGTGCCACGCGCCACAATCGGCTTGAAACATATGAGCGATCTCGCCGCCCGTCAGCTTAAGGACGTCCTGGACGCCTATAGCGCACGCGACGCTGCCGCTGCTAAAGCCGTCTGGCTGCGTGATTCAGAAATCGATGCGCTAGAGGATTCAGTCTTCCGGGATCTCCTCACCTTCATGATGGAGGATCCGCGCAACATAACCTATTGTACGCATCTTCTCTTCTGTTCCAAAAATATCGAGCGGATCGGCGATCACACAACGAATATTGCCGAAACCATCCACTATCTGGTGACCGGCGAAAGCCTGCCGATCGAGAGGCCCCGACCCCCCCGATAAATTCACGAAATGACAAGGCGACGTATTCAAAACAAAACTCCGCAGGCGGCCTGAAATATGTCCACTGAAGCAATGCATGCCGGTTCACGGAGCGCAGGGGCTGCTCCTAGAATTCTCGTTGTCGAAGATGAGGAAGCGCTTTCACTCCTCCTCAGCTACAATCTTGAAGCAGAGGGGTTTCAGGTTGAGCGCGAGGCGCGCGGTGACGGAGTTGAAACGCGCCTTGCCGAAATCCTGCCCGATCTTTTGATTCTCGACTGGATGCTGCCGGGCGTTTCGGGCCTTGAACTCTGCCGCCGCATCCGCGCCCGCGAGGATTCGCGCACGCTGCCAATCATCATGCTCACCGCGCGCGGCGAAGAGAACGAGCGGGTGCGCGGTCTCTCGGTCGGCGCGGATGATTATGTCGTCAAACCTTTTTCTGTGCCGGAACTGATGGCGCGCGTTCACGCACTTCTGCGCCGCGCCAAACCGGAGCGCGTCGCCTCTCGGTTACTGCGAGGCGATCTGGCTCTGGACCGCGAGACCCACCGCGTCCATCGCGGCGAGCGGGAGATTCATCTCGGTCCGACAGAGTTTCGCCTGCTCGAACATCTTATGGAAAAGCCTGGCCGTGTTTTTTCGCGGGCCCGGCTGCTCGACATGGTCTGGGGTATGGCGGCTGACATTGATGAACGCACGGTCGATGTCCACGTCGGCCGTCTGCGCCGGGCCATCACGCGGGGCCGCGACCGCGATCCCATTCGCACTGTTCGCGGCGCGGGCTATTCCTTCGACGAGACATTCGGCCGGGAATAAACGCCGCGCGCCTCAACGGGCTCGCGGCGAACACTCCAGAACAGGTCAGATCGCGACCACCGGCGTGCCGACGCTCACGCGATCAAACAGGTCGACAATATCCTCATTGTACATACGAATGCACCCGAAGGAGGCTGCCGTGCCTATGGAGGCGCGCATGGAACGTGTCGAGCCGTGAATGGCGATCTCGTGACGATCGAGAGTCAGTGCGCGCGGCCCCATTGGATTATTAGGCGCACCGCCCGGGATGATGTTCGGCAATCCGCGAACGGCGGCCTTGACGACAGCCGGTGGACTCCAGGCGGGATTGACGTGTTTGCCCTCGACATGCGCCCAACCAGCCCAGGCTTTGCCGGCCTTGCCGACGGCTACAGGATAAGTGATCGCGCGGCCGTCGTTCGTGGTCAGATACAAGCGCTTCTGGCTCAGCGAAATGATAATGGTCCCAGCCTGGTAGTTGCCGCGCGGCAGCGGCACGATTTTCGATGCGGCCAGCGCAGGCGTCCCGAGGATTGTCGCGGCGCCCAGCCCCGCTCCCATCGCCAGAAATCGCCGGCGCGTTGCAAGCGCGGCATCCCATTCAAATTCCAATACGCCATCAATCGCATCCCGCAGATGCGTGCTCCTGCATCCATATCGAAGACGCGCACCAGTCCTGCTGGCCCCAGCCCGTTGCGCAGATCAATCATAGCAAGGAAAACTGATGCATGCCTGCCACACTTGGCGAAAAGGTGAAGGAAGTCTTAAACGGGATATGAACCATAAGCGCGGTGATCCCCAAGACGGGATCAGCATCGTCTGGCGTGTAGCCGCCGCAAGACCTGTGACAACAAAAAGGGAAAACGCCATGAAAACCGGAATTGTGGGTCTCGGCCGTATGGGGCGGGCGATGTGCGCCAGACTCAAAGAATTCGATCTCGCCCCAGTAGCGTGGGATATATCCGAATCCGCGCGCAATACCGCCAAGGACAGCGGCGTCGAGGTGGTGGGCAGCGCCCGGGCGGTGGCCGAACAGGCTGAAGTTGTGATCACGACAATCACTGAGGACAATGGTGTGCGCAGCCTCTTCACGGGACCCTCGGGTTTTCTGGAGGGTGACGTAAAGGGCAAACTGTTCATCGAGATGAGTACGCTGCGCCCGGAGACTGTGCGGAGCCTTTCGGCGGTTCTTGGTATGCGTGGCGGCGCGATTGTTGATTCACCGGTCCTCGGGTCCATTCCCACGGTTCTCGAAGGCAAACTGCTGTCACTGGCCGGCGGCGAGACCAAAGATATCGAGCGGGCGCGTCCGGTGCTGGAAAAGCTCACGCGCGCTATTGTTCATCTTGGTCCCGTTGGTTCTGGCCACACGATGAAACTGGCTGTCAATCTGCTGATGGCCAATTATCTGCAAGCGCTCGCCGAGGGGCTTGCAATGGGACTCGAAAATGGTTTGAAGCTCGATCAGATGCTCGATGTATTCGCCAATTCTCCCCTAGCAGCCTGTCGGACTTAACTTGTCCTGGCGGCGGGGCAAGGGCAAGCGTAGAATCATACTGTTGATTCTTTCCCTCTGACGAGCGGCCCTTTGATGAGCAATTTTCGCACGATTGATCGCGGGACGGGTTTTCTTCTGCCGCCGT
>CANJJI010000190.1 GCA_947474545.1 Beijerinckiaceae bacterium | reverse complement strand
GCCGAGCGCCAACGCGTCAAGCGCGAAACGCTCAAACACAGACGCTTGCAGCACCACCTGCAAGCCGTTTAAACTCTAACCCCGATGAGCCAGAGCCTCTCTTCGAAAACCGCCTGAATTGTCCCAAACTATCTGACGACGGACAAGCCGGAACACAATGCGGTGGAGACTTCGCCAGCTCATCCATTGACGGCAGTACCGATGGCTTCGGCGAAAGCAGCAGCGATACCAGCTCCGGAGATAGCGGAGGCAGCGACAGCGGCAGCAGCTGCGGCGGTGGATGTGGAGGCGGGGGCGACTAATCGCAATGAACGGGAACAGCGCCAACGAAGATAGGCTAAAGTACCGGGCCGCGATTCCTCCCGGCAATCGCTAATCTGCTAGCAAGCACGTTTGTCAAACCCCGGAGCCAGACATGACCGCAAATATCATTGGATGGGCGCATCTGCCCTTCGGCAAACACGAAAATGAGACGGTTGAAAGCCTCGTTATCCGCGCCGCCAACGAAGCCATTGCTCACGCGGACATAGACCCCGGTGCGGTCGATGAAATCTTTCTAGGACATTTCAACGCCGGTTTCAGCGCGCAGGATTTTACCGCCTCGCTGATCCTGCAGGCCAATCCGGCGTTCCGTTTCAAGCCCACCACGCGTCTCGAAAATGCCTGTGCCACTGGTTCCGCCGCCGTGCATACCGCGATCCGCGCGATTGAATCCCGGCGCGCACGCTGCACACTCGTCGTGGGCGTGGAGCAGATGACAAAGACTGCGCCTGCCGAGATAGGCCGCAATCTCCTAAAAGCTTCGTATCTGCCGGAGGACGGCAACAACCCCAATGGCTTTGCCGGAATCTTCGGAAAAATCGCCGAAGCCTATTTTCAGAAATACGGCGATCAATCCGATGCACTCGCGATGATCGCCGCCAAGAACCACAAGAATGGCGTCAGCAATCCCTATGCGCAAATGCGCAAGGATCTGGGGTTCGCCTTCTGCCGTGAAGAAAGCGACAGAAACCCGTTCGTTGCCGGGCCGTTGAAGCGCACGGACTGTTCGCTGGTCTCGGATGGCGCGGCAGCCCTCGTCATCGCTGACCAGGAATTTTCGACTGCCGCCCAACGTGCAGTAAGCTTCCGCGCAACGCAGCATGCCCAGGACTTTCTGCCCCGAGCGCATCGCGACATCATTGCATTCGAGGGCTGTGGTGTCGCATGGAAGCGAGCACTCTCCGATGCCAAAATCTCGCTAAACGATCTCTCCTTTGTCGAAACCCATGATTGTTTCACGATCGCAGAACTGATCGAGTATGAGGCCATGGGCTTGGCCGCGCCGGGCCGGGGCGCTGACGTCATCAAGAATGGGTTGACCCAGAAAGACGGAAAACTGCCGGTTAATCCGTCAGGAGGGCTCAAGGCCAAAGGTCACCCGATCGGTGCGACCGGCGTCTCCATGCATGTGCTGACCGCGATGCAATTATGCGGCGATGCCGGTGGCATTCAGGTCGAGGGCGCGAAGCTGGGCGGCGTCTTCAATATGGGCGGAGCAGCTGTGGCGAATTATGTGAGTATTCTGGAACGGGTGAAGTAAACCCTCGTTTCCTCACATATGAATCTGCCGCTTCTCCACAGCCAGCGCAGCTTCCTTCACGGCCTCAGACAATGTCGGATGGCCATGGCAGGTGCGCGCCAAATCTTCGGACGATCCGCCAAATTCCATGAGTACGGCGACCTCCATGATGAGCTCGCCTGCACCAAACCCGAGGATATGCGCGCCAAGTACGCGATCTGTCGTAGCGTCTGCGAGCACTTTGACAAATCCATCTGTTGACCGCATCGCACGCGCACGGCCATTGGCAGTAAACGGAAACTTGCCCACCTTATAAGCGATGCCGGCAGCCTGGAGATCTTCTTCACTTTTACCAATAGAGGCGATTTCAGGCATTGTATAAACAATGCCCGGAATGACATCGTAATTCACATGGCCATGCTGCCCCGCAATGATTTCCGCAACCGCTATGCCTTCGTCTTCCGCCTTATGGGCCAGCATTGGCCCGCGCACGACATCGCCGATCGCATAGATGCCCGCGACATTGGTTGCAAAACGATTGTCGATCACCACGCGCCCGCGATCCAGCGCAACGCCTGCAGCTTCCAGCCCCAGACCATCGGTATAAGGACGGCGGCCCGTCGCAACCAGAACAACGTCAGCTTCCAGCGTCTGCGCTTCACCACCTGCCACAGGCTCGAACACGACTTTCGCGCCGGACTTTGTTTTCTCAACAGCTGTCACCTTGGACGACAACTTGAATTTCACGCCCTGCTTTTCCTGGATGCGCTGGAACTGCTTGGCGACTTCGCTGTCCATACCCGGCAAAATCCGGTCTAGATATTCGACGACTGTCAGATCAGCCCCTAGTCGCCGCCATACCGAGCCCATTTCAAGACCGATCACTCCAGCGCCGATAACAACAAGTTTAGCAGGCGCTTTTGAAAGCGTCAGCGCGCCGGTAGAGGATACGATGACCCTCTCATCAAATTCGACCTTGACGCCCGGCGGGCTTGCAACATCAGAACCCGTGGCAATCACAATATTCTTGGCTTCCAGAGAAGTGACTTTGCCATCGGCGTCCGTTACTTCGACCTTCCCTGCAGACTTGATTACACCCGTGCCATGGAAGGCATCGATCTTGTTTTTCTTCAACAGGAACCCGACGCCGTTCACATTGGCGGCGACAGTATCGTCCTTATGCTTCATGAAAGCCGAGTGATCGAGCTTCGGTTTATCAACGACAACGCCGAGCGAAGCAAATTCATGGCCCGCTTGCTCGAACATTTCCGACGCATGCAGAAGCGCCTTTGATGGAATGCAGCCCACGTTAAGGCAAGTGCCCCCGTGCGTCGCGCGTTTTTCCACGACAGCGACTTTCATGCCCAGCTGCGCCGCGCGAATGGCGCAAACGTAGCCGCCGGGGCCAGTGCCGATGACGATGAGATCGTGAAGCATGAACTATCGACTTTCCTGTGCGCGCGCGGGAGATTGGCTGCGCTTCACTCGTTGACGTTTTCGTAGCCGATATGCATCCAGCGACCGTTCTTCTGGCCGAAGAGCACATAATTGCCGTCGCAGTCCAGCAGCCAATTGCCAGTTGCCTTGCCTTTCTGGTTCTTCTCGCGCGTGAGCGGATCCGACTTCAGGCACTTGCCGAGCGCGCGATAGGTTCTGAGGAAGCGGCCAAATTCAGAACGCGGAATGACAGGCTTGTCTTGATAGACGCGGTTGACGAGTGGAAAGGCGCTGAGCTCGGCCGCTGCTTTTTCGTTGTTCCCCGCAACAGCGGCGGCAAAGGCCGCGCGCGTCTTGACGAGTTCCGCTGGCGCCGATTGCGCTTGCACGCCCTGCGTCAGCGAGACACAAGCCGCGCCGGCGATGAAGATGCGCATACCGATCATGTTCGCCTCCAGAAGGATACAAGCCAGAACCAGCGACCGACGCTCAGATGTCGAGAATCAGCCGCGCCGGATCTTCCAACGCTTCCTTGACGCGGACAAGAAACGTCACTGCTTCCTTGCCATCGACAATGCGGTGATCATAGCTGAGCGCCAGATACATCATTGGACGCGCTTCAATCTTGCCACCAACAACCATCGGCCGCTCCTGGATCTTGTGCATGCCAAGAATGCCTGATTGCGGCGCATTGAGGATCGGAGTCGACATCAGCGAACCATAGATGCCGCCGTTAGTAATAGTGAACGTGCCGCCCTGCATTTCTTCTATCTTGAGCTGGCCATCACGGGCGCGGCGGCCAAAATTGCCAATGGACTTTTCGATATCCGCAAGCCCCATACGGTCGGCGTCGCGCACCACGGGAACAACGAGGCCTTTGTCGGTGCCGACAGCAATGCCCATGTGATAGTAATTCTTGTAAACGATATCCTGCCCGTCGATTTCGGCATTGACCGCAGGTACATCTTTCAACGCCTGCACACAGGCTTTCACAAAAAAACTCATGAAGCCAAGTTTGGCCCCGTGCTTCTTCTCGAAGATATCCTTGTACTTATTGCGCAGGGCCATGACCTCGCTCATGTCGACCTCGTTGAAGGTGGTCAGCATGGCCGCTGTATTCTGGGCATCTTTGAGACGCCGCGCGATGGTCTGGCGCAGACGGGTCATCTTCACGCGTTCTTCGCGCGAGGCATCATCGGCAGGCGACAGAGCTCGGACAGCGATGGGCGCAGGCGCTGCTGCAAGCGAGGGCGCAGCAATCGCCGCCAGTACATCGCCCTTCAACACCTGACCGCGCTTTCCCGAGCCGACTATAGCGTTTGGATCAATATTGTTATCAGCTGCAATTTTAGCTGCAGCAGGAGCGGCGGGCATGGCAGCGGGAGCGGGTCCCGCCGCCGGTTTCGGCTTTTGCGGCGCTGCGGCGACCGCAGATACCGTACCGGCAGCCCCCTCTGTAATCTGCCCAAGCAAGGCTCCAACCCCGACAGTTTCTCCGTCCTTGGCGAGAACCTCTGACAACACGCCGGATGCAGGCGCGTTAACTTCCAGTGTGACCTTGTCGGTTTCCAATTCAACCAGCGGCTCGTCGGCCTTTACCGCATCGCCGGGTTTCTTGAACCACTTGCCGATAATGGCCTCGCTGACGGATTCGCCGAGAGTGGGAACGCGTATTTCCATTGCCATAGCATCTTCCGCGCGCACGCGGTCCTTCCTTTGGATTGTTCAGAGCCGTCCGCGACTATTCCGCGAAAGCCTCGTCGAGAAACGCTTTCAACTGCGCCATATGTTTGGACATCAGGCCTGTAGCTGTCGCCGCCGATGCTGGACGTCCGGCATAACGCGGCCGGCGGCCCTTTGTACCCGACTGGTTCAGGACCCATTCCAGATAGGGCTCGACAAAAGTCCATGCGCCCATGTTCTTGGGCTCTTCCTGACACCAGACCACATCCGCCTTCTTGAAGCGGGACAGACCCGTGACCAGCGCCTTCAGCGGGAATGGATAAAGCTGTTCGACGCGTACGATGTGCACATCGTCAACACCGCGCTTTTCGCGCTCCTCGAAGAGATCATAATAGACCTTGCCCGAACACAGGATGACCCGGCGGATCTTTTCATCCTTCACCAGCTTGGGCCGTTCGCCTTGCGCGCGCTCGCCATCTTCCCAGAGAAGGCGATGGAACGCCGAACCCGTCTCCATTTCAGCTAATGTCGACACGGCGCGCTTGTGGCGCAACAGCGACTTCGGCGTCATGAGGATAAGAGGCTTGCGAATATCACGTTTCAGCTGACGGCGCAGAATGTGGAAATATTGAGCAGGCGTCGTACAATTGGCGACCTGCATGTTGTCTTCCGCGCACATCTGCAGGAAACGCTCCAGTCGGGCTGAGGAATGTTCCGGCCCCTGCCCTTCATAGCCATGCGGCAACAGGCAGACGAGTCCAGACAGACGCAACCACTTGCGCTCTCCAGACGAGATAAATTGGTCGAACAGGACCTGCGCACCGTTCGCAAAATCGCCAAATTGTGCTTCCCACATTGTGAGTGCATTCGGCTCGGTCAGCGAATAACCGTAGTCGAAGCCCAACACCGCTTCTTCGGAAAGCATGGAATTGATGACTTCGTATCGGGCCTGACCGTCGCGAATATTGTTGAGCGGGATATAGCGCTCTTCATTTTCCTGATCGATCAGCACGGAATGACGCTGGGAGAATGTGCCGCGTTCACTGTCCTGACCGGACAGGCGGATGGGGTGACCTTCAAGCGCCAGCGTTGCAAACGCCAGCGATTCGCCAGTCGCCCAGTCGAACTCCAGGCCGGTCTCGAACATTTTCGCACGCGCATCAAGGAAGCGCTGAATGGTACGGTGGACGTGGAAGCCTTCCGGCACCTTCGTGATCTTTTCGCCGATTTCCTTCAGCGTCTTCATATCGACGCCCGTTTCACCGCGGCGCGGATCGTCAGAACCCGCTTCGCCGGGCCGGAGACCCGACCAGCGGCCGTCAAGCCAATCGGCCTTGTTAGGCTTGTAACTTTGTCCGGCCTCGAATTCGACATCAAGGCGCGAACGCCAGTCGCCTACCAGCTTGTCGACTTCGCCTTTGGTGATGACACCTTCACTCGTAAGCTTTTCCGAATAGATTTCGAGCGTCGTACGCTGATCCCTGATCTTCTTGTACATCAAGGGTTGCGTGAATGCCGGCTCATCGCCCTCGTTATGGCCGTAACGGCGATAGCAGAGCATATCAAGTACGACCGGTTTGTGGAATTTCTGCCGGAATTCGATTGCGACCTTGGCAGCGAAAACCACGGCTTCCGGGTCATCGCCGTTGATATGGAAGATCGGCGCTTCGATCATCTTCGCCACATCTGACGGATAAGGCGAGGAACGTGAATAACGTGGATAGGTGGTAAAGCCTATCTGATTGTTCACGATGACATGGATCGATCCACCCGTGCGATAACCCTTGAGGCCAGAAAGGCCAAAACATTCGGCCACGACACCCTGTCCGGCAAAGGCAGCATCGCCGTGAATCAGCAGTGGGAGAACTTTCGAGCGTTCAGTAATGTCGTTGAGTTGATCCTGTTTCGCACGCACTTTGCCGAGCACCACGGGATCGACGATTTCCAGATGCGAGGGATTGGCAGTCAGGGACAGATGCACCTTGTTCTGATCGAACTCGCGATCAGATGAAGCGCCCAGATGGTATTTCACATCGCCCGAGCCTTCCACTTCGTCCGGCGCGAACGAACCGCCTTTGAATTCGTGGAAAATGGCGCGTACCGGCTTATGCATCACATTGGCCAGCACGTTCAGGCGTCCGCGATGGGACATGCCCACCACGATTTCCTTGATGCCAAGGGCGCCACCACGTTTGATTATCTGCTCAAGAGCGGGGATAACAGCTTCGCCGCCATCAAGACCAAAGCGCTTGGTGCCACGAAAACGCAGGTCGCAGAATTTTTCAAAACCTTCGGCTTCGACGAGTTTGGCGATAATAGCGCGCTTGCCTTCGGGCGTGAAAGTGATTTCCTTGTCCGGCCCTTCAATGCGTTCCTGAATCCAAGCCTTCTCGGCGGGATCTGAAATATGCATGA
Organism: Beijerinckiaceae bacterium; assembly: GCA_947474545.1. Lineage (GTDB taxonomy): Bacteria > Pseudomonadota > Alphaproteobacteria > Rhizobiales > Beijerinckiaceae > Terripilifer. The sequence continues at coordinate 1,302 of CANJJI010000190.1, read as the reverse complement.
ATTCGAAGCCAATTGTACCACAATAGGTGCGGCGCAAAATGGCGAGCATTTCCGGGATGGTCGCATATTCCAGCCCGAGCACACGATCGATGAAAATCTTACGGCCGTAATCCGCTTCCATGAAACCATAGGTCGAGGGATGCAGCTCTTCATGATCTTTTGCCGGTTCAAGACCTAGCGGATCAAGATTGGCGTGGAGATGGCCGCGCATGCGATAGGCGCGAATCATCATGAGCGCACGCACACTGTCGCGTGTAGCTCTTTGCACCTCCTCGGGTGAAATCTGGGCGCCCGCCGATTGCGCCTTGCCATTTATTTTTTGCGCAACGGCTTTTTCGACTTGGATCCAGTTTCCATCCATCGCCGAAACAAGTTCGCCGTTGGCATGCTGCGGCCAGTTGGCCTTTTTCCAGGATGCGCCGCGAACACTTTTTTCAACGGTCCCGCGCTCGTCCTGGAGCGTGGAGAAATATTTCGCCCATTCTGCGTCCACCGACGCAGGATCAATTTCGAAACGGGCATAGAGATCCTCGATATAAGCGGCATTCGCGCCCGTCAGGAACGACGCATCAATTTCGAAAGGCTTCCGGTCAATCGTGTTCATTTCCGTTCCATCTCGTCATATTCCACATGCGAAGCGCCTAGCCCCTTCGCAGCCGGTGCATTTAAATTCGGGTTGAGGGAATTAACCCTTATTGCGCGCGAAGCTGGTGATTCCGCCAGGTCCAGATCTTCCGTGGGTATGGCGCCCATAAAGCCGTTGCAATTGCCAAAGTGCAAATGAATGGGTCCGGCATAAGACGCCATCTGTTTCAAACCACCGGTGGGCACCGCTCCCAGCTTTTCCAACTCGTCAAGCTGAAGTTGCAGTACAACCTGTTTTGGAAAACATAGATGCAGCGATCCCGTTTCGCCTAAAGCAGCCACTACCATGCCCGCAAGCTCGGGCTTGCGGGTGTGTGCAACAACCAGCTCGGAATACGCCAGGCCCATCTTTTAGCCTTTCAGCAGATCCGCTAGGGTCTTGCCCAGACGCGCCGGCGACGGTGAAACGCGGATGCCCGCAGCTTCCATCGCCGCAATCTTGTCTTCTGCACCGCCTTTACCGCCTGAAATAATGGCGCCAGCATGACCCATGCGGCGTCCCGGAGGCGCGGTGCGTCCCGCGATGAAGCCAACCATTGGTTTTTTGCGGCCACGCTTGGCTTCATCGATCAGGAATTGCGCGGCATCTTCTTCTGCAGAGCCCCCGATTTCACCGATCATTATGATCGCTTCGGTCTGCTTATCGCCAAGCAACAT
>CANJJI010000189.1 GCA_947474545.1 Beijerinckiaceae bacterium | reverse complement strand
TCACAGCGCTGCTGTCTGGCCGCTGGGATGATGCTGACGACATTACAAAACATGCCGCAGCCGTCGCCGGGCTGGTAGTTGGCGGCATCGTCGCCGCGCCGCTGGCTGGATACGCGGTGCGCCAGATTTCACCCCGGCGGCTCGGGCGTATCGTTGGCGTCCTAGTCCTCGGCATCTCCGCCTATCAGATCGCCCGCGTAATGATGTGACGTGGAGACGGATTCTCAAGCCGCGTGGAATTTTTCACGCAAGCCGATGCGTTCGAGCCGCGGCAGGATTTCGTCGCGCAAGATGTCGAACTCATTGATGTAATTGACCATGCCCAACGCCATACCGTCGAGGCCAGACTCGGACAATTGCCGCATCTTTTCGACGACCTGATCGTAACTGCCGACCATTGGCGTGGTGCCAATTCCCGCGATGAGATGCGCGGTTTTTTCGCGCAACACCGATTCGGGGATGGATTGACCGCCGCCCGCCAATCGAATGCGAGCTATGTGCTCGCCGGCAACCCAATCACCATTCTCATGGACAATATAATCGTACCATTCCTTCGTCTCTTTCTCGGTCTTGCGCGTAAAGAGATGGCCACTGGCAAAGATGCCTGTTTTCTGGCCGGCAGGCGCAAGCGCACGCAAGGCGGCGGCGTCATTGCTGACTTTGGATATGTCGAAAATCGTCATGAACATGCAATCAGCATGGCGCGCTGCAAAGCGCTTTCCCGCATCGGACGTGCCTGCGCTCATGATCATCGGACGTCCGCCGCCAAAAGGTTTGGGCTTGCACAGAACGCCCTTCAGCTGAAAATATTTTCCATTGAAATCAAACGGCTCATCTTCGCTCCAGATGCGTGTGAGGACCTGCGTCCACTCTTCTGAAAAATCATAACGCGCATCGTGTTCGCGCAGATCTATGCCGAACATGCCGAACTCGCCCTGATTCCAGCCTGAGACGATATTGATGCCGAAGCGGCCTTTGCCGACATGATCCGCGGTCACCATCTGCTTGGCGGCGAAGACCGGGTTCACGAAGGCCACATGCAATGTGCAGAAAGCCGAAATTTCCTTCGTCGCCGCCAGCAGGCCGGTCGCCCAAGTCAGGGTTTCCCAAGTCGTGCCTTCCGTATCTGTTTCGCCGCGATAACCATGCCAACGGCCGATGGGGAGCATGAATTCAAGCCCGGCGGCTTCAGCGAGTTGCGCTGCCTTCAGATTGTTGTCCCAGCTCTGGTCCCAGCGTTCGGGCGCCTTGGTCATCGTCAGTCCGCCGCTGCAATTGAGGCCAAAAAGGCCGAGCTTGAACCTGTTTTTGCTGTTCATGCGGGTGACGGGACGTGTCATTTCATCCTCCGGGACATTTTTGCTTCGCTGAGCCTTGCAACAGCCTGCATTTTTTGTTGTGTCATTCACATGCGACCGGTGGCAGCAGCCTGAACCGGAACAGGGAGAGAGACATGGCTCGTTCGGCCTCCAAAAAACCACCGCAAAAGCTTGCGGCAAAGTCCGGAAAGCCTGCAAGCAAGAAGACCCCTGCCCCGCGCCGTTTTTCCAAAGATGATCCGGTCCTGACCGAAATCGTGCGCCATGGCGTGTTGGCAGTGACTTCCGAGATGAAGACCAATCTCATGCGGACTGCCTATAACACGATCATCTACGAAGCACTGGATTTCACGGTTGGTCTATTCACGCCCGAAGGCGATACGGTATCTATTGGCCTTGGTCTGCCGATGTTCATTCGCGGCATGGCGGAGACTGTGCGCGCGAAGATTCAGCATTTTGGCCTCGCCAATATTCACCCCGGCGATATTCTCGTCACCAATGACGCCTATCTCACCGGCTCGCACCTTAATCATTTCACCTTCAGCCTACCGATCTTTCACGAGGGCATACTGTCAGGATTTTCCTGCTGCATGGCGCACTGGCCTGATGTCGGCGGACAATTGGGCGGCAGCACCACGGATATTTATTCCGAAGGGCTGCAAATCCCGATCATGAAATATCAGTCTCGCGGCGTGGTAAACGAGAATCTTGTGCGGTTGATCTATATGAACGTGCGACTGCCGGACCGCGCCATGGGCGATTTGCGCGCTCAGATCACAGCCGTGAAATCCGGCGAACGGCGCTATGGCGAATTGCTCGCGCGTTACGGCCGCGAAGAAGTGCTGTCCGCCATCGCGCGCATCATGAAACAATCGGAAGCTGGTGCGCGGGCGCGCACGCTGGCCATACCCGATGGCATATATGAAGCCACATCATACATGGATGATGATGGCGTCGATATCGGCAGGAATGTGCCGATCAAGGTGCGCGTGATTGTTGAAGGCGGCGACTTCACTGTCGATCTCACTGAGGTCAGCCGCCAAGTCCGCGGCTTCTTCAATTCGGGCAGCACGACAGGCACCGCCTGCGCCCAGGTCGCCTACAAATGTCTGACGTCGCCAACTGACTATCCCATCAATGAAGGCTCATTCCGTTCACTGAAGGTGAAGCTAGCGGAAGGCACGATTGTCAGCGCGGTAAAGCCAGCAGCCATGCGCGCGTGGATGACGTTTCCAATGACTATTGTCGATACGATTTTCAAGGCATTGCAACACGCGGTGCCCGATCGCGTCATCGCGGGCCATCATGCGGATCTCCTGTCTACACGCATGTATGGAATCTCGCCGAAAACCGGCGGTTTCTTCATGGGCAGTTTTGGGCCGCTTGGCGGCGGCTGGGGCGCAAAACTCACCGAGGACGGACAAAGCGCCACCGTCTGTCTCAATGATGGCGACACCCATAATTCGCCCGTGGAAGCGACGGAAGCCAAATATCCCATCATTGTGGAACGCTTCGCTCTGCGCGATGGGTCAGGCGGCGCGGGCAAATTTCGTGGCGGGCTCGGTATTGAGCGACGCTGCCTTGCCCGTTCGCCGATGACCGTCAATTCGCAGGCAGACCGCATGCATTGCGCGCCCTGGGGCCTTGCCGGCGGACTTGATGGCTTTGGCAATGAAGTCACAATCAATTGGGAAGGCGGCGAAGAACGCGATGTACCGAATGCCAAACTGGCGCTCAAACGTATCAAGCCAGGCGAAGGATTTAACACAAGATCAGGTGGCGGCGGCGGATTTGGCGCGCCAATCGATCGCGATCCGGAAAAGGTAGCCTTCGATGTACGCGAAGGTTATGTCACGCCGGAACAGGCGCGCGACATTTATCGTGTCGTGCTATCCAAAAACGGCGCGCTGGATATCGAAGCTACGGCGCATCTGCGCCAAGACACTACGAATATGGCGTAATGGAAGTTCAATCATGAAAATCAAATCAATTGTCTTTGGCGCTATGGCGTTTGTGATGCCGGCAGGTTTTGCGCAGGCACAGGAGCCTATCGCCGATTTCTATCGAGGCCGTACGATTACCTGGATTATCGGCACGGGCGAAGGCGGCGGCTATGATTTTTCCTCGCGCCTTGCCTTGCAATATCTGACCAAGCACATACCGGGACGGCCAACCATCGTGCCGCGCAACATGCCCGGCGCAGGCAGCATCGCTGCGGCGGAATATGTTTTTGCGACCGGGCCGAAAGACGGCACCATGCTCGCCATGTTCCAACCAACCTTCATCCTGGAAAAATTCACCAACCCCGAACGCAAGTATAAATCGGAAGAATTCACTTATATCGGCCGCGTCGACGCCAGCGATCTTGTCGGCTTTTTCTGGCACGACGCCCCTGCCAAGACAATTGACGACGCCAAGAAGGTTGAGATGATCATTTCTGCCAATGCGGCTGCGGGTACGTCTGCGACTATACCTTGGGCGCTCAACCGTATGCTCGGCACCAAGTTCAAGGTGATCCTTGGTTATAATTCAAGCGCCCGCATGGGGCTTGCAGTGGAAGCGGGCGAAGCCCATGGTAATGGCAGTACGAGCTGGGACTATCTGCAGACAAAGCAAGACTGGTTCGACGGAAACAAGATCAGAATTTTATATACAATCGGCATGGAGCGCATGAAGCAGCTGCCGGATGTGCCGACAATACTTGAGCTTGTCAACAACGAGCGTGATCGCAATGCCCTTAAGCTCATTGCATCTACTTCGACAGTCGGCCGGGCCGTGGTTGCTCCTCCGGGCAACGATGCTTCGCGCACGCAGGCCCTTCGCCGCGCATTCGACGCCATGTCCGCCGATCCTGAATTCATCGCCGACGCCAAACGCCGCAGACTTGGCGCAGATCACATGTCCGGCGAAAAGCTACAGGCGCTTGTTGCGGATGTTGCCGGTCAGCCTGCGGACATTGTTGAGTGGATGAAAGAAGTTACCAGGAAACCGTAATGTCTGAAAACCGCGCGCACGTTAACATTGAAGGCGTACATTATCGGCCAGCAAGCGAAGCCGAGACCTATTTCGCCGCAGGTGCATGGCTGCGCATGAGTGTTGGCGATGCCGTCCGCGAAGCGGCCCATATTCAACCCGGCAAGACCTATCTGATCGCAGGTGGACAGAAATATACGTTTGCAGAATTTGACCGGCGAACTGAAATTCTTGGCGCCGCGCTGCTGGATGCGGGTTTCAAGCCCGGCGATCGCGCCATTTTTCAGATGGGCTCAATCGCGGAAACGTTGATTGCTTTGTGCGCATGCTACAAGGCGGGAGTTGTTCCTGTCTGCACCTTGCCCCAATATCGCGAGATTGAAATTGGCCAGCTTGCAGAAATGTCCGGCGCGACCGGCTATTTCGTACAGGCCGATTTCAACGCTTCGTTTAATCTGACCGGGTTTGCGCAAAAAATGATGCAACACGCGCCTTCCATGAAGCATTTGGTTGTGGCGCGCGGCGCAGCGCCAACGGGTTCGCATTCTTTTGAAACGATGGTCGCATCACGCGATTTTGAGACCGCACGTGCGCAGCTAGCGTCTGTTAAACCCGGCCCTGAGGATGTTCTGACATTCCAGCTCTCCGGCGGCTCGACCGGCGTACCGAAAATCATTCCCCGCTTTCACGGAGAATATCTTGGGCAAGCTCGCGCCTGGGCGAAACAACATCAATATTCGCCTGATGAGATTGCTATCTGGCCTCTGCCGGTTATTCATAATGCGGCGATGCTGCTGATAGTGTTGCCAGCGTTGCTCATGCGGACGACCATCGTGTTGCAGGATAGGTTCGACCTGCAGATGTTTCTGGGCGCGATAGAAAAATACCGCGTGACCTATGCAGGCAGCATCGGCCCTGTTGCGCCGCGCCTTCTAGATTTCAAGGATGTACGCAAACATTTTGATCTGTCCTCGTTGCGCATGTTTGTTGGCATGGACCGATCGGACGCCATTGAAGCGCATATCGGCGTTACCACAATGAATTTGTATGGAATCACCGAGGGATTGTTGATGACAACATCTCCGGATGAACCAACGTTGCAGCGCTTTACCACCAACGGCTGGCCGTCCGGCCCGCTCGATCAGGTGCGCGTTCTCGATCCCGAAAGTGAAACGCAATTGCCATCAGGGCAGGAAGGCGAATTGTGTTTTTTTGGGCCGCACAGCGTGCGCGCCTATTACAACGCGCCCGGCGCCATCAATAAAATCAGCTTCACGTCTGACGGCTATTTTCGGACCGGCGATATCGTGCGGGAGACGATCATAGATGGAAAGAGCTATTATACGTTCCTCGGACGGCTGAAAGATAATATTTCGCGCGGTAATGAAAAATTCGCAGCCGAAGAAGTGGAACGTCTTATCGTTGAACATCCTGCTGTGCTCGACGCGAAGGTTGTCGCCATGCCAGATCGCTATCTCGGCGAACGCGCCTGCGCATTTATCATTCCACGCCCAGGTGCGCAGACGCCGGACGTGCCTGCGCTGGGGCAGTTTCTCGCCGCACAAGGCCTGGCCAAATTCAAATTGCCTGAGCGGATCGAAACCGTCGGAGAGTTCCCGGTTACGCGCGTTGGCAAAGTCGACAAGATGGCGATGCGCAAGATCGTTGCGGACAAGCTCACGCGAGAAGCCCTTCTTTCAGAAAATCGTGCATCATGAACGACACTGCAAAGCAACTTCCACCGTTCACAATCGGCGAACTTTTCGAAAAGAACATGGTCTTCAGCAAAGACGACACCCGCGCCTTTTCCAGATTTATCGGCGACATGAACCCGCTGCATCTGGACGAAGATTACGCGAAGGCTTCGCGCTTTGGCGGACTGATCGTAGCAGGCGCCCATACGGCGGGCGCGATGGCAGCCTTCACAGCAACATTTACAACCAGCCGCGCTGAAAAGAATGTCGGTCTGGAAATCACATTTCGATTTCGCCGCGCCGTTATGGCGGAAGAAAGACTGCATTGTATCTGGAAGCCCGCCACGATTGAAGACAAGCCTTCGTTAAACGGGCATATCGTGACCTTCGATGGAACCTTGACCAACTCAAAAGGGGAAGTCGCCGTCACAGGGCAGACGCGAACTCTGGTCTTCTACGATCAATCTTCCTGACGCGCCGCCGGGTTGCCGGGAATTAATACCGGTATTCCGCGCGCCGAGGCCAGACTGATCAATTCCCCAAGGCCTGGCTCAGTTAACAGCTCACGCCCTACGACAAGCATTCGTTCTTCAATATCCCAAAGCCATTGTTTGATGTCGCGCAAATTGGCTCCATCGACGTCGATGATGCGCAACCGCTCGAGCGGGAAATCAATGAGTTCCGACAGGGTAGACGCACCACCCGCCATGTCATTGACGCCAGCGGCCATAACAATCAGCATCTCTCCTGAAACCTGTGCGAGCCGCGCCGCCAATGAAAGACTTGCCTTGTCTTCCATGTTTGTCAGTGCAACGACTGGCCCTTTTCGGCGTGCGATACGCGAGGGCAGCAACAGCGCCGTAGCAGGTCCTTGAAAGGCAGCTTCAGCAAAAGCCGAGAATGGCAATGTCATCCATTCGCTGGCCTGAGCTGGCGCCAGCAGGGCGACAATGTCGCCGGGATGCAGCGCGCCTGTCAATTCGTCCTGCAGATTGCCACTTAACACTTCTACATCTGCGTTTAAGCCGTGCAATTGCGCCATAGTGGCGAAAGCGTCGCGGACGCGCCGCTGCGCACTTGCCCGCCGCGCCTCAACATCCGCAACGCCAATGTTTTGCCAGGCAGCGCGGCCCGGTACGTATTCCCGCGCAAAGGGCAGATATCCCAATGTACCCGACGCGGGGTCTTCAATCATCAAAGCCGAAAACCGAGCGCGGAACATACGCGCCATCTCTGCCGCTGTTTCCAGCGCCTGACGCCCCGGTAATTCTCCACAAACGCCAATGACGAATTGGGTAATGTGGGCCGCATTCACGTGAGTGTCTCCTTGCCGTTGAAGCCCTGCGCCTGTTCCCTGCGGATTTTAGCAAAAGCCTCCAGCCGGAGCTGAACTTTCCTATTAAACGTCCCGTCCGGATAAATGCCCTGTTCGTCCGGCTCGCCTGCAGGCAGGCCGCTCAAAAGAGCCATGCCTTCGTCGACTTTCGAAATTGAATAGATGGAAAATTGGCCAGCTTCACAAGCGTCTCGGACGTCGCGGCGCAACATCAGATGTTGCACGTTGGCGCGCGGTATCAGCACGCCCTGCGTCCCGGAAAGCCCCCGTGCAGCGCATACATCAAAAAAGCCTTCGATTTTCTCATTGACGCCACCAATGGCCTGTACATTTCCGTGCTGATTGACCGACCCAGTAACGGCCAGGTCCTGACGCAGGGGCACATCGGCCAGCGCCGACAAAAGACAATAAAGCTCGGTTGAAGAGGCGCTGTCGCCATCGACGCCGCCATAGGATTGCTCGAACACAATAGAGGCTTGCAGCGCCATGGGAAACTTGAGCGCATAACGGCCAGCCAGAAAGCCCGACAAAATCAATACGCCCTTGGAATGCAGCGCGCCGCCCAGCTCCACCTCGCGTTCGATATCAACGATGCGGCCTGTGCCCGGCGCGACGCGGCAGGTGATGCGTGTTGGTTTGCCAAAGGTGTATCCGCCAAGCCCCATCACACTCAGCGCATTGATCTGGCCGGGCTTCATGCCTTCGGTTTCAATCAACGAAATCTGTCGCAATATGCTTTCGCGCCCGAGTTCCTCAATTCGTGAAGAACGGCGGCGTTGTTGCGCAATCGCCAGATCCAGATGGACCTCGGTGATTGTATCTGCTTTGGCGAGATCGGCGAAATGATTGGCCTCGACCAGAAGATCCCTCATAGGCTCAATCATCAAACTCAGTTTTTCCCGGTCGGCGGCGAGGCGGCTGGCATATTCGATGGCCCGCTCGACTGCCGCGCGGCTGGCGGGATGCAATCTCTCTTCACGGATTGCGTTGGATAGCATACGCGCCAATTGTGCTTCACTGCCCGGCGACCGCGTGGTTTCATCATCGAAATCGGCGAGAACCTTGAATAAACGAGGCATGTCCGGGTCGAGCGAATTCAGCATGTAATAGAGTTGGCGATCCGCGAAAATCACGACCTTCACAT
>CANJJI010000188.1 GCA_947474545.1 Beijerinckiaceae bacterium | reverse complement strand
CGAGGCACTCGCCTGTTGGTGATTTGTCGTGGAAACACCATGCCAGGTTCGGACCCGGATGCCTCGATTTATTCCCTTTCAGGGCGAAAAATCAGCGCGCAATCGCGGTTTCGCAATTGGCTCTTACGCATTCTTAAATAGGATATAAGCCTGATTTTTTCATCCCTGCTGGCGAAAGTTTCCCGCGGCGGGAGAGAAAATGCAAGAAAAACAATCGAAATGGCTTTTTTAACGCTGTTTGTCTGCCTCGCGGCAGGCGTAGGCATGAAATTTTGCCCGTAACCGGGTTGCAACGGGTCCTGGACAGCCAGTTCCAATCTTTTGCCCATCGATGGCGATAACCGGCATCACGATCAACGTCGCCCCGGTACAGAAGGCTTCAGCAGCTTGGCAAGCTTCCCGAACAGTGAAAGCCCGCTCCTCATACCCAATGCCCTCGCCTGTCATCACGTCCAACAATGTTGCGCGTGTAACGCCCGGTAATATCGAGCCATCATCGGGCCGGGTCAGGACCCGGCCTTCGCGTGTCACGATCCATGCATTTGTTGCGGCCCCTTCGACGATATAGCCGTGTTCATCGACGAACCAGGCCTCGAAATGACCTGCGGCGCGGGCTGCCTGGCGAGCCATGACATTGGCAGTGAGGCCAGTTGTCTTGATATCGACACGCGTCCAGCGGGTTTCAGGCAGTGTCATCACGCTCACACCCTGCCCTGCCCGCGCATCGCCCGCCGTTATATCCAGTGCTCGCGCTGTGACTATCAGCGAGGGCCGAATGGGCGTTTTGGGAAAAGCATGATCGCGGGGAGAAACGCCGCGCGTGACCTGCAGATAGACCATCCCGTTACGCACCCTGTTGCGGGCGGCGACCTGGCTGAGCGTCAGAAGAAGGGCCTCGCGCGCCATGGGAATGGCGATGTTCAATTCATCCAGCGAGCGTTGCAGACGCGCCAGATGCCTGGGCGCATCAATCAACGCCCCCGCGCGAATTTCACAGACTTCATAGACGCTATCAGCAAATTGAAAGCCGCGATCCTCGATATGTACATGCGCCTGCGCATGGGGAACATAACGGCCATTCACGTAGGCAATCCGGCTCATGCGCAAGCTCAATCACGGGAGTCGATGGCGAGCGACTTGAGCTTGCGGTGCAGGGCCGAACGCTCCATGCCAATGAATTCGGCGGTACGCGAAATGTTGCCGCCAAAACGGCTGATCTGCGCTACCAGATATTCGCGCTCAAACACTTCACGGGCATCGCGCAATGGCAGGTTCATGAGCTTTTCGCCGCCGCTGCCACCCGGTGTTGATGGCACAAGGGCGCCGATTTCCGACGGCAGCATATCGGCTGTAATGACGGCATCGGGATCCCCCGCCGCCAGGATCATCATGCGCTCGACGTTGTTGCGCAGCTGGCGGATATTGCCGGGCCAGTCGTGCGATTGCAGCACAGCCATGGCGTCATCGCCGACCGCGCGTTTGGGCATGCCGGTTGTGATGGAAAGCTGATCAATGAAATAGTCAATCAACACAGGAATGTCCTCGCGCCGTTCCGCGAGAGATGGCACGTAAAGCGGCACCACGGAGAGGCGGTGAAACAGATCTTCGCGAAATGTTTTCTGCATGATGGCGGCAGCCAGATCCCGGCTGGTTGAGGAGACGATGCGTACGTCAACATGGACACGGGCCGCCCCGCCGACGCGCTGAAAACTCTGGTCCACCAGGACGCGCAGGATCTTGCCCTGCGTTTCAAGCGGCATATCGGCGACTTCATCAATATGCAGTGTGCCGCCATGGGCTTCCTCCAGCGCGCCGATCTTGCGCTGCCGCCCGTCGCCACCCTCGATCCCGAAAAGCTCGGTTTCCATCGAATCCGGCGTGATGTTGGCCGCATTGATGGCGATGAACGGGCCATTCGAGCGTGCAGAAGACTCATGAATAATGCGCGCCGCGAGCTCTTTGCCCGCGCCGGGAGCACCCGTGATCATGACTCGCGAATTGGCGGGCGCGACCTTGTCAATGGTCTGGCGCAGATGATTGACCGCCACTGAGTTGCCGATGATCTTGTTGGTAGCACCAGTGCGCGTCCGCAATTCCGTGACCTCGCGTTTAAGGCGCGATGCCTCAAGCGCCCTGTCAGCAACCAGCACAAGACGATCCGCCTTGAAAGGCTTTTCGATGAAATCATAGGCACCAAGCTTGATTGCCTCAACGGCAGTTTCAATATTGCCATGACCTGAAATCATCACCACGGGAACAGCTGGGTGATGTTCCTTGATCACCTTCAATATTTGTAAGCCATCCAGTCGTGAACCCTGCAGCCAGATATCCAGAAAGATCAGATGCGGCCGGCGGGCCTCGATTGCCGCCAGCGCTTCATCTGAACTTCCGGCCACGCGCGTTCCATGCCCCTCATCGGAAAGGATGCCCGCAACTGCATCGCGAATATCGGTCTCATCGTCGACAATCAGAATATCCGTCGCCATGTTTCTTCTCGCACCATCATTGCGCCGCCGCCGCCCCGGTTGCCCGGGCTGCCAGATCGGCTGAAGTCTGTTTATTGAACCAGAGGCGCACCCACGCGCCGGTTGCCGCCGCCGGATCCGCACCTTCGGGACCTGGCGCATCGAGCAATTCGATGCCGCCACCGTGGTCCTCGAAAATTTTCGCGACGATCGCCAATCCCAGCCCAGTGCCTTCAGCCCGCGTCGTCATATAGGGCTCAAGCAGGCGTTGGCGGTTTTCCCTGGGAAAGCCTTTGCCGTTGTCGATCACGTCAATGAAGAGCCGCCCGTCTGAAACTTCGCTCAGGCCGACAACGATCCGGGGGTTCTCGATCGGCTTTTCTGAACCTTTGATCGCTTCGGTTGCGTTCTTCACGATATTCGTCAGGGCCTGTGATACTAGCCGCCGGTCGAACCACGTACGGATGGACGCCGATGGCAGGCGTTCTTCGAACGTGATTCCCGGATTGCCGACCCGCATCAGAAATACGGCTTGCTTCACGCAATCGTTGAGATCGTCTTCTTCGAGCCGCGCCTTGGGCATGCGGGCAAAATTCGAGAATTCGTCGACCATGCGTTTGATGTCATCGACCTGCCGCACGATTGTATCTGTGCACTGGTCGAAGACTTCGCGATCTGTCGTGATAACCCGCCCGTATTTTCGCTTCAGCCTTTCAGCCGAAAGTTGGATCGGCGTTAACGGATTCTTGATTTCATGCGCTATGCGCCGCGCGACATCCGCCCATGCCGAAGTGCGTTGCGCAGTTACGAGATCGGTAATGTCGTCAAGCGTGATGACGCAGTTTCCGCCTGCGCCGGTGGATTGTTCGGTTGCAATGCGCACGTTGAAGATGCGTTCCCGGCCCCGCCGGGTCAAAGTGATCTGCCCTTGGTAGATGCGTAGCGACGCCGCCCGCGCGGCGCTGACCATTTCATTCAGCTCGGGAACAAGTGCCCCGATGTCGCGGCCAATAGTGTCGCCCACGCCGCCGCCGCTGATCTCGTTGACCATTTCCTGCGCGAAGGCATTGAGCACAGTCACCTTGCCCTGCCCATCAATACCTATGACGCCTGCAGGCACGCCCGACAACACAGCCTCCGTGAACAAACGCCGTTCATCATTCAGACGGCTGGCTGCCAGAAGCCTGTTCTGCTGCAGGCGCAATTCACTCGTCATGTTGTTGAAAGTATCGCCAAGCCGGGCAAAATCGCCTTCCGACCTATTCGTGGGAACCTGTACATACAGGTTGCCGGAAGAGACCTGATCTGTCGCTGAAATCAGGCGGCGGATCGGCAGCGCCAGCCGGTTGGCGAAGGAAAGCCCCATCCACATCGCCGAGAGCAGCATAATCAACGCGATCAGCGCATACATCGTACCGAAGGCAATCTGGATATTGCGCCGGTGTCCGTCATAGGCGTCGTAAAGATTGATCAGCGCCTGACTCTGGCGGGGAAATTCCACCGCGAAAGGGTCAACCTGCCGTTCGGCATACAAAAAGGTGTCGGGATAGGCGGCAACGGGATTGAGCGCGACAAAGGTGCGACCTTCATCGAGCAGGAGGCAGGTCAGATTGTCCTTGTTCGCCTCCTCGAAATCGCCGGGCTCAGGCGTGACAATACGCGTTTCGGCCGCAGTGCCCCGTTCGATAATCTCTCCGCTGCTTTTGATCAACGCGGCAGACTCAAAACCGAGGAATTTGGCCCGCGAAGCAAAGAATTCGCGAAACAGCGGCCTGTTGCTTTCAAACATCCCATGGACGCGCTCGAGATCTGAGGCGGTCAGACGCGTTTCACGCAGCAACGCGCGGCATTGGGATTCGCTAAAAAGCCGGGCCGCTTCGCCGGTGTTCAGGATAAAGCCGCGCACGTCCTGCATGAAGGCCGGATTGAGTGTGCGCTCCAGCGTCACGGTCCCCACGCCTGCGATAATGATAGCTGGCACAGCGGCGATAATAGAAAACAACGAAACAATTCGAATGTGCAATCTGGCGCCTGCCGCCTGCGCCTTGCGGGCTGCCACCAGCCGCCAGATTTCAATCGCCAGCAGAACGATCAAGGCGATAATAAAGAGCCCGTTGACGGCAAATAGCGCCAGGACGACGTCATTGGTCGGGCGGATCGGCGTATAATCGGCAAACACGAGCAGTGTCGAAACGGCGCTCAACAGAGCCAGAATAACGGTCACCCTGCCCAGCCTCATCGGCCAGCTTCCGCTCGAAATTTCGACCGGTGCATTGTTCTGGTCGGCCTCGGATAACGTCATTATTTGAAACCAGCTCCCGGCGCAGCAAGCAACGCGGCCCTGACATGTGGAATCATGTCAAGCGGTACGTTGCATGCGTACCACACTGTTGCCCGATTGCGACAAAATTTGGAGCAAATAGCGCCATCATAACAAAGAAGAAACGCAGGCTCGCAATTAGAGAAGCGGGAGACCCATCAGTCGCCCTGCTTTGCAGGCGGTGGAATGGGTGGCAGCGGTTTCAGCGCCAAAATCCGGCGTTCTCCGGCCGGTCGCGCCAGCTCAAAGTTTTCCGCAACTATTTCGCATTTTTCTTTTGGCTCACGGCTCTCGCAGGTTCGCATTGCCCTTTCGCGGGCTTCGGCCATGCCACCGGCGCCAAACTGAAAGAGCGTCCTGTCGGATGTCACCGATTTCGCCAGCGCCTTGTCGGCGGGCGAACTCAGATAACGTTCGATAAACGAGCTTTGCTTTTCGTTGAGTTTGAGCGCCTGCAACATGCCCCGCACATTCGCCTGGGTCCAGGTCGGCAGACTGACGTCACGCAGCAGCGTGTCGGCTTCCGAAAGCCAGATGCGACGGCCTGCAAGCGTCCCAAACATCGAATGGCCATCAGTCCCCATCGCCGGGACCCGGACGCGCCTGACGTCCCCGCCTTTGGCAAGATAGCCTTCATGCATCTTGTCAACGATGGAAGGCGGAAAGAACGAATCGTTTTCCGCATAAATCCAGACCGACTTGGATTTGGCGCGGCCCCCCGCTTCAGCAATGGGCGAAACCAGCTGGTTGTCTCTCGCGCATCCTTCTATCCTCAAACCGCCCGATACATTGACAACGGCGCGAAGGCCAGCGGGATTGCGTGCCGCCAGGGTCATAACCGCAGCGCCACCAGCCGATACGCCGATTGCGACGACCCTGTCAGGATCTGCATCCGGCCTTTGGGAAATGACCGCCAGTGCGCCCTCCATATCGTCAGCATCCGCTTCAAAACGCTCTGCAAAAGTCTTTTCTCCACAGGACACAGCCACCGGCGATGGACCGTCTGAACGGCCAAATCCGCGCCGCATGACAACGACTGCCAGATAGCCGCGCAAGGCAAAATCGCGGGCGTGAGGCCCATAGGCGCGCGCGCGCATATCAGTCATACGCCCGTCTGTCGGCGGCTTTCCATGGGCGATGAGAGCGATCGGCAGACGTGTCTGCCCTCCAGGCAAATCTTTCATCCGCGCGACAAAGGTTTCGAGGCGGACGAGTTTGCCGCCGATCCGCGCATTGACGAAGCCTTCTGTCGCCTCGATCTCCTGCGCTTGACCGGTGTGAATTCCGGCAAGGCTCAAAACGCCAACCAGAATTGCGATCAAGAGGAGGTGCCGGGAGCTTTGCATGAACCAAAGATACGCAACCCCGGCCGGTTCGTCGAGCCTTGGCCCATCAATCTTCTGAAGTTATCTTGCGTCTGAAGTTATCTTGGCGAACGCATCAGCCGGATATCGAGGTCGCGCACTTTCTTGCGCAAGGTATTGCGATTGAGGCCCAGCAACTCGGCCGCCCGGATCTGGTTGCCGCGTGTCGCCGCCAGTGCAGCGGCAATCAGCGGATATTCGAATTCCTTGAGGACGCGATGGTAGAGCCCCGGCGGCGGCAGATCTTCACCATGCGCCTTGAAGATTGAAGCCATGTGGTTTTCAACCGCCAGCACAAGGTTGGAAGCCGAACCGGTCCGAGCCGGCGCCAGTCCCGCAGCTGGCGCCGCCGCGCTCGCCACGGCCACAGCCGGAGCGCCAAGCGAAAACTCGCTTTCCTGTTCAAGTTCAGCTTCGACCAGTGGCGCGGTTATCGTCTCCTGAGGATAGAGCGCGGCAAGGCGGCGGATCAGGTTTTCAAGCTCGCGGATATTGCCTGGCCAGGGGTGAGTCTTCAACCGGTCGAGCGCTGCCGAGTCGATCTGCTTCAAGGGAAGCCCCTCGGCCGCCGCGCTTTTGAAGAAATGACGAACGAGGTCGGGAATGTCTTCCGTGCGCTCACGCAGACGCGGAAGACGAATTGGCACCACGTTCAACCTGTAAAAGAGGTCTTCGCGAAACAGGCCCTGGGCGATGGTCTGGCGGAGATCCTTATTGGTCGCGGCAACAATGCGGACATTCGTGCGGATCGCATTACGTCCGCCGACGGTCGTGTATTCCCCCTGTTGCAACACACGAAGAAGCCGCGTTTGCGCCTCCATGGGCATGTCGCCGATTTCGTCGAGAAAAAGCGTACCACCTTCTGCCTGTTCGAAACGCCCGGCGGAGCGCGTATTGGCTCCGGTAAAAGCGCCGCGCTCGTGGCCGAACAATTCGCTTTCAATGAGGTCACGCGGGATCGCCGCCATATTGATAGCGACGAATGGGCCCTTCTTCCGCTTGCCGTAATCGTGCAGAGCGCGCGCGACCAATTCCTTTCCGGTCCCGGATTCGCCGGAGATCATTACAGTCAGATCCGTCTGCATCAACCGGGCAAGTGTGCGGTAGATTTCCTGCATGGCCGGGGAGCGGCCCACAAGCGGCATGCCCTCGTTTTCTTCCGGGCTTTCTTTGGCAAGGCCCTTGCGCGGTTCGCTGAGCGCGCGGCCAACGACTGACACCAGATCCTTGAGGTCGAAGGGCTTGGGCAGATAATCGTAAGCGCCGCCGTCTGACGCCCTGATCGCCGTCATGAACGTATTCTGCGCGCTCATGATGATGATCGGCAGTTCTGGCCGCGCCTTTTTGATGCGCGGCAACAAATCGAACGCGTTTTCGTCGGGCATGACAACGTCGGAGATGACGAGATCTCCGTCCCCGGCCTGAACCCAACGCCAAAGCGTTGCGGCATTGCTGGTCACACGCACGTCGTATCCGGCACGCGAAAGGGCCTGCCCAAGGACCGTGCGGATGGCGGCATCGTCATCGGCTACCAATATGCTCCCGCTCGGCATCACGGTTGATCTCCTGAATTCAGCTTCTGGCCAGACGCGCCAAACTTACTTCCTGCACGATCACGTCAGTCCGCACGCTCTGTACTACGTCCATCCTGTGGGCTCGCCATCGGCAGCAAAACCCTGAATGATGTCCGCCGTGGCAGGGAGTCACACTCAACTATCCCTCCGTGATCGCCGATGATCTTGGCTACCAAAGCAAGACCAAGGCCACTTCCCGACGCCTTGTTCGAAACGAAGGGATCAAACAGATTTGCAGCGATATCTGCGGCGACGCCGGGCCCGTTGTCGCGGACGCAGATTTCCAACGGCAGTCCGATGGGCGTCGCTGTTCCGGGAACACGCATCCGAACCCCCGGGCGAAAGGCTGTCGAGAGTTCGATTTCACCATCGATCGCATCCTCCCCGATCGCTTCGGCCGCGTTCTTGATGAGGTTCAGATAGACCTGCACCAAGAGATCACGATTGGCGAAGACAGGGGGCAAAGAGGGGTCATAAGTCTCTACAAAGCGGATATGCCGGGCAAACCCCGCCTGCGCCAGCTGTTTCACATGGTCAAGTATGGAGTGAATGTTGATCGGTTCACGGGCGACAGGCCGCCCGTCTGAAAACATTTCCATGCGATCGACCAGTTTCACGATCCGGTCGGTTTCGTCGCAGATCAGCCGCGTCAATACTCTCTCAGTGTCCCCAAGCTCGGATTCCAGCAATTGCGCAGCTCCGCGAATGCCCGAAAGCGGGTTCTTGATTTCATGCGCCAGCATGGCTGCAAGCGCTGAAACCGAGCGCGCAGCCCCTCTATGCGTCAGTTGCCGGTTCATCTTGTCTGCAATTGTACGTTCTTGCAGCATTATGATTACTTCTTGTGCATTTGTTGCCAGAGGCGCTGCATGAATATCGACCACGCGTTCTGCGCCGATCCGCGGAAGCGCAATATCAACCCTGTATTCGTTGACAGCCGAACCACGCGCCCTGACATCGTCAATCAAAGCGAGGACTGGCGACCCAAAGGTCAGAAGTTCCGACATTTTGCTGCGCTTG
>CANJJI010000187.1 GCA_947474545.1 Beijerinckiaceae bacterium | reverse complement strand
TGTCCGCACCGACGTAATCGTCAATGGCCTCAGGAAACAAAAGGGTTTGGGAGCGATCGAATCCGGATATGTGCACCATGCAGCGATCCTACCGCGAAGGCAGCGTCAACGGAATCCGGTCACACAAACTTTTCACACGGTCTGCAAGACATGTGATGCAGGCCCGGCGCCTCGGAGGAGGCCATCGCCAGTGTGTGATGGTCGCTGTCGCCGCCGCAGCGGAGAAATAGTGCAAGTTCGTCGCCGATGCGGTCGGAAAGCTTCATGCCGAGAACTTCAGTATAGAATTTTGCATCCCGATTAATGTCGGTTGAAAACTTCAGGATGTGACCGAGCTTGCGCGGGCGCGTGTCAATGTGCCGGTTCGGCGCGCCGCGTCTGGCAAGCCGTGCGTATGCCATGCCTGGATTGTTGAGCTCGGCTGCGGGCCGGGTTTGCGGAGCAGGATCGGCGACAATTATATTGACGAGAATCCCGTCGGGATCGCGAAACCAGAGCCCATTGCTTTCAACGCCTGCAGGCGAAAGGGCCATGGGTATGCCAGCCCTGTCCAAGGCTGCAGCGAGCTTGTCGATTTCACCAGCGCGTGTGCCCCATGTCACCAAGGCGATGCCTTTTTTCTCTCCCGGAACAAGGCGAACCTGATCCTGTCCGCGTCCGGCACAACGATAGACCAGATGTTCGCCGTCGGCGTGCTTCTCGAGCCCCATGGCGTCATAGAAGCGCGCGCCCTCCTGCATGTCAGGAATAGTCAGCGCAACATTCTGCAGAGAGCGGATCATCATAACCTCCCGATGCTGGCGCGGATGCGCCTGATAGGCAGAAATATGTGATCAATCTTCGGGCTTGCCTGAGTTGATGTATGTCAATGGCGGTCTGCGGCACATGCGCGCGTTTAAATTTTATGCAAGGGCGCGTTGCATGATGACGGCGTCAAGTTCGATGTGGAATTTGTAACCGACATTTTTCATGACGCCAATCTGTTCGAAGCCCGCTGCTTTGTGCAGACCGATGGAGCCTGCATTATTGCTGTCTCCGATCACCGCGATGAGCTGGCGATGGTTCAGCGTTGCGCAACGTAAGATCAATTCGCCGAGCAGAGCTATACCGACGCCTTTGCGAATATGTCCGGGTGAAACATAAATGGCGTCTTCGAGCGTAAACCGCCAGGCGGAACGGGAGTGGTAGCGTTGCGCGTAACAATAGCCAGCGATTTCGCCGCCGGTGCTGGCCACGAGCCACGGGAGGCCATTGGCGATTACGGCGGCGTGGCGCGCCATCATATCCTGCACGTTGGGGGGCTCTTCTTCAAATGTGCCGGCGCCATGCAGGACATGGTGCGCATATATCTGCTGGATAGCAGGTAGATCGGTCTCGGCGGCCTCGCGTAACAACATGTTTGCTCCCTCAAGTTCCCCTTCCCCGCGGTTTTGCACGCGCTGTTGCCTGTGCGGCTGCCGGGTCGTCTGGCCAGACATGGCGGGGATAGCGGCCCTTCATTTCCGTCTTGACTGCCGACCATGAGCCCTTCCAGAAGCCTGGCAAATCTCGGGTGATCTGTATTGGCCGATGGGCGGGCGAGAGCAGATGCAAGGTCAACGGCACACGGCCACCGGCAATGGCGGGATGTACGGAGAGGCCAAATAATTCCTGTACCCGGATGGCCAGAACAGGCCCGCCTTCGGCCTCATAATCAAGCGCGATATGCGATCCCGTGGGCGCTTCGAAATGGGTTGGCGCTTCCTCTTCGAGCCTGCGCGAAAGCTCCCAGGGCACCAGCGTCTTGAGCGCATCATCGAGATCTTCGGTCGAGATGGCGTTCAATGACGACCGGCCTTCAAGGAAGGGTGCGAGCCATTCCGCTGCAGTTTGTACGAGAGCTTGTGCCGACAGGTCCGGCCAGGGATTTTCTTGCGCAGTCATGTTGGCTTTGTGCAGAAACATGATCCTGTCGCGGAACTGCTTTTGCGCTTTGGTCCAGGGCAGGCGTTCGATGCCCAGCGCCGCTATGCCTTCGGCGAGTATGCGGGCCGCTTCTGGCCCGCTGACGCCCTGTGGCTGTTCGTTGAGAACGAGCGCGCCGAAACGGCGGATGCGGCGTGATTTCACTGAAGCACTTGTGCGATCGAACAATATCTCATCGCGGTTCTCGATGTCTTGCGCGGCGATTGTCTCGATTTCATCAAGCGAAATTGGCGCTGCAGCCAGAATTCTTGCGCCGCCGGCACGGCCTGCAATTTCGGCGATAGCCAGCCAGGGTTCACGCGCGAGGCGATCATGCGCCTCCAGAGCTGCGGCGCGTCCATTGACCATCAGGAATTCACCCAGTTTTCCACGCGCTTTTGCGATCCGGTCGGGATAGGCAAGAGCAAGAAGGCTCCCGCTTTGATGGACGTCGATATTCTTGTCTTGTGCCACTTTCACTTCGCGTCCGGCGGCGGAGGCCCAGTTGCCGGCGAGTTGGCGCATAGACGTAGCGCGTTGGGAACGATCCCGGCGGAACCGGTCAACCCGTTCGCTGACATCGGCGGCATCGCCCCCGATTCCACGTTCCACAAGCGCAGCAGCGATTTCGGCGGCAAGCTGCGCGCTGCCCGTCTTTGCCGCTTCAATGACCATGCGGGCAAGGCGTGGCGGCAGGGCAAGGGACCGGATGGCGCGGCCTGTTCCGGTGATCGCACCTTCTGCGTCGAGCGCCTCCAGGCCTCTCAGAAGTTTGCGGGCTTCAGTTACAGCGGCGCCGGGTGGCGGATCGAGCCATGTCAGAGTTGAGGGATCGCGTACGCCCCATTGGGCGAGATCAAGCAACATGGGCGAAAGGTCGGCGGTGAGTATCTCCGGCTTTGCGTAAGCTTCCATTGCGCCCGTTGCTGCCTCTTCCCACAGGCGGTAACAAACGCCCGGTTCGGTCCGGCCGGCGCGTCCCCGACGCTGATCGGCGGCTGCTCGCGATACTCTGGCTGTCTCCAGACGTGTCAGCCCGATATCGGGCTCGTAACGCGGTATTCGCGCGAGGCCGGAATCGATCACCACGCGCACGCCCTCGATCGTCAGTGATGTTTCTGCGATAGCGGTTGCCAGCACGATCTTGCGCCGTCCCTTCAGCGCCGGGCTGACGGCCAGATCCTGCGCGGTCCGATCCATGGCGCCATATAGTGGCGCTATATCGATATGCGGGTCGGTGATGCGTTCTCGGAGGCGTTCGGCGACCCGGATAATTTCACGTTGCCCAGGCAGGAAGACCAGGATTGAACCGCTTTCGCTGCGTAGCGCTTCCAGGATGATGCGGGTGACTTCATCTTCGATGGGCGCACGGGCGTCGCGCGAACGATAGCGGGTCTCGACGGGCCAGGCGCGGCCTTCACTTTCGATGACCGGGGCATCGTCCAAAAGACGCCCGACGCGGGCGCCATCGAGCGTGGCGGACATGACGAGGATGCGCAGGTCCTCGCGCAAACCCGCTTGCGCATCCAGGGCAAGCGCGAGTCCGAGATCGGCATCGAGGGAACGTTCGTGGTATTCGTCAAACAGGACCGCGGCGATCCCTTCCAGGGAGGGATCGTCGAGGATCATTCGGGCGAAAACACCTTCGGTAACGACCTCAATGCGGGTTTGCGGTCCAATTCGTGATTGCAGGCGCGCGCGTAACCCGATTGTTTCCCCGACCTTTTCGCCGAGTGTAGACGCCATGCGCTCTGCAGCGCCGCGGGCTGCGAGCCGGCGCGGCTCCAGCACAATGATTTTCCGGTTCTTTGCCCAATCTTCGGCCGCCAGAACAAGGGGGACACGGGTGGTTTTTCCCGCCCCGGGGGGCGCCACGAGCACAGCTGCATTCTGCCGGGCCAGGCTCGCGCATAAGGCCGGAATTGCTGTATCGATTGGCAAAGGGGTATCGAATGGGATCATTCGCAGCTTTCTGGCAGGAAGCCGGGAAACCGGCAACACGCTTGCGGCAGCCTAAGTGTTACCACCCCTTCCGCTCCTCCCAGGGACCATGTATAGGCGGGGCCGCAACCGGCATTGAAGCTTCCGGAGGGATCGTGTTGATCTACCCATCTGCTTGTGTCCCAGCTAGGCAATTCGTAACGAATGAAGCGCGTGTTGGTTCAATGCCATGACAAATGAAAACATGTCTGAGGCCATCCCGCCCATGCCCGCGAGTGCTGACAGTGGCGCCGATTCGCATCACAAGAAGGCTGGACTGGCCGCGCTGGGTTTCGGGTCGATCGGCGTTGTCTACGGCGACATAGGCACGTCCCCGCTTTATGCGCTGCGCGAATCGCTCGTTCACACCAGGAGTGCGGGCGCAGCATTCACCAGCGATGTGGTGGGTGTGGTGTCCCTTCTGGTCTGGGCGCTCTTTCTGATCGTTACCATCAAATATGTCGTGTTTATCCTGCGTGCTGACAACAAGGGTGAAGGCGGTACGCTGGCATTGATGGCGCTGGTGAGCCAGATCCTTGGAAACAGGGCGACACCTGTACTCGTGCTGGGCCTGATAGGCGCCGCGCTATTTGCGGGTGACGCCATGATCACCCCGGCCATTTCGGTGCTTTCAGCGCTTGAAGGCCTGAAGATCGTCACACCGTTTTTCGAGCCCTATATAGTGCCTGCGACATTGGTGATACTGTGTTCGCTGTTTCTTGTACAAAGAAGCGGAACGCACAGGGTCGCGGCGTGGTTTTCTCCGATCATGCTGATCTGGTTTATCACGCTGGGTGTGCTGGGGATCATGCATATTGGCGATGGTCCGGAGATCTTGTTTGCACTTAACCCGGTCAATGGCGTGCGGTTTCTGTTTGCTCATGGACATCTCAGCTTTGTCGTCATGGGCAGCGTCTTTCTGGCCGTTACCGGTGCGGAAGCCCTCTATGCGGACATGGGCCATTTTGGCAGGCGGCCTATCCAGTTTGCCTGGGTGCTGGTCGTTTTGCCTTCACTGCTTTTGAACTATCTGGGGCAGGGCGCCATGTTGATCGGCAAACCCGATACGCTGGAAAGCCCGTTCTTCCTGATGGCGCCAGACGTATTACGCCTCCCGCTGGTTCTGCTGGCGACGCTGGCGACGGTGATCGCGAGCCAGGCAACAATCACCGGGGCCTATTCGCTCGCCCGCCAGGCGATTCAGCTGGGCTTGCTGCCGCGACTTGAAATTCAGCATACGTCGGATCAGCAGGAAGGGCAGATTTATGTGCCCAAGGTCAATACGATCCTACTGATCGGCGTCCTTCTGCTTGTGCTCGTGTTTGGGTCATCGAGCAAGCTGGCTTCGGCCTACGGCATTGCTGTGACAGCGTCGATGGTTGTCGATTCATGCCTTGTATTCTTTATTTTCTGGAAGCTCTGGCGTTGGCCGCTTTGGATCAGCGCACTTGTCGTTGCTATTTTTCTCACGCTGGAAATCGCCTTCTTCGCGTCCAATCTTCTCAAGCTGTTCGATGGTGGCTTTGTGCCGGTACTCATTGGGCTGGCGATGATCACCATCATGTGGACCTGGCGGCGGGGTTCACGCATTCTCGAGGGCAAAACCCGGCGCGGTTCAATTCCTACGGTTGACCTTATCCGGATGTTACAGAAATCTAAGCCTACGAGAGTTTCCGGTACCGCCATTTTCCTGACCAGCACGGCGGAAGTTGCGCCGGCGGCTCTCATGCACAACCTCAAGCACAACAAGGTTCTGCATGAACGCGTTCTGATCGTTTCCGTGGCGACTGAAGACTCGCCGCGCGTCAATCCGGCCAGGCGCAGTGAAATCGAGAGGTTGTCAGACGATTTTACCATCGTGCGCATGCATTTTGGATTTATGGAAAGTCCGCGTGTTCCGGCGGCATTGGCCGGGCTTCGCAAGCAGGGCCTGAAGTTCGATATCATGACGACATCATTCTTTCTGGGCCGGCGTACGCTGAAAACTTCGTCGCATTCCGGCATGCCTGCATGGCAGGACAAACTTTATGTGACGCTATCGCGTCAATCAGCAAACGCGACGGACTTTTTCGCTATCCCTTCCGATCGGGTGGTCGAACTGGGCGCGCAGGTCACGGTTTAGAGACCGCTTACCAAAATCGCAGAAATGCGTTCGTGTGCGAAGTTTTTCTGAAGGCGGCCTGTCCATTCTTTATAATATCAAATAGTTGATTTTTATATATTTTTTCTGTAATTCAGAATCATCTTTGTTGAATGCCTTGGCAATCCAGCCCCCAGCTTCCTTGTAGGCGTATTAATCGGCTGCGTGTTTGATCCGCACCGGGGATAAGTGGGGCATATTATGAATCACCGTCGTATTTGGGCGGTCAGGGCCGGTAACACCGGCCAGGCCGATTCTATCTTTATCGACAGATGTCAGGTCGCGATCAGTTCTTCGGATGTCGAGGATGATGTAAGCGGCTTGCCGCCATCCCGCTGTGCATTCCGTGAAATCGTTGCGAAAATGACGGGCACAACCGGCAATGCCGCAATACCTATCCGTGCGGGGCAGCTGTACAGGTTCGTGCACGAGGTGCGGATTGGCGAACATTTAATCTATCCACGTAAAGCGGACCGTACGTTGCATTGGGGAACGATCAGTGGTCCTTATGTCTATGAGATGGATGGCGATGGCGATTTCTCCCATCGCCGCAGCGTTATCTGGCACAATAGTTTGAGCCGGGATGTTTTCACGCAAGGCGCTCTTTATGAACTGGGATCAGCCTTGACCTTGTTTGAAGTGTCGACTTTTGCAACGGAATTCAGAGCGCATTTTTCTGAATGCAAGAACAGTCTCCCCGACCGGATCGAGGCAGTAGATGAAAGCGAGGATATCGTATTGCGCGATATCAATGAAACGACCATCGATTTCATAGCCCGAAAACTTCGGGCCGAACTCAAGGGTTATCCGCTTGAACCTTTTGTTGCGGAGCTATTTCGTGCGATGGGTTATAAGGCCAATACAACACGGGCAGTGCGCGACGACGGTATAGATGTGATTGCTCACCGTGATGAGCTGGGAATAGAGCCGCCCATCATCAAGATCCAGGTCAAGGCGCATGACGCCAATATAGGCGCTGATCCCGTAAAAGCCTTTTACGCCATGGTGCATGAGCGCGACGTCGGCATATTTATTACGACAGGCAATTACACATCTTCAGCACGTGAGTTCGCTCGTACCAAGGGGAATCTCAAACTGGTCACGGGCGTCGAGCTGATTGAACTTATCCAGAAATATTATGACAAACTTGCTTTGAAATATCGTCAGCAAATTCCTCTGAGGCGTGTACTCGTGCCCGACAGAGAGCTTGAGATGGTATAAATCTCTCTTCTGCTGGCCGAGACCCACGGCCAGCAGGATGTTTGACGTAAATTTCTGGTCAGCCGTATTTCTCTTCCAGCAGGTTGTATAATAAGCGAGCTGTTTGTGCTTCAGCGCCTTCTGGCCGTCCGGGTCTTGCAGCAGGATTCCAAGCATAGATATCGAAATGCGCCCATGCCTTGGCTTTGCTTACAAACTTCTTCAGAAACAAGGCTGCGGTGATTGAGCCTGCAAAAGGGCCACTTGAGACATTGTTGGTGTCAGCGATCTTGCTGGCGAGCATGGATTCATAGGGCGCCCACAATGGCAATCGCCAGACTGGATCGGAAACGGACAAGCCGTGGGCCGCGATGGAGGCGGCCATTTCGTCATCCGTGCAATAGAATGGCGGGAGATCAGGACCCATCGCGACACGCGCTGCGCCTGTCAACGTCGCAAAATCACACAAAAGCTCGGGCGTTTCATTGTCGGCAAGAGCGAGTGCGTCAGCGAGAATAAGCCGCCCTTCGGCATCGGTATTGCCGATTTCAACAGTTATTCCCTTCCGCGATGGATAGACATCCCCGGGGCGAAAGGAATTGCTGGATACGGAATTTTCGACAATAGGCAGCAAGACACGCAGCCGGACTTTCAGTTTTGCGTCCATAATCATCTGCGCCAGCCCCAGAACAGTCGCAGCCCCCGCCATATCCTTTTTCATCATCAGCATGGCGGAAGACGGCTTTATGTCGAGGCCGCCAGTATCAAAGCAGACGCCTTTGCCAACGAGCGTGATTCTCGGTGCGCTGGCGGCGCCCCATGTGAAATCGACCAAGCGTGGCTCCTGCGGCCCCGCGCGGCCGACTGCATGAATGAGCGGAAAGTTCTGCTTCAACAGGGCGCTACCGCGGACAGTCTTCACTTTCGCCCTGTATTTCCTGGCGACCGCCAATGCGGCGTCTTCCAGAGCCTGGGGGCCCATATCGTTTGCCGGCGTATGGATGAGATCGCGCGCAAGCCATACGCCAGCGGCAATACGGCTTATCCGGGCCGAATCGACCCCTTCCGGCGCGGTGAGCTGTGGCAATATATCCGGCGATTTGCGATAGCGCGTGAACCTGTATGCGCTCAATAGCCATCCCAGCGCGGCATCGGCGAGAGCCGGTTTGCCACCGGGCGGCTCATTGGCAAATGAATAGCTGCCGGCGGGCAACGCGCTGACCAATTTGCCTGCGAGAAAACCGTCCCGGCCTGGAGCGTCCTTCTCGTCTACGCCGAGGAGCACGATTTTGCCGTGCTTGCCATGACTCCCCAGAACGTGCCGCCCGGATTGCCCCGTAAAACCAGCCGCGGCGGCCAGCGCGCTCACTTCATCTGGAATGCGCCGCCGAATGTCAGTCCAGGTGCGTGAAGTGACGAAATAGATTGGTGTTACGCCCTTGCCTGGTTTTGCGAACAAACCGCTCATCTTTTTTCTCCCGTAGGAAAGCTGGTCCCGCGCTCTTAACGAACGGTTAGAGCCTCGTACCTGAAAAAGGAATCGAGCGGGATTCCCCTTTTGGCGGGAACGTGATTCACCTTTGTCGGAGGTGATTCATGGGACACAGCTATTCTCTTGATTTG
>CANJJI010000186.1 GCA_947474545.1 Beijerinckiaceae bacterium | reverse complement strand
GGCCTACGCCGCCACTCTCACCGCAACAGGCGATCGGCTGCGCAACCCCGACCAGCTCCGCCGATCGCCTGTTGCTACACCCGCGCCACAAGGCGTAAAATCCGCCGGGACTCTAAATGCTACTGGATGAAAGTTCAGGGGCAGGTCATTATCGAATTTTGCGCTTCTGGAATCAGGATATTTTAAACGATATTGATACGGTCGGCGAAACGATTGCCGCTGCGCTTGATGGAACGCTGGAGGCCTACGAGCGATATAAATTGCGAGCGTAGCACTGCCCCTCATCCGCCCTTCGGGCACCTTCTCCCCATTTTATGGGGAGAAGGGCGCACTTCGCAAATTTGAATTTTTGCCGGACTCCAAAGCTACCTAAATGAATCACAAATTATCAACAAAACCCTTCTCCCCGCTTGCGGGGAGAAGGTGGCCGAAGGCCGGATGAGGGGCAAGGCAGACCATTGTTGATGTGCGCTAATCACTTGCCTCAACTGCACCCCGTCGTGCTGCCACAAGTGTCGCACTTCAGACACGTCCCATTCCGCACCAGAGTAAAATTCTGGCATTCGGGGCAGGCCTCTCCCACATAGCCTTTCATGCGGGCTTCGGCGCGTTTGTCGGCTTCAGCGTTGCGCAGGGCTTTGGGGGCGGCGTGGGTTCCTGCTGGCATGAAATCCAGCGTTTCCACCATGCCGCTTTCGCGCAGGGCGTGAGGCTCGGCCTGCGCGCCATGGGCGAAGGCTGTCGCATCATGGGTGCCAGTGGCCTTGCCCTGAATGAGCATCAGCTTTTCCGGCTTGCCACGCACAAAGCCTGAGGACACCAGCGGTTGTGCTGTTGATGTGCCCGGCGCATCTTCGCCGCCGAGCACGGTTGTGCCCATGTCCTCCGGCTGCACATGGGCCAGATCGTTGCGGCCCATATAGCTTATCGCCAGTTCGCGGAAGACATAGTCGAGGATCGACGTGGCGTTCTTGATCGCTTCATTGCCCTGCACGAGACCGGCAGGCTCAAAGCGCGTGAACGTGAAGGCGTCGACATATTCTTCCAGCGGCACGCCATATTGCAGGCCAACCGAAATCGCGATGGCGAAATTGTTCATCAGGCTGCGGAAGGCCGCGCCTTCCTTGTGCATGTCGATGAAGATTTCACCGATCCGCCCATCCTGATATTCGCCGGTGCGCAGATAGACTTTGTGGCCGCCGACAACGGCTTTTTGCGTATAGCCCTTGCGGCGGTCGGGCAGGCGCTCGCGCTCTCTTGTGCGTTCAACACGCTCGATGATGCGCTCGACAATCTTTTCCGAGACGGCGGCGGCGCGCAGGGCGGCGGGCTGGCGGATCAATTCGTCGATGGATTCATCGTCCTCATCGTCGTTGTCGGCGATAAGCTGCGAGTTCAGCGGCTGCGAAAGCTTTGAGCCATCGCGATAGAGCGCATTGGCCTTCAGGCCGAGACGCCAGGACAGCATATAGGCGTTCTTGCAATCCTCAACGCTCGCTTCATTCGGCATGTTGATGGTTTTGGAAATCGCGCCGGTGATGAAAGGCTGCGCCGCCGCGAGCATGCGGATGTGGCTTTCATCGGAGAGATAACGCTTGCCCGTGCGGCCGCAGGGATTGGCGCAATCGAACACCTTGTAATGTTCGAGTTTCAGATGCGGCGCGCCTTCAAGTGTCATCGCGCCGCAAACATGGGTGTTGCAGGCTTCGATCTCGGCCTTGTTGAAACCGAGGAAAGACAGCAGTTCGAACGCGGGATCGTCCATCTTCTCGGCAGGCACTTTCAGCACATCGCGCAAAAAGTCTTCGCCGATCGTCCATTTGTTGAAGACGAACTTGATATCAAAGGCGGACGCCAGTTTGCTTTCCAGCATGGCGAGCTTTTCATCCGTAAAGCCGCGCGCTTTCAGGCTGGTCTGGTTGATGGCGGGCGCCTGTTTCAGGCTGGCGTGGCCCACAGCATAAGCCTCGATCTCGGCGATTTCCGAAGAGCGGTAGCCCAGTACGTTCAACGCTTCGGGTACGGCGCGGTTGATGATCTTGAAATAGCCGCCGCCAGCGAGTTTCTTGAATTTCACCAGAGCGAAATCAGGCTCGATGCCGGTGGTGTCGCAATCCATAACGAGGCCGATGGTGCCGGTGGGGGCAACAACAGTTGTCTGCGCGTTGCGATAGCCGTGCTCTTCACCCTTGGCGAGCGCGCGATCCCATGCGGCACGCGCGCGGCTGGCAAGCTCTGCGCCGTTGTCGCCGAGTTTGGCGAGTGTGCCATGATCGAGCGCCACCGGCAGAACGGCGAGTTTCTCGTAACCCTCGCTGAGGCCGTGAGCCGCGCGGCGATGGTTGCGGATGACGCGCAGCATGTGCTTTGCGTTGGGCTTGTAGCCGGGGAAAGTGCCGAGTTCACCGGCCATTTCGGCCGATGTCTCGTAGCAGACGCCAGTCATGATCGCGGTGAGCGCGGCGGTGATGGCGCGGCCCTCGTCGGAATCATAGCCAAGGCCCGAGGTCATCAGGAGTCCGCCGATATTGGCATAGCCCAGACCCAGCGTGCGATATTCAAACGAGAGTTTGGCGATTTCCTTCGACGGGAATTGCGCCATCATCACGGCGATTTCGAGCACCAGAGTCCACAGCCGCACGGCGTGTTCATAGGCGGCCAGATCATATTTGCCGGTTGCCACGTCGCGGAACTGCAGCAGGTTCAAGGACGCCAGATTACAGGCGGTGTCGTCGAGGAACATATATTCGGAGCAGGGGTTCGATGCGATGATCGGACCAGAGGCCGGGCAGGTGTGCCAGTCGTTGATGGTGGTGTGATACTGAATACCTGGATCGGCAGACGCCCATGCGGCATAGGCGATCTTGTCCCAGAGTTCGCGGGCCTTGATGGTCTTGTGGGTCTTGCCATCGGTGCGGCGGATGAGGTTCCAGTCGCCATCAGCTTCCACAGCGCGCAGGAATTCATCGGTGACGCGGACCGAATTGTTGGAGTTCTGGCCGGAGACTGTGAGATAGGCTTCCGAATCCCAATCAGTGTCATAGGTGTCGAACTGGATGTCGACATAGCCCTGCCGGGCGAACTGGATCACGCGCTTGATGTAATTGTCGGGCAGCTGATCGCGGCGGGCTGCCTTGATCGCCTTTTTCAGAACCGGGTTTTTCTCCGGATTGAAGCAATCATCGCCCGAGCCTTCGCAATTCACGCAGGCCTTCATGATTGCCTGCATATGCTTCTTGACGACTTTGGAGCCGGTGACGAGCGAGGCAACCTTCTCCTCTTCCTTCACCTTCCAGTCGATATAAGCTTCGATATCGGGATGATCAGCGTCGACAACGACCATCTTGGCCGCGCGGCGCGTGGTGCCGCCAGATTTGATCGCTCCCGCCGCGCGGTCGCCGATCTTCAGGAAGGACATCAGGCCAGAGGATTTGCCGCCGCCCGACAGCTTTTCATTCTCGCCGCGCAGGCGTGAGAAGTTAGAGCCCGTGCCGGAGCCATATTTGAACAGGCGCGCTTCACGCACCCACAGATCCATGATGCCGCCTTCGTTCACGAGATCGTCGGCGACCGACTGGATGAAGCAGGCGTGCGGCTGGGGATGTTCGTAGGAGGATTTCGACTTGGTCAGCTTTTCCGTGAACGGATCGACATAATAATGGCCTTGCGAAGGACCATCGATGCCATAGGCCCAATGCAGGCCGGTGTTGAACCATTGCGGGGAGTTGGGCGCGGCAATCTGCCTGGCGAGCATGTAGCACATCTCGTCGTAGAAGGCCTGAGCGTCCTCTTCCGAGTTGAAGTATTTGCCCTTCCAGCCCCAATAGGTCCAGGTGCCTGCGAGGCGGTTGAACACTTGTGTCGCTGTGGTTTCGCCGGTGTAGCGCTGCTCTTTTGGCAGGGCTTCGAGCGCAGCTTCATCGGGAACCGAGCGCCACAGGAAGGAGGGAACGTCGTTTTCCTCGACCCGCTTGAGAATGGCGGGAACACCGGCCTTGCGGAAATATTTTTGCGCTATGACGTCGCTGGCGACCTGACTCCAGGTCATTGGCACGTCGATATTGTCGAGCAGAAATACCACGGACCCGTCGGGGTTGCGGATTTCGCTCTTGGCCTTGCGGAATTCGATTTCCGCGAAGGGTGATTGTCCTGCTTTGGTATAGCGCCGTTCGATCCGCATTTTATTCCCCAGATTTTTGCAGGCACTAGACCTGCGCGAGGCCAAATCTGGCCCCGTCCCCCGTTTGATGATCCCTGAAACTTCGGACGCTCCGGCACGACCTCAAAACGGGCGGGCAGGGCATCCTGAACTTACGCGCGCTGCGTCCGTCTCTTTGCGGGAAGCCCAATGCAGGTTGTCCCGGTCCGGCGGCTGTCAGCGTTAAAATAAGAGTGAACCTTCCGGACAATTCCGTCAAGAATTAGTATTGCGCTTGACGGACGCACACAAAATGTAGTGGGCGCGTTGTGGACAACGGGGAAAGCTTGCCGCCACATTCCAAGTGTCTGACGAGTCGGTGGTTTCGACAAGTGCCTATCAAAGAAAAAATGGGTGGAACGCGCGAATCGGTTCGTTACTACTGCTTAACCCTGTGCGCAAAAGCTGCGATATCGGGGGAATTATCCCCGTTGTTCGTACAACCAGAAATGCCGCCCGCATCAGGCAGCTTCGGATCAAATACATGATATCAGCGGGTTGCTGCGGGAATCGCGGTGCGCGGTTGTTGCGGGGCTGTTCGTCGCCTCCCGGTTGAAAATGCAACCAGCTATTTTTATATAGCCCCGCGGAATTTTCTGCGTCCAAACAACTATACTTCAAACTCTGGACTTCGCGCGCCGCCACCGCCATAGTCCTCGCGCGCCGGAATATCCGGCTTGAGGCGATTCCGGAACGAACAATGCAATTCCTGCTGCAATTCTTCACTTGGTGGAGCGGCCAGACGCTCAACACGCGCTTTCATACCTGGCGTAAGGGCGAGCGCGTTGGCGAGGACCAGTTCGGCAATATCTATTACCGCACCCGTGGCGGCGCCATTGATCCTGGCCTCGGATTCCAGCGCCGCTGGGTGATCTATAATGGTCAGAGTGAAGCCTCCAGCGTGCCTCCTGGCTGGTATGGCTGGCTGCATCATACGTCCGATACCCCGCCGACACAGGAATCCTATGTGGCGAAAGACTGGGAATTGCCGCATCTGCCTAATATGACGGGTACGCCGGACGCATGGCGGCCGCAGGGCTCCATGCTGAAGAGCGGCGCCCGCCCGGCTGCTACCGGGGATTATCAGGCCTGGACGCCGGGCGCGTGAGGCGCTTTGCGAGCGTAGTGCCCGTTCTGGCGCTCATTGCAGGCGTTTTGGTGCTGCCTGCTGCTGTTTCCGCCCAACAAGCTGATCGCTTCGTCGAAGCTTGCATGCGTGGAAAGGCGGCAACGCCGGCCAAATGTACCTGCCAGTCGAAGATCGCCCGCGCAAATCTCAACAAGCAGGAGCAGCAGGCTGCACTGCTCGCTCTTGGCGGGGACAAAGACGGGTTTGCAAAACAGATGAAAGCCTTTGGGCCTGCAAAATCGAAGATATTCAACGGGAAGATGGAAAAGCTCGGCGTACAGTCACGGCGCGAGTGCTGATCTGACGCAGATTTCTTTCGATTGCCGCGAAGTGACATGATATCGCCGGTTTTCCAGTGTGAGATAATTTGTCTATAAGCGACGCTGAGGGCGTCAGGCGTTGTGCGGGCCTTCAGGTCCGATGCGTCGGAATTGACCGCCTCGCAAACTGCGAGGCCGGCTGAGGAATGTAAGATGGGATCGTACATGTTGAAGGCCTGTGCGGCAGCGTTTGCCGTCGTTTGCGCTGGCCCGGCCCTCGCGGACAAGATCAAGCATCCGGTCGCCATTTTCGCCGGGCTCGACAAGATCACCGGGCGCATCATCTCCTTTGAAGTGAACATTGATGAGACCGTGCAGTTCGGATCACTGCAGGTGACGCCGCGCGTCTGCTATACGCGGCCCGCGACCGAGGCCCCGCATACGACCGGGTTTGTGGAAGTCGAAGAGATCGAAAAAGAAAACCAGTTCAAAAAGATATTTTCTGGCTGGATGTTTGCAGCCAGTCCCGGGCTGAGCGCGGCGGAGCATCCTGTTTATGACGTCTGGCTGACCGATTGCAAAGGCGGATCGGATATCATCAAGGAGGCCAAGGCCGTCGAAGAAACGCCTCCGGATGCGAATCGTCCCGCAGCAGCCACAGCCAAGCCCGACGCCCCCGCCGCAGAGCGTCCACAAAGGGCGGCCCGCCCGCCGCAACAGCAGCGGCCGCCTGCTCAGGCCGCGGCGCCCAATACTTTACCCGTCCCGGCTGCCCCTGTGCCCGCACAGGTTCGCGCGCCTGAACCCCGCCGCGCGCCGACGCAATCCTTCTTTCCAACGCTTCCCTCAGGGCCGTCGCAGCGGCGCGACAATAACTATTACGCGCAATAGACCACTGGCATCGGGGGTAACCGCCACGGCTGGCCGATTGCATGTGCGGCTATTGGGTGGCAGGCTGAGCCCTGAGATCGGTCACGGAGAGACGTTCATGAGCAAGACTATTGCGGTCATCGCGCCGGGCATGATGGGTTCAGGCGTCGGGGCGCGGCTGTCTTCAAAGGGCGCAAACGTGATCAGTCTGCTGGCAGGACGCAGCGCCGAGAGCCTGAAGCGCGCTGCTGATGCGCATATGGTGGCAGCCAGCGAAAGCGACATCGCCAGTTCCGATTTCATCCTGTCGATTGTGCCGCCGGGTGAAGCCGTCGCTCTGGCCAAACAGCTTGCGCCTTTTCTGACCAGGGCGCAGCGCAAGCCTGTCTATGTCGATTGCAATGCCATCAATCCTGAAACAGCGTGCGAAGTCGCCGATGTGATTTCTGCGACAGGCTGTGTATTTGTCGATGGGGGCATCGTTGGCGGTCCACCGCGCGAGGGTTACAACGGGCCGCAGATCTATGTCTCGGGCAAGGACGCAGGAAGTGTGCTGGCGTTGAACGAATTCGGGCTCAATTTCAAAAAGCTCGACGAAACCATCGGCACCGCCTCGGCGCTCAAAATGTGCTACGGCGGCATCACCAAGGGGATCACTGCTATAGCTGCCAGTATGACCTTGGCAGCCAGCCGCGCTGGCATCGCCGATGCCTTGCGTGACGAACTGGCCAGCAGCCAGCCCATGCTGCTCGCGCATTTCCAGCGCAGCGTGCCGGATATGTTTTCCAAGTCCTGGCGCTGGGTTGATGAAATGGAAGAAATCGGTGTGTTTTTAGGCGATCGCGAAGAACGCGACGTCTATGAGGGCATCGCCGGACTGTATGACCGGCTGGCCGGGGATTTTGACGGTGATAAAGAAGAGATCGGCGCGCTGGCGAAGTTTTATCGCAAGAGCTGAGCCTCTTTCTATTTAGCTATGCTAATGCTTGGCGGTGCCTGCCTTGTTGTCAACGATCTCCAGCGCCTGTTTCCCGCTCACTCGCTCGCCCTTGGGCCAGCGATAAAAATCGGCGGGAACGCCAAGCGCGGCGTCGAGGCGCTGGTGATATTCGTCGCGCGAAATCTCGATGGCGCCCAGCGTTTGCAGATGTGGCGTGACAAATTGCGTATCAAGCAGGGTGAAGCCGCCATGGATGAGGCGCGCGGCCAGATGAACCAGCGCAACTTTTGATGCGTCGGTGGCGCGATGAAACATGCTCTCGCCAAAGAACGCGCCGCCGATGCGTACACCATATAGCCCGCCAACCAGCGCACCCGCGCCATCATAGACTTCCACTGTGTGGACATGGCCCATGTTATATAGTTGCCGGTAGAGTTCACGGATGCGCTGATTGATCCAGGTGTCGCGGCGGCCCTTGGCGCTGGCTGCGCAGCCCTCGATCACCGCATCAAAATCCTGATCGACTCGTATTTCGAATCTGTCCGAGCGAATGGTTTTGGCAAGCGAACGTGAGATGATCAGCCCATCCAGCGGAAAGATGCCGCGTTCTTCAGGATCAACCCAAAAAAGGTTGGGATCGTCAGAACTCTCCGCCATCGGAAACATGCCGATGGAATAGGCGCGCAGCAGCAAGCGCGGTGTGATCGTATGTGACTGGCCCGACGAGGTCATACAGGCAGGATAGCAGCGCGGGTTAAAAAACCAAACTGGTTGCCGCCAATTGGTTCGCTAGTCCATAGGCATCATGGAAACCGATCTTCCGGAGTCCCCAACCGGTGCATGGCTGTTGTGCGGTTGCGTAGCACTTCCGGCGGCCCTTCGCGCCGCTATTCCCGTGGATGGCGACCATGTCTGTGCCGCGAATATGAGTTTTCTTTGAATATGTTAGGCGATATCCGGATTGTGTGAGCAGATACCCGGGTCACGAAAACAGGAGTGTTGAAAAATGCGCAAACTGATATGGACGGCCGTGCTTGTTGCCGGGTTGGGAATGGCGGGTTCGCCCTCTCATGCGGCAGCGTCGGCGAATGCGGCTATCTCTGTTGAACAGGTAAGCGCGGTTGCTGCTGACCCGGCAGGCGTTCAGGAAGCCCGGCTTTATTGTCACCGTGGTCCGGTGTTCCTGCATTGGGGTCCCTGTGGTGGATATCGTCCGGTCTATCGCTCGTACCGTCCCGTCTATCACTCCTATCGGCCGATCTACCGGCGCAGCTATTATCGGGGTTATCGCCGGTATTGATACAACATAGCGTCATCTGCATTTGTTGTTCAGTCTGAATGGCTACCATTGTCAAATATCCGGCAGGCGACTGCCGGGTTATTGTTGTTTAAGCTTGCGAGCAATATCGCAAATACAAACCTTGCCCGGCATTTTGCCCGCAGGCTGACGAGGCCTGCTATCCGTCTGTGATGTGCAATCCTATTCGTTACGCCTTGTGGAAATTTAAGGCTCATTTAAATTTCGAGTGGGTTACAGAGCCTGGGGTTTGATTTGGGCGAAGTCGAGTTTTCCGGCGATTAGGAACAGAACGGTGCGCATTGTTGCGAAACGCTTGTAGCCGCGGGCCTTGCGCTTGGCGGCCTGGAAGAGGCCGTT
>CANJJI010000185.1 GCA_947474545.1 Beijerinckiaceae bacterium | reverse complement strand
GATCGTCCAATCCCTCCCAGCATTCAATAAATTTGTCCAAAATATTCTCCCGCGCCGTGATTCGTTCACGGCCCGGTAGAATCCATCTCAAGCAAAACGTAAAATCAGCGCCCGAAACAGCACGCTATTTCAAATGCGATTCCCCTGGCCCTGACCCGGAGCAGTTCAAATATGTTTTGCAACAAAGACATGGATCCAATTCCGGATGCGACGAGAAAATACTACGCAACGTCAATTAGCAATTGATGAAAATCGCGCCATAAGGGTCATCATTTTCAGCAACTTGGCCGAGTTATCGCGTGAACAATTGTAATAATTAAGGAATTTTCTTCGGATAATTGTTTCTACATCACGCCGACCGGCTTCAAGTGCGCGCCAGAATCCCGCCCGTCATCGCCGAGCCTACCCCGGTTGTTGCTGGAAAGGTGATAGGCAGGCCCTTGATGCTGCGCACAGCCAGATAGGCGAACGCTTCCGCCTCCATCGCATCTGCAGACCAGCCCACGCCGTCAGCTGTAAAGACCGCGCAGGGTATACGCCGCAATTCCCGCATGAGCGTGGGGTTACGCGCGCCCCCGCCGCAAATAACCAGCCGTATTGGCCGCGCAGGCAGACGTTCCAACGCCACGCCAATGGAACGCGCCGTAAAAGCAGTCAAAGTCGCTGCTGCATCGGCGGTTGAAAGCCCCGCCACCGCATTTCGCGAAAAATCATTTCGGTCCAGTGACTTAGGATAGGATCGCGCAAAATACGGGTGCGCCAGCATCTGATCCAGCACATCCTCGTGAATACGGCCTTGCGCTGCAGTTTCTCCGTCGCGATCAACGGCAACGCCAG
The DNA here is from genome assembly GCA_947474545.1 of Beijerinckiaceae bacterium. Lineage (GTDB taxonomy): Bacteria > Pseudomonadota > Alphaproteobacteria > Rhizobiales > Beijerinckiaceae > Terripilifer. The sequence goes on along the minus strand of CANJJI010000185.1, from coordinate 8,354 downwards.
TGCGCTCCAGCATGAGATCGTCCAGCAAGGCATTGCCCGGCCCGGTATCGAACGCGGCAGGTTCGGCTTCGGCATCGGCCACATAGGTGACATTGGCCACCCCGCCAATATTCACGATGGCGGCCGCCCCAGACATATCCGAAGCCGCCACCAGCGCGCGATGATAGACGGGCACCAGCGGCGCGCCCTGCCCGCCGGCCGCCACATCCGCCGCGCGCAGATCATAAACGGTGTCAATGCCCGCAGCCTGCGCCAGCGCTGCCCCATCGCCAATCTGGACAGTCACGCCTTCCTGCGGGCGATGCCACACTGTCTGGCCATGAAAGCCGAGAACATCGATGTCAGTGGGCTTCAGGTTTTGCGCGGCGAGAAACGCCTGCACAGCCTTCCCATGCCGGCGCGTGATCAGCGCTTCGGCCTCCATCAGAACGCCCGGACGCGCATCGCGGTCGGTCATCCCGCCAGCATCCGCCAGGGCCTGCCGCAGCAACGCGCGATCTTCATCGCTATAAGCATAGCTCGCGAACGGCCCGCGCTTCACAAGCGCCTCGCCATCCGTTTCGATGAGCGCCACATCGACGCCATCCATGGACGTGCCGGACATCAGGCCAATGGCGGTGAGAAGAGTCATGGGATGAGACTCGCATGGATTCGTGAAGATTTCAGCTTCGTGGAAACAAAACACCCTCATAGTCCATAGCGCCATGGAACACATGGAGCACCTCGACCTGAACTTCGGTCACACGATAGAAGATCAAGTAATTCCGGTGCACGCACCGCCTGATGCCGGCCTGCTCGAACCGCGGTACGAGAGGAAAGCGCCTTGGCATCTCGCGAAGTCTTGCACATTGCTTTCGCAATTCGACGATCATTGAAACGGCTCGGGCCGGATTTGTCTCCGCAATGAACTCGGCGATGCGGGTCATGTCCGCATGCGCTTCCGGCATGATGATGACCCTCATTCGGCAGCTACGTCGATCATCGCCCGGTACTTGACCTCCAGTTCGTCGAAAACTTCGTCCATGGGTCTGCCGCGACCCGCCTCCGCCGATGCGATGCCGCGCGCAATCGCTGCATCCAGCATCGCCAGTTTCGTCTCGCGGTCTTGCAGCATGAGCATGGCGTCGCGCAAAACGTCATCGGTCGAGGCGTAGCGGCCTGCTTTCACGAGGCCGGCGGCATAGGCTTCCAGCGTCTCGCCGAGATCTGCGGAAATGGGCATAGCGGGCTCCTGCTTTTCGCTCCGAACAAAAACAGAATAACAGATAATCGCAATGTCCCCAAAACAAACGGCCGGGGCGAACCCCGGCCGGAAACATATTTATAAACTAGGCGGCAGAGCCCCGCCTCAAAACTGCCGGGGCACACGCACCGTGGCGCGGCCGCGCGCGCTGGCCCCGCCATCGACGCAAGTCTCGCAGCCCTTGACGCCCTTGTTTTGAATCCCCCTGTTCGCCGAGCGGGGGCCGCCCTGCGTGGCGCTGCGCGTGGGGACGTTGTTCGCGCGGCGTTCGACGACCTGCTTGCCGCGCACTCCGCCCTTGGTCGCGCCGCCAACCGGATAAGGATTGCCAACCGTGCCGCCGCCAATAGGACGCCGCTGCGCCTGTGCATCGGAAATCGCCGGTAAGGCCAGCGCGAGAGCCAGCGCCGAAGCGAGCGCTAAACGCATAATCTTGCTCATCAAATTTTTCCTTCCCAAAACCGGCAGGCAAAATGCCCCGCAGGTGTGCGAAGATTGATCGCAAGCCGCTGAACGGAAAATGAATACAGGCTCCACGCCGGGCCGATAGAAAACGGCGCGTGTGCCATCGCACACGCGCCGCCAGATCAGATCATCCCCTCAGGAAAATCACGCCGCCGGGAAACCGGCGATCTTGCCCAAAAAGTCGCGCTTGCCGACTTCCACACCGCGATGGCGGCAGAGGCCATAGGCCGTGGTCGCGTGGAAGTAGAAGTTCGGGAAGGCAAAGCCCATCATGTAGTCCTTGGCCTTCATGGTGACCTGACGCGGCCCCATCGGGAAGGTCACGTCCTTGTCCGCATTCGCGTCGACTTCGGCGGCGGTCACGGAATTCACGGCAGCCAGAGCCTTGACGATGCGCTCGCGCAGGCCGGCCAGTGTCGTCTCGTCGCGCGCCGGCGGATCGGAAGGCTTGCCAGCGCAAAGCAGGCTGGAGCGGCTGGCATGGTCAGTGAAGGACTGCACCTGCTTGGCGAAGTTGAACATGTCGGGATAGAAGCGGTCGTTGAGCAGGAACGCTTCGTCCCATTTCTTGGCGGTCGCATGGGCGATGGCTTTATCCATCACACCCAGCATGCCACCGAGAATCTGCTGATAGGTCGGAATCGAATAAGCATAAAGCGACATGGCGTTTCTCCGAGTTGTTAGAATGAGTTTGCCCGGCAGTGATAGGCCAGCGCCAGCGCGGCTTCAAGGGGGATGAAACCCCGCCCAAAACCCCGCCATTGCGCTTGCCGTCCTCAGCGCATAAACCACGCGCCAGCCAATCCCCGCAGGTTCCCCATGTCCGGTTCGTTCACTCCCAAATCCGACTTTCTCGCCACCGTCATGGCGCGCGGCTTCGTGCATCAATGCTCCGATTTCGAAGGCCTCGACGCCAAGGCCAAAGCAGGCGAGCTGATCGCCTATATCGGCTTTGATTGCACAGCTTCCTCTCTGCATGTGGGTTCCCTGCTGCCAATCATGATGCTGCGTTGGCTGCAGAAAACCGGCAACAAGCCGATCCCGTTGATGGGCGGCGGCACGACGCGGGTCGGCGATCCCTCCGGCAAGGACGAAAGCCGTCAATTGCTCTCCATCGAAAAGATTGACGAGAACAAGGCCGGCATCAAACAGGTTTTTGCGAAGTTTCTGAACTTCGGCGCAGGCAAGACCGATGCGGAAATGCCCGACAATGCTGAATGGCTGACGAAGCTCAATTACATCGAATTCCTGCGTGATGTCGGCCGCCATTTCTCGGTCAACCGCATGCTGTCAATGGATTCAGTGAACATGCGGCTGGAGCGCGATCAGGAGCTGTCCTTCATCGAGTTCAACTACATGTGCCTCCAGGCCTATGATTTCGTCGAATTGAACCGGCGCTATGGCTGCATCGCCCAGATGGGCGGCTCGGACCAATGGGGCAATATCGTCACCGGCATTGATCTTGGCCGCCGCATGGGCACGCCGCAGCTCTATGCGCTGACGACTCCACTGCTCACCACAGCGTCAGGCGCGAAAATGGGCAAAACGGCGGCGGGCGCTGTGTGGCTGAATTCGGATATGCTGCCGGTCTATGATTACTGGCAATTCTGGCGCAACGCCGAAGACGCTGACACCGGGCGGTTCCTGAAACTCTTCACGGAACTGCCGCTTGATGAAATCGCCCGGCTTGAAGCCCTCGGCGGCGCGGAAATCAACGAGGCCAAGAAGATTTTGGCCACCGAGGCCACCGCTATGGTGCATGGCCGGGCAGCGGCGGAACAGGCAGCGGAGACTGCGCGCAAGACATTTGAAGAAGGCGCATTGTCAGAAAACCTGCCTACGATCACCATTTCAGCCGCGGAAATGGGCGAAGGCCTCGGCATCCTCTCGGCCTTTGTGAAAGCCGGACTGGTCGCGTCCACAGGCGAAGCGCGCCGCCAGATCAAGGGCGGTGGCTTGCGCGTCAATGATGTGGCCGCCAGCGACGAAAAAGCTGTGCTGACGCGCGATCAGCTCTCCGCAGAGGGTGTGATCAAGCTGTCGCTCGGGCGCAAGAAGCATGTGCTTCTACGTCCTGAATAAAAAATCATTGCTGCGGCCCCGGACTCAACGAAAGCGGCATCTGCGGCCTTCGCGCTTGTGGCGCTGATTCAACAGGCTCGATTGAACCTATTGCCCCAAAAATCTTGCGCAGAAATCCTGGAGCAATCGCGGAGAGCGGATTCACATTCAGCACCGGCGCAGAGGCTTTTCCGGTTACAGAGTAATTTACGCCGACCAGCCCTTCATTGCGCCCGCCTCCGAGGATAGGCCCAAACAACGGTATTTTCGCAAACATGTTGTTCAGGCCATAGGCTGGCACAAACGTGCCTTTCATATTCACCTGGTCGCGCGGAAAATCGACGAAGCCCTCAAGTGTCGTACCAATGCTGGGACCGCTGATCACGCCATCATGCAGTTGAATGCGCCCTTGATCCTTCGTGAAATGCAGACGCAGACGTTCAAAATTAACCAGCGACGGATCGATTCTCACCTTCGCTTCGCCTTCGGTCCGCGGCGCGCCTTCGGCAACCAGCCGCCGCAAGGCCGGCTCGTCCCGAAGCGTAAAATTCTGCACGTTGAGAACGCCTTCGATCCGCGAATTCGTGACTTGCGCAGATAGCGAGAGCTGACCGCCCTCCATCCGCCTGTAGAGGTCGAGGAACGACATCACTGCGCCGCCGTCTCCCGCAGTCACTTCGACACGCGAAGTCCCGGGGATCAGCTGGCCCCGCACGGCGGCCCGCCCTGCCCGCGAGGATAGATCAAACCGCTGATAACGCCCGCCTTGCCGCGTCATCTTGAGCGAAAAGTCAGCTAGGGCCTGCCGGTTGTAACCCGTGGCAAGCTTCGTCTGTACGTCAACGTCCAGCCGGCCATTTGAATCGACAGCCGCTTCGTCACCAGCGGCCCGTGATGACGTCACAGACTGAATGAACGGACGAACGTCTATGGCCGAACCATGGAGGCTGACGCGCAGATTACCGCCGGAAGCGCCAATTTCTCCGCTCAGCTCGTCGCCCGGCGACAATTTCAGACTGGCGAGATTGGCCGAAACGAAGGCGCCCTTTTTGTCCAGTTCAACTGTTCCCCGGGCCAGCGTAGAGCCCGCCTGATAGTTGAAATTCTGCAGCAATGTCGAATCGTTACGATGAGCCAGCGTGAACGTCGCTTTGGCAGGCCGTCCGGCGGGTTTTGCAAGACCGGGCGCAATCTCCGCGATGCTGGCACGGGTCAGATCGAATTCAACGTTACCCTGCAATGTTTCCTTTCCGCCGAGCGGCCCGGAAATCTTCATTGCCACCGGGCCCGAGAGACGGGCGCCAGTAGACCACCCCATCTTCTGACGGGCCTGATCATCCAGCGTCACTGTCATGACGGCGTTCAACTCGCCTTTGGCGGCTTTTTCAAATGAAAAATTGGCCGGTGATCCAAACATGCGTCCGGCGCCTGTGGCGGAAAAATCCTTGCCATCAATATTGAATTGTATGTTCGCAGCCTCCAGCCGTTCCTTGCCCATCAAATGTTCGATGGAAGCATTGGTCGCGTTGGCCTGCGCCCGTATACGTGTATCCGCGGGATTTGCCTTCTGACCCACCTTGAAATCAACCGTCAGCTTGCCTTCAACCCGGCCTTTCAAGGTCGAAGGGTCGAGATTCATGGCGACATGTTGTTTTAACCCTGGCTCGTTTAAAACAGTCACCAGAGCGTCAGCCTGAGCCGCCAGACTGATGTTCAGCGATGCTGGCGATGCCTCTGGCGACATATTCGTGGCGGTCAGGCTGCCTCCGGAAATCGCGACTTGCTTCCCATTGGCGTCGATGTGACCGCCGGTCAGAGTAATCCGTGAGGACTTCCCAGACACCTTCCCGCTGGCGGCAACGCTCCGCGCGGCAGGAGCGCCCGGCAGATATGTAACAACCCCATCAAGCAATTCGAAGTCCAGCGTCAGCGCCGCCTCGGGCAAGGCCCGGCGCGCCCGGACGGCGGCAAATGCCTCTTCATCGTAATCAAGCTCCAGACTACCCTTGGCCAAAGTCCCCGATTTCAAATTTTGCAACAGCCAAGCACGCACACTGGCCCCCGAAGCCGATGGCCAGAGCCTCAACAAGGCGAAAACGGGCATCCGGCCAGCCGTCGTGTTCATTTTGAAACGCCGGCCCTCGGACGTGACATGAAAGTCAGCTTGCCCGTCCAACTGCACCTGCGGGCCGCGTACAGCAAAGCGCTCGACGTGCAAGGCGCGATCGGCAGGGTCTATGTCAGCTGCAAATGTGAATGAAGAGATTGCGAGTGTCGTATCCCCTGGACGTTCGCCTGCGATCTGGCTATCACCAATATTCTTAAGGCGAATGGACCAGAGCCCATTGTTTGATTTCGGTGGAAGCAAATCGCCCCCGATCAAAAACTTGGTATCTCCGCTTTCCACACGGGCCGGACCAATCTTGAAACTGCGGGCGTCGTCGTCCCAAAGGAAAGTTCCGCTGACCCTATCGAATAAAAAGGGCTCCTGATCCGGGTCCCGGAACGAAAAATAACCCGCGCCGAGGCCAAAATTGCCCTGCGCCATCCGGAACTCCCCGTCCGGCTTCGCCCCGATCCTGAAATTCAGGTGTATCGGCATGTCGGTATCAAACGGCAATTCCCGCAACCCGGCAAAGAGGGTGATTTCATCGAGCGAAAGATTGGAGAAATCAACGTCCAGCGTCCGCATGGGTACTGCTTCGGTTCGATCCTCGTTGGCGGCTGCGACTGCCATCTGCCAGCGCCCGTTGGGCCCGATCACCGAGAGAAGAAGCTTTGCCTGGGCTGGAGATCGTTCGAACTGCATCTGCAATCCGTCAAAAATAGTCTCAGCTCCCGATTTCGCATCTGAGAAAATCAGCTTTCCGTCGAGGATCCCGAACTGGCCAAGAGCGCCAAGTGGCGACCCTTCGCCAGTTGCAAGGTGTAGCAATTGCCGGAGCATATCCGCCGCCGGGCGCACAGCCTCGCGCGATGATTTTTCCTGAGCGCTTTGCGCATTGGGCGCAGGCGGCGCGTCCGCTGAGTTTTCGGCGGCCGCTGGGTTCAACGTATTCCCTCCCGACGGTAGCAGACTTGAAGGCTGATCATCCGCAGATTTTGCAGTTTCCGCCCCGTCCGCTGGCCGGACAGCACTCAACAATATTGGGTTTTTGCCGGCCGAAATGGCAAAAGCACCGTCAGCTAGAACAGAAAGCCGCAATTCCAGCCCAACGATATCAAGACGGCGCGGAGTTACATCCCCGAAAATCAGTGCCATTGGATCGAGCGTTACCCGGGCTTTGGGAGCGGCAAGAATGACATCGCCATTCACGTCACTGACACTGAAACTGTTGATCGTCAGTTGTGGCCCGTTGATGCCTTTTTCGATATGAGTATCGCCGAGCCGGAAGACTTCCCCAGCGCCGAAACGCTTTTGCAGGCGCTCAGCAATTCTTTGGCCAAGGCCGTCAACGAGAATTGGACCCTTTTCCAGGCGCGCAATGAACACGACGGCAACCAGCATGACGCATATGCCAAGGCCCGCAAAAATACTAAGTGAAATAGTCAGCCAGCGAAGCGGCGCCGGCCAGCGCGGGCGGTTACCCCTGCGCAGCCGGAAGCATGCCCCCTCCGCCTCTGGGACAGGGACTTTCTCAACGCCTGGTGGCAGGCTATGGACATCCTCAATCGTGTCTTTCAATCCTCGTCCAACTTTTACGGCCCCACAGTCTCAGTGCGCAAAAGGCCGCCTTCCCTTGCCAGGCCACGATAGAACTGAAGGGACGCACCAAGCTTGCCGGTACGACTCGCTCCGCATTATAACCCGACAGCAACAAGCGTTTACATCTCGAGGCAAAGTCTTTTTGCCGGAGACCTCCGTGCAACGCGAATAAGCGCAAAGGATGGCGATATGACGGCTAAACCCGGCATTGGCGACAAGGCCCCTGCTTTCGAACTTCCCAGCGACGGCTCGGGTCATGTTTCGCTGGCGTCTCTGAAAGGAAAGAAAATCGTCCTCTATTTCTACCCGAAGGACGACACCACGGGATGCACCAAAGAAGCTATTGAATTTACTGGATTGAAGGCCAAGTTCGCCAAAGCGGGCGCGCAAGTGATCGGCGTTTCGCCCGATCCAGTGAAAGCTCATGATAAATTTAAGGCCAAGTACGATCTCGATCTGACCCTATTGTCCGACGAGAACCGGCAGATGCTCGAAACCTATGGCGTTTGGGTCGAAAAGAGCATGTACGGAAAGAAATATATGGGTGTGGAGCGTTCGACATTCCTCATCGGCGCCGATGGCAAGATCGCCCAGGTCTGGCGCAAGGTGAAAGTTGACGGCCATGCGCAGGCTGTTCTTGAAGCCGTACAATCCATGTAAAATAAAAAAGACAACGTTCTCCGCACAGATCGGCCGTGCCCGACGCAACAGCGTTTTGCGAAGCGTTAACCTTAGAGCATCGTACGTTTAATCGGATGCATACCTCATCGCTTTGAAGAAGTTCCAGCATTCATTTTCCTTGAACAGGAGGCATATGTCGCCAAGCGTTCTCCATAGGGCGTCGAAAGTTCGCGCTTGGGCCTTTCGCAGATGGGCCTT
>CANJJI010000184.1 GCA_947474545.1 Beijerinckiaceae bacterium | reverse complement strand
TAGCGTCTCGCGCAGAGGCATTTCGAGGCACTCGCCTGTTGGTGATTTGTCGTGGAAACACCATGCCAGGTTCGGACCCGGATGCCTCGATTTATTCCCTTTCAGGGCGAAAAATCAGCGCGCAATCGCGGTTTTGCAATTGGCTCGCATGCCTGATTTTGGATTGGCCTGCCTCATCGTTGCAGCCTCTGCCCTTGCCGCACAATGGCTTTCCAGCGCACTGGCTATTTTCAGGTGCCGCCTTCGCCGCAAGAAAGGCCGGCCCACTGTACGGCCCGCCATCACAATCGTGAGGCCCTTGCGCGGGCTGGAAGACTATTCCCGCGAAACCATCGCCTCAACTTTTGCAATTGACTATCCGCAATTCGAAATCCTCTTCTGTATAGCAGATGTCAACGATCCCGTTGTTCCGATCGTTCGGGCGCTGATTGCAGAGCATCCCGATCATGACGCCCGCCTGTTGATCGGCAATGAACACGTCAGCCTAAATCCCAAGCTCAACAACATGAACAAAGGCTTCAACCAATCGCGGTTTGGCCATATCGTCTTTGTGGACAGCAATGTTTTGACACCTCCTGACTATCTGGATCAGCTGGTATCCACACTGCAGAGCGGCGCCGGCATGGTAACAGCGCCTCCCATCGGCTTTTTGCCGGATGGATATTGGGCGCAACTGGAATGCGCTTTTTTGAATTCCTATCAGGGCCGCATCCAATACGCGATCGATACACTGGGTTTTGGCTTTGCCCAGGGCAAGACTCTGTTCTTCCGCAAGTCCGACCTTGAACATGGCCGCTTCAGTCAACTCGCCTCAGAACCCGCCGAAGACGCGGCAGCCACAAAAATGATGCGCAGCCTGGGCAAGCAAATCCAGCTGGCCGGACCTTTCGCCCAATTGATCGGATCGCGCACGTTGAGCCAGGTCTGGCAACGTCAGATGCGATGGGCGCGTTTGCGCCGCGCCAGCTTCCCCTGGCTTTTCGCGCCGGAAATCGCCGCAGGGCTGCTGCCGCCATTGGGCTTGTTGCTGCTGGGGCTCAACGCCAGCGGCTCACTGTCTATAATGGCCGCGCTTGCATTTGTGTTCTTGTGGTATTTGCCGGAATTATTGCTGATGTGGATTGCCCGCTGGCCGCTGTCGATCTCGACATTATTACTTCGCGACGTACTCTTGCCCTTCGTGTACATTTCCGCGTGGACTGGCAGCGGTTTTGAATGGCATGGACAAGTCTTGAGTGCTTCACAATCAGGATACGCCATAGATCAGACGGCGTCTGAAACAAGAGCTTCGAATTAAGAGCTCCGAGCGCAGCGATAGCCCATCCGGCACCCCCTATGCTATCAAACGCCCTCAACCTCCCGGATCACACCCATGCCCCAAAACCCTTTCGCCTTCGCCCTACGTGGCGCAAAAGCCGAGCTTGAAGAAGGCTCGAGCTTCGCGCCGAAATTTGATGCCGATGGCCTCATCGTCTGCATTACGCAGGAGGCGTCCACCGGCGAAATTCTGATGGTCGCCTATATGAACGCGCAGGCGCTGCAGCTGACGCTTGAGACTGGCGTTGCCCATTACTGGTCGCGTTCGCGCAATCAGCTCTGGCGCAAGGGCGATACATCCGGGCAGACGCAAAAGGTTCTGGAAGCTTCCACCGATTGCGATCAGGACGCGATCCTCTTGAAAGTTGTCGCGGGTGGTGACGGCGGCGCATGCCATACGGGCCGCAAGTCCTGCTTCTACCGCAACATCGAGATAACCGGCGAAGGCGTTCGGCTTGTCATGCAGCAGGCATGACAATTACATCTTGTTAACCTCCACTTTAAATCGCCCCTTGCTTTATTAAATGTGTATCCACTTTCAAGGCGCACGCTCCAGTGTCTGGAAGATGCCATAACCGGCCGGATAAAGACCCGGAGCTGCACGATGAGTTGGTTCGGTTCAAATGCGCGCGTAGGACTGGATGTACCTGCAAGCAATGGCGAAAGCGGCGGCGCTACATTGACACGTCCAAAGGTACGCAAGCCCAAGATCGGTCTGGCTATCGGCGCAGGCTCGGCGCGTGGCTGGGCGCACATCGGCGTTTTGCGCGAGCTGGAATCCTCGGGCATTGTTCCTGACGTGATCGCAGGCACGTCGATCGGCGCTATCGTCGGCGGTTGTCATGCCGCAGGAAAGCTCGGCGATATCGAGGATTTTGCACTTGGCATGACCAAGCGCCGCATGTTCACGCTCATGGATTTCTCTTTTTCAGGTTCCGGGCTGATTTCAGGCGCGCGATTGAAAGAGCGCCTGGATCTGGCGTTGCAGGATACGAAAATCGAGGACCTGAAAACAAAGTTTTCTGCCGTTGCAACCGAAATGGGCTCGGGCCACGAAATCTGGCTTAACAAGGGCCGCCTCGTTGATGCTGTCAGGGCCTCCTATGCCCTGCCCGGCATATTCGAGCCGCTCAAGATCAACGGCCGCTGGCTGTTCGATGGCGCGTTGGTCAATCCCGTACCCGTCACGGTATGCCGCGTACTGGGCGCAGAAATCGTGATCGCACTGAATGTGAATGGCGATATTCGCAAGCCCGCCGTATCGGAAGAAGCCATCGCGGAGAATGCGCTGGGGGAATTCCAGCATCAGGCCGAGGCTTCCCATCAGGCAACTTCCGGATTCCTCCCGCTGTTGCGCAATCCCGCCAGCCTGTTCCGGCGCCAGTTTGCCGCCGGTGAAAACGGCGCTCCGGGCATCGCTACCGCCATGGTGGATGCGTTCAACATCACGCAGGATCGTATCGCCCGCTCGCGCCTCGCCGGCGATCCCCCCGATATTTCAATTTCGCCGCGGCTCTCGGGCATCGGCTTCTTTGACTTCCATCGCGCGGCGGAAATGATTGCAATGGGCCGCGAAGCCGCTCGCAAGGCGCTGCCCGACATCCGCGAAGTGCTCGCGTCGGCTGCAGCTTTGTGACCTTTCGCGCGGCCTGAAATTCAGGCTGTCGCAATATATTCCTTCAGCACTTCCTGTTCATGTTCTAGCTCTGAAAGGCGATGTTTGATCAGATCGCCAATCGAAACAACACCCGCAAGCTTGCCGTCGCGTACAACCGGCATGTGACGGAAACGCCCTGCCGTCATGCGTTGCATGACGCTGACGACGGTCGAGCTTGGCTCCGCCGTCATCACGTTTCGCGTCATATGGCTGGACACCCGTTGCTCCAGCGCCTGAGCGCCAGATCCTGCAATAGCGCGCATGATATCGCGTTCGGAAATGATCCCTGAAATCTCGCCCGCTGTCGTGCACACCAGAACCGCGCCAATTCCCTTTTGCGCCATCAATTGAGCTGTTTCGTGCAGGGTTTTGTCAGGCGCCGTTGTGACAACGTGCGTCCCTTTGCCAGAAAGAATTTGAGCAACCGACATGGGCAGCCTCCTCCTCTGCGTGGCGATGACGGATTGTCCCCGCCAACTGGGCAAAGAATGCGCCTGCATGATCGTGCTGGCAAGGCGTAACATTACAGGTCCAGGCTGAACGCAAAGCCCTACGCGTGACGTCCCAGATCGTCCGGCGGCAACCAGTCGCCAAATTCAGATGGATCGGGTGGCGGCGGATCGAACAGATTGAACAAGAGAAAACCAGCCAGAAAGCCGCCTGCATGCGCCTCCCACGCAACGGCGGCGGCGGTTATGCCAAGCGGAACGGACGCCAGTCCGAACACGAAGTTGATGATAAACCAGGTCAAAGTGAATTGAACGACACGGCGGTCTGACAAGGCTGCAATCAACCCGGCAGCAGGCAGCCGCGCGGCCAGATGCGGTGGCAGGGGTATCGGATAAATGGCTGGCCCCAGCGGGCCGCCAGGCACGAAAACGAAGCGTATCGCCGCCGCCATGATGCCGGATATGGAAGCCGACGCCCCGACCATGGGTACAAATTCCATCCGGTGGAAAACATAATACATCAGCGCGCCTGCAACAGCTGTGACGGCAAACAACGCCACAAAGCGCAGCCAGCCGAAGCGGTGGGCGACGGGTGCGCCAAACGCCGCCAGCCATAAACTGTTCACGCCCAGATGCACCCAATCACCGTGCAGAAAACTGTAACTGATCAACGTCCAGTATTGAGCGCTGCCGTCATCGAGAAAATAGCGTGCGATATCCAGCTGATTGGCGTCGCGCGAAAGCGATGTCAGCGTTGCCGCAATCGCATCCATATCGAATACGGCAGTCAACCGGCCCGGCACGAAAGCAAAGCGGCGCAGCACATCGCCATCGGCCACCGCGTCGATCAGATATTCACGCCAGGCGTGAATGCCCGCGAATATCGCGACAAACAGCACGATGACTCCTGGCATGTTGAACACCGGTTCACGCCGGCGGGGCTGCGCATCTGGCGAAAATTCACTCACGCACGGGCCTCCAAGTTATCGCGCAAACAGAAAGCCTGCCGCAGCATAGTCTGACAAATGCAGAACCCGGCGAGTCAAAGCAAGGCTTTAGAACGATTGCAGAAAAGGTGGAATCCGGCTTTCTGCCCGCTAGCGCGTTGAAACAAAAAATCAGAGCGGCATTGCGGCTCAATTTAATTGCAATGCGCACAAGTGACCGCTTTATCAAAATCCCTCTGGCATGCACGGCAAAGAAAAAGGGAGCCCCGAAGGACCCCCCTGAATTTGTCAAACTGCCGGCACTGCGTTCGAAACATTGTGGTTGTATACGTGGAGCGCGCACAACCACCGTCTTCCCGTCTTTTCCCGAAACTGATGTGGAGCAACATCGATTTCGGGCCTTTGTCGCCGGTTGTCCTGGAGCTGGATAGCGGCGCTGTCTGGAGCAAGTGGATGATGCCACCATTCCCCCCACCGCTCAATCTCTACCCGAAATTAACCTTAATTCGACCCGGCAAAGTTTTCCAGACGCATTTACATTCCCCGCCGCACGGCAGGCTGGCAAGTTACTCCCACGACGCAGGGACTGAAACCGGCCAAAGGCTGGTTAACAATTGGTGAACAACTGGCACATTGTTCGCACCTGAACTGCCATGGACGCGTCAGCAGGCGGCGGGCGTTTCGTTTTATGACAGAACTGGAACAGGCTGCGGGAGATATGGGTAGAATGAAACACGCGGCGACCCAGGAATTGTTCAGCTATTGGAACCGGCTTCGCGGCTCGCGCCTGGCGCCGGAACGTGCTGACATCGATCCGGGGGCTATCAGGGGGGTTCTTGCAGACACCTTCATCCTGGAACTCACCGGTCAATCTGCTTTGCCTATGCGAATTGCAGGCGCGCGAGTCAGTGCCCTCTTCACCAACGAACTCAAGGGCACGGACTTCACACGCCTCTGGCATGAGAATTCGCAATCGCCGGCACAAGAACTCATCGCTGATGTCGCCAGCGAACAGGCCCCTGCGATCGCCGGCGTCAAGGCCGCGCCATCAGGCCGCGCGCCGCTTGATCTGGAATTGCTGCTTCTCCCATTGCGGCATTTCGGCAAGCCACAGAAGCGCCTACTTGGATGCCTTGCCCCCTCTTCCATACCAGCGTGGCTGGGCCTCCTGCCGGTCGACGGCCTTGAACTTGGTTCGATGCGCATCATGCGCGCGCTGCCATCAACTGATGTTCCGCAATTCTCCAGCGCGCAAAAGCTGGCGCCTGCCGTACGGCATGGTCATTTACGCGTCCATACAGGCGGAATTGCCGATCAAAATAGTATTTTGCAAAGAACACGGTAAGCGGAATTTAACACTGGCCGTCTAACGTCAAAATGATCTTAGAGGCCACTTGATGTTCAGCTCATTGCACAGCACCAACACTACGCATCACGCGCCGCTTCCGCAGCGCGACCGGCGTATGAACCAACGCGCCAAGATTTCAGTGCTTGGCCGCTACATGCTTCCGAACCGTCAGGAGTTCCCCTGCCAGACAATAGACATGTCTCCAGGCGGCCTTGCGCTCGCAGCGCCGGTCAAAGGCAACATCGGCGACCGTGTCATCGTCTATCTCGATACGCTGGGCCGGGTGGAAGGCAAAATCGTCCGGCATCTCGAAGACGGCTTTGCAATGTCGCTGAATGCTTCATTGGCAAAACGCGACAAGCTGGGAGACCAGCTCACCTGGGTTCTCAACCGTCAAGCGCTCGGCTTGCCGGAAGATCGCCGTCACGAACGTATCGCGCCACGCAACGCTTCGAGCACGATGAAGTTGAAGGATGGCCGCGAACACAGGGTCAAGATCATCGATATCTCGCTTTCCGGTGTTGCGGTGACGACTGATTTCCAGCCCACGCTGTTCGAAATCGTTACAATAGGCGAAACTGTTGGCCGCGTGGTCCGTCATTTCAACGGCGGCGTCGCCATCGAGTTCTCACGGTTGCTCGCAGCAGAAAACTTTAACAAAGAAATCAAGCTGTAAAGAGCGGATTTCAGAGTTAAATACGGTTGCGGCTCAAATGATCCGCAACCTAATCCACCCGTTGCAGACCTTGCGCGAAGCGCCGCGCGTTCTCAACATAATGGCGCGCGCCGCGCGAAAATTTCGCGATGGCGTCAGCGTCCATTGTCTTGGCGAGTTTCGCAGGCGAGCCGAGGATCATGCTGCCATCCGGAAACTCCTTGCCTTCGGTGACAAGCGCCCCTGCGCCCACGAGGCAATTCTTGCCGATTTTCGCACCGTTCAGAATGATCGCGCCCATGCCGATGAGGCAACCATCGCCAATCGTGCAGCCATGCAGGATGACGCCATGCCCAACGGTGCAGTCTGCGCCAACTGTCAACGGAAAACCCGGATCGGTATGAAGGACTGAATGTTCCTGAACATTGGAACGCTCGCCAATGGTGATCCAGTCGCGGTCACCCCGCAATGTGCAGCCGAACCAGATGCTCGCATCTTCCTTCAAGCGTATCCGCGCGATGAGATTGGCGTCCGGCGCCACCCAATATCTGCCGTTTGCAGGCAACTCCGGAGAAATCCCTTCGAGTGTATACAGCGGCATGTCCGACTCCTGTTCAACTGAGCCAAGTCAAACCATGCAGAGGCGAATTGTTCAAGGCGCACACGCCGGGGACGCGAATCGCCTATGATGGGAACATGCAGCAACGCACTGTGATCGCCACTATAGCTACCGTGTTTGCCCTGCTTCTGGCGGGATGGGGTGTTTATGCATGGCTTGACGACCCATCTTCTGTGAACACCACACTGGACGTTCAGCTTGGGAAAGTCCGGCTCGCGCTTCCCTCGGCTTACATTCGCAATCCCGAAGCACGCCGTCCCGGTGAATTTCTGGAAATCGAACTGGCTGCCAGCGCCACCGATTTCCGTCCCGCTCCACGCCCGCGAAAATTGCGGCCCGATCTGGAAGACGCCTCTACGGGCACGATCTACCTGAACCTCCGCGAGCAGGAAAAATCCATTGATCCAGCAGAGCGCCCGGCCAGACTCTATGTGAGATTCCTGGAAACCGAACAATGGACGCACCCGGGCGGCCTCATCATGCGGCATTTTGAATCCAGCAGCCCGTTTGGCCGGGAAGATCTCTATATGGCGCCGCCCGAAGGACGCGTTTTCGCTGCCCGGTGCATCCGGCCACAACAGCCGCCCGATGGACTGCCCAATACCTGCATCGCCGAAATGCGCCTGCAGGGCCTTGATCTCAGGATGCGGTTTTCACCGGAATTGCTGAGCGATTGGGAACGTATCACTTTGGGTGTGCGCGGCCTCGTCCATTCGCTGGTGCGATAGTGGTCCGGCGTTACATCTCTTCCAGATCGTAATCCAGAATAGACATCTGCAAGGTGTAGGACGTGCCTCGCGCATCGTCAGCCGAGACGATCCCGACATGCTCGTCGCCATTATTTAGCTCAACGGAATCAGTCTTTTTAGCGCGCGCTACAATCTTGAGTTTGTCGTTCTCAAACAGCCGGCGCAGATATTCCTGCAAGACTTCGCGGCCGACCGGTATTTTCATTTCAAGAGAAAACGAGCGGTCGCCATCCTCATCGTCGACAACGATCAAACCGATCTGCCGCTCGCCCAGATGCACGGCGCCCGCTTCCTGATTTTTCGCGTCCGTTGCGACACGCAGATCGTCATTTCCGAACGTCTGGCGCAGGAACGCCTGCAATTGACGGAGTTCTGTTTTTTGAAGCATGCCCGTGCGCCGCCTTGCCGGAGAAATTTGAGGCTGATTTGGCGAACCATTGGCAGAATTTGCGCCAGCGGGCAACTCTCTCAGCTTTCAAGTTTCTCGCGGATTAATTGATCCATGCTGCGCGCAGGCTCTGCGCAGCCAGCTTCCCCGACCACGCGCGCGGGAACACCGGCCACAGTCTTGTTATGTGGCACCGGATGAAGAACGACAGAACCCGCTGCAATTCGGGCACAATGGCCGACTTCAATATTGCCGATGATTTTCGCCCCCGCCCCGATCAATACGCCATGACGGATTTTGGGATGGCGGTCGCCTTCTTCCTTGCCTGTCCCACCCAGAGTAACCGAATGCAACATGGAAACGTTGTCGCCAATTTCCGCTGTCATGCCCACGACAAGGCCAGTGGCATGATCAAGGAATATGCCCTGCCCGATTTTCGCGGCAGGGTGAATATCGCACTGGAACCGGGCAGATGACGCGCTCTGTAAATAGAGCGCAAAGTCCTTTCGCCCCTCTTTCCAGAGCGCATGGGCGAGACGATGAATCTGGAGTGCATGAAAACCTTTGAAATAGAGCAAAGGTTCAATCAGCCGCGTACAGGCGGGATCGCGATCGGCGACGGCCAGAAGATCGGCCCGCATAGCCTCGGCTACGGAAGGGTCCCGCTCTACAAGATCGAGGTAGCTCTGGCGAATGAGGTCGGCGGGAACTTCCTGGCGCCCAAGCCTTTCAGCTATGCGGTGAATGATAGAACTTTCCAGCGTGTCGTGGTTCAAGACCGTCGACAAAATGAAGCCCGCGACCTCCGGCTCACGCCGCACCGCCTCTTCGGCCTCCTTGCGCACTCGTGCGAACACAGGATCGATCTGCGCAAACCCCAAAATCTTGGCTGAATGCTGATAACTCATTGAAAACTCCGCCACACCAAGCCGAAAGGGCTTCCAGAACTCAACCTATCCATATTTTATAACACATATATGAGCCTCTTGCAAAACTCTTCGGGGGATTCGCCAGCTTGGGGCTGATTTTGCCGGATAGCGCTGTTTCCGGGCGTTCGCCATACCGTTCTGGCCTTGCATGGCCCATTTTCCGTGATTGCGGACGCGCGGCATCCGCCGCTTGCG
>CANJJI010000183.1 GCA_947474545.1 Beijerinckiaceae bacterium | reverse complement strand
GTCCAATCCCTCCCAGCATTCAATAAATTTGTCCAAAATATTCTCCCGCGCCGTGATTCGTTCACGGCCCGGTAGAATCCATCTCAAGCAAAACGTAAAATCAGCGCCCGAAACAGCACGCTATTTCAAATGCGATTCCCCTGCACTAACCCATGAACTTGCCGCTGATAAGATTTCGTATCACAGGATGATTGCCTGCGCTCATATCTGAAGTTGAATATTGACAGGCCCGTTTCAGCAAAGCCCCGGGCATACATGCAGACATGGCGACTGAAAGCCAACAAAAGCTTGAAGCCAGCCAGCTTCTCCCCCATCATGCCTTGCAAACTGTCTGGGGGGACTATGAACGCCGTCAAATCCATTGCACTGTTGCTTGCAGCATTCGCAATCTCGTGCGCGGCGACGCAGGCGCAGGAGCAACTTCCGGCAGGCCGTCCCGTATCCATCCTCGTGCCGTTCGCCCCCGGTGGCGGAACCGACATTCTGGCGCGGGAACTCGGCCGCCACCTCGGTGACGCCCTGAAGACCAGCATTGTCATTGACAATCGCGGCGGCGCAGGCGGACAGATTGCAGCACGCGCAGTTTCGCGTGCAACGCCTGACGGCCTGAACCTCTTGTTTGTGACATCGACTTTCGTGACCACCGCCGCGACCAAGAAAATCGCGCCTTATGATGTCGACAAGGATTTCACCGCCATCGCTATGCTGGGCCGCGGGCCGTTGCTTGTCGTGGCCAGCAATCCCTCGGGTCTGACGTCAGTGAAAGCCATCGTCGAACGCGCCCGCGCCAATCCCAACGCGCTGAATTATGTATCGTCCGGGACCGGCGGCATCCTGCATCTGGCAACCGAACTGTTCAAGCAAAAGGCCGGCATCAACATGACCCACGTGCCCTATAGTGGCAGTGGTCCCGCTGTAATCGATCTGGTAGCAGGCCGGGCGGAAGTTTTTGTCTCCACAGTGCCGACCATTCTGGGCCAGATAAAGGGCTCAAACGTGCGCCTGCTCGCCGTCACAAGCGCCCAGCGCTCGCCACTTTTCCCGCAGACGCCAACCCTTGCCGAAGAGGGCGTACCAGGTCTCGATCTGCAGACCTGGTGGGGCATCGTCGGCCCGCCGGGCATGCCCGAACCGCTTGTTGCGCAATTGAATTCCGCCATAAACGAAGCAGCGGCCTCCCCTGCCATGCGCAAACGCTTCGAAGAAGAAGGCGCAACGACATTTCGCGGCACAGGCGCGGACTTTTCCATCGCCCTGAGAGAAGAATTCGCCAGCTGGCAGCGTGTTGTAGAGGCTGGAAATCTCTATACAAACTAAGAACATTCTGATTCCGGACCTCACACTCGCATGATCGAACCGAACAAGAAATACGACATCCTTGTCGCTGGTGGCGGCAACGCCGCATTATGTGCGGCCATTGCCGCGCGGCGCGCCGGCGCCTCGGTGCTTGTTGTGGAATCTGCGCCGAAATTCTATCGCGGCGGCAATACCCGCCACACCCGCAACATTCGCTGCGCCCACGACTCGGCGACCGATACGCTCACGGGCCCCTATTTCGAGGACGAATTCTTCGACGACATGATGAAGGTCACAGCGGGCCGCACCAACGAGCCACTGCTGCGCATGATGATCCACGAATCCAAGGATGTATTGAACTGGATCCAGCAACAGGGCGTGCGCTTTCAGCCCTCTCTTGGCGGCACACTGTCGCTTGGCCGCACCAATTCGTTTTTTCTCGGCGGCGGCCGCGCGATGCTAAACGCGCTTTATCGCACGGCTGAATCTCTGGGTGTCGACGTTCAATATGATGCCGAGGTCACTGCGCTCGACGTTCGAGACGGCGCATTCGTTGCCGCCGATGTCTGGCAATCCGATGCCATTTATAAAATACCCGCTCGCGCTTTTATCGCGGCCTGTGGCGGTTTTGAATCCAACTTTCACTGGATGGCCGAATATTGGGGCGAAGCGGCTTATAACTTTCTGATCCGCGGCACTCGCTATAATCAAGGCACTGTGCTGAAAATGCTGCACGGCAGCGGTATCGGAGAAGTAGGCGACCCCACCCAATGCCATGCGGTCGCCATTGACGCACGTGCACCGCAATACGATGGCGGCATCATCACCCGGCTGGATTGCGTAGTATTCGGCATTGTCGTCAACGCTCATGCCCAGCGCTTTTACGATGAAGGCGAGGACGTATGGCCCAAGCGTTATGCCATCTGGGGCCGCCTGGTCGCCCAGCAGCCCGGCCAGATCGCCTGGATCATCTTCGATCAGCCGTCGCTGAAAATGTTCATGCCCAGCCTGTTTCCGCCCATCGCCGCAAGCTCGATCGGCGAGTTGGCCGACAAACTACAATTGGACGTTACCACGCTGGAAATGACGTTGCGCGATTTCAACATGTCGGTCCGTACCGGGACATTCGATCATACTATTCTCGACGATTGCTATACCGAGGGCCTGATGCCGCCGAAATCCCACTGGGCCAGACGCATAGAAACGCCGCCGTTTTATGCCTATCCCGTTCGGCCTGGCATTACCTTCACTTATCTTGGCGTTCGCGTAAACGAAGAGGCGCGCATGATCATGGCGGACGGACGGCCAACAGCCAACATGTTCGCAGCAGGAGAAATCATGGCGGGCAATGTACTGGGGCAAGGCTATGCGGCAGGCGTCGGCATGACCATAGGCAGCGTCTTTGGACGGATTGCCGGAAGAGAGGCGGCAAAAAATGTCCGCAATTGAACTGAGCCACGCAACAGCTTCACTCACTGAAGCGGACCGCCTGATGACGGTCTGCAATTCCTGCCGCTATTGCGAAGGACTTTGCGCGGTTTTTCCAGCCATGGAAATGCGCCGGGCTTTCCCGGATGGCGATCTGAATTATCTTGCCAATCTCTGCCATTCCTGCGGCGCCTGCTATGAAGACTGCCAGTTCTCGCCGCCTCATGAATTCAAGGTCAACGTACCCAAAACGCTCGCTCAAGTGCGTGTTGATTCCTACGAAGCCTATATCTGGCCGCGGGTATTTACGGGCGTGTTTGAACGCAATGGCGTTGCCGTCAGCATCATTCTCGCCTGGAGCGTCGCCTCATTCATTCTCGGCTTCGTCGCCTGGTATGATGCCAAAGCCCTTTTTGCCACCCACAAGGGGCCTGGCTCCTTCTATCAATTCATGCCCCATGCTGGCATGGCATGGCTGTTTGGTTTCGCCTTTTTGTACGCGCTCGTTGCGCTGTTCATGGGCGCGCGCAATTTCTGGCTCGATATCGGCGAGCCCCTGCAAACCCTGAAGGAAAAGCCATCGCTCTGGCAGGCGGCAAGGGACGCAGGCACACTTCGCTATCTCGATGGCGGCAAGGCCGGATGTTATACGAATGAAGACGGCGCGCGCGACAATCGCAGGCTTTATCATCATCTGACATTCTATGGCTTCATGCTGTGCTTTGCTGCGACCTGTGTCGCAACATTGTATCACTATCTTCTCGGGCGTATCGCGCCTTATCCCATCTACGATCTGCCAGTGGTCCTGGGCACGCTCGGCGGAATAGGTCTCCTGATTGGCCCAGCTGGACTGCTACAGGAAAAGCGCAAGCGCGATCCTGCAGTGCAGGATGAAGAACACAACGGCATGGATGTAGCCTTTCTCGGCATGCTCTTTGCCACAAGTGCGACCGGCCTATTGTTGCTACTGCTACGCGCCACACCGTTGATGGGCATTGTGCTGGCGCTGCATCTCGGCGTTGTCTTCGCGCTGTTCATCACCATGCCCTACGGTAAATTCGTGCATGGCATTTATCGCTTCCTGGCGCTGGTGCGGTATGCGCGGGAACGGCGGATGATGGCCGAAGGCGGCGGCGAAGGCTGAACAGCCGGAAAGCCAGCTGCGACTATCCAGCATCGCGGTTTCCATGTTTCCTGCTTGATCCGCGCCGCCAAATCCGTCAATCCTTGGCGCATAAAATCTCGAGGAAACGGCAATGGAATTTGGTATCCAGTTCTTCCCAACCAACGGCCCTGCCCAGCAGTCACCCGCCGATTACTGGGCCAATGCGCTGGCCTGCGTCGACCTTTGCGACGAGTTGAATTACACGTCCATCCGCACGGTGGAACATTATTTCGGACGTTACGGTGGCTATAGCCCCTCGCCGGTCGCCTTCCTGTCCGCAGCCGCCATGCGATCGAAAAAGGCGCGGCTGATCACCGGAGCCGTACTCCCCGCCTTCTCCCACCCGCTTAAGCTCGCCAGCGAGCTGACGCTGCTCGACGCTCTCTCAAATGGCCGGCTCGAAGCCGGCTTTGCACGTGCTTTCCTCCCCATCGAATTTGAGCGTTTTGGCGTGTCGCTGGATGAGAGCCGCGCGCGCTTTGACGAAGCACTGACCCTTATCCGCAAGGTGATGACAGAAGAGAACGTCACGCATAACGGCCGTTTCTGGAAATTTCCGGAAACGACAATCCTGCCACGCCCGACACAACAGCCTTGCATGCCGTTCTGGATTGCAGCCGTGCAGACGCACGCCAGTTTTGAAATGGCTGGACGTCTTGGCTACGGCATCATGGCCATTCCCGTCACCGGCGCGACGATGCGCGAATTGATCGGCATCTATCGCAAGGCATGGAAAGAAGCAGGCCATCCCGGCAACGGACGCATCATGCTCGCTTTCCACATGTATTGCTCAACATCAAAAGAAGAGGCCCGCGCGACCACAGAGCCGGAAATAACAGCCTATCTGAAAACGTTTGCCGATGCAGCGCGTGCATGGACCACCGGCACAAACTCCAGGGATTATGTGGGTTATGACAAGATCGTCACCCATCTCGATAACGCCACATGGGAATCCCAGGTCGCCAACAATTCAGCATGGATCGGCACACCGGACTCCATCGCAAGTCAGATCAATACCTATCTCGGCGAAATCGGCGGCATCGACATCGCGTCCATGCAGGTCAACTATGGCAATATACCCCCGGAAAAAGCTCATGCATCCATGCGGCTGTTCACCAAAGAAGTCATGCCGCAAGTGAAGGTGTGAGGTCTGCACACTCAAAAGCGCTTTGCGGTTACATTGAGCCGCAACGCTGCCCTGAATTTATTTATACGTTTGCGTCCGGAAACCGGACTCGGTTTGCCGTGCGATGGCCTCTGGCCTGATTGACGATCTTGAATTTCCGGTCTAGGCTTAATAATTGCTTGTCCAATATGGAGTTTTTCTATGGCTCGTTTAGTCAAGGAAAGCGACGGTTTTGCCGCACGGGTGTCCAAATACGTCCCCTCCGAAGTGCTTGCGCTTTACATAACCGTTGAAAACATTCTGCGAAATCTTGTGTCGGGCGGACCGCCCAAAGAAAATGTGGTGGATATATATCTGTTCAACAATGGCGCAGGATATCTGTTCATCCTCTGCATCATATTGATCCCCGTTTATTTATATTATCAGAGCGAGAAGGACGCGGATAAATATATACGCCATGCCCTGGTTTCCATTGTCCTCTTCATAGTCTGGCTTTATGCGCTGAAAGGCCTGATGTTCGACAAGAATGTCATGTTCCTGCAAGGCTACAGTCTCGAAAAATGGCACAGCACGACATTATCAGCGATCTTCATGGCGCTGGTGACTGCTGCCAGCGGGCTCGTGACGAATAACTCCAGCCCCCCGTTGCCAGAGCCAGAACCCGCGCCGCCGCAACCGTGACCCCGGAAATTGCGTGCATACTCGTTATGTGCGATCCAGTTGCACATCCGGCGCGATCGCCGGATTGGTCCCGCACGCACATAACAGAACCCCGCCATGCGCAAATCCAGCACTGCTCTCACAATTGTTGCCGTCGCAACAGCGCTCCTTGCGTTCAAACCAGCGGCTGCCTCAGCGCAGGATTTCTTTGCTGGCAAGCAGATCAGCATTATTGTCGGCTCGGCGCCGGGCGGCGGTTATGATCTGCTGGCGCGGCTCACGGCGCGGCATATGGGCAAACATATTCCCGGCAATCCTGTTTTCATCGTTCAGAACGTGCCGGCTGCCGGCAGTATGGTGGCTGCCAACCAGCTCGCCAACGTCTCGCCACGCGATGGCACAACCATCGGCCTGATGCAGCGCGGCGTATTGCTGGCGCCGATCACGACGCCGGGGGCTGTGCGCTACAACGTCTCTTCCTTTCGCTGGATCGGTAGTCTCGCCAGCGAGACCGGCGTGACCCTGGCCTACGGTTCTGCGCCCCATCAGACTGCAAAGGACCTGTTCGAACAGGAACTGATTATCGGCGGCGTGCCCAATGTCGACCCGGAAACAACGGCGCGCCTCTACAACGCGCTTCTGGGCACGAAATTCCGCATTGTCATGGGCTATAATGGCACGACAGCGGTTGGCCTCGCCATGGAGCGCGGCGAAGTGCAGGGCATTGCCGACTGGTCCTGGTCGAGCCTCAAAGTGCAGCGCCCCGCCTGGATCAAGGACGGAAGCGTGCGCATTCTCATGCAGGGCGCGTTGGAACGCGACAAGGAATTGCCTGACGTCCCCAACGCGCTCGATTTCGTGAAAGACGGGACAGACCGCAAGGCGCTCGAACTGTTTTTTACTCAAAAGACCGTCGCACGTCCGCTGCTGACGCCGCCTGAAGTCCCCATGGAACGCGTTAACACCTTGCGTGCGGCCTTCATGGCGCTCGACAAGGATGATCTCTTCAAGGAAGAGGCGCGAAAATCCAGCCTCGATCTTTCGCTCCTGTCAGGCGAGGCCGTGGACCGCGTTATCACCTTGATCGCCAACGCCACGCCTGATGTGAAGGAACGGCTCGCCGCTGCGATGAAAGCGCAGTAAAAACCGAGCTTATTTGCCGCTTTCGCGTTCCGCCTTTTCGCGCATCTCTTCGGCAAGCTTCTCCTTGCGGCCAGGCTCACGCGGTCCTTCGATCATCCGCACGAATGCGCCACGCAACGTGCGCACATCCTGCTCCGTCATTTCCATGCGATGAAACATGTTACGCAGGTTGCGCATCATTTGGGGTTTCTTGCTCTCCGGCTTGAAAAAACCATTACGCTCCAGCTGGTCCTCAAAATATTCGAAAAATGAAATCATCATCTCGCGCGGCGCAGGCGGCGATCTCTCTTCCTTCGCATAGGGCATGACGTCGCCCTGCGAAGCGCGGAAGAATTCGTAGCCAATCAACAGAACCGCTTGCGCCAGATTGAGCGATGCATAGGCGGGGTTGACGGGAAATGTGATGATGGCGTCCGCTAGCGCCACTTCGTCATTCTCAAGTCCCGTGCGTTCTGGCCCGAACATCACCCCATGCTGACCACCCGCTGCAATACCTGCAGCGCTTTCCGCCATCGCCGTCACCGGCAGCTCGACACGCTTGCCTTGCCCGCGCTCGCGCGCCGTTGTCGCCCATACGAAATTCAGATCGCCGATGGCTTCTTCTACCGTATCGAAAACCTTGGCCTGCTCGATCAGATGAACGGCGCCTGCGGCTGAAGCAAAAACGCCCTTGCGGATAGAACGCGCCCGCTGGCCCGTATCGCCAGCAAATCCCTCGCGTGGATTGACGATACGCAGATCAGAAAGGCCGAAATTCGCCATGGCGCGCGCGCACATGCCGATATTCACGGCAAGCTGTGGCCGCACGAGAATAACGCTCGGCCCGCCCGCAATATTGCGCGCGGTCGAATCCGTGCCCGAACTGCCCTTCATGATGCAATCGCCATTTTCATGGCCGCTTGCTACGACAGGGCGGCGCGATTGTCACGTTCGATACCGGGAAGCTTGCTGCCCCAGCCATGCCCGGGAAAGCCACTTAGTTCACGTATTGGCCAAATCCGAGGCTGATGGTCCGGATCGGGCGTTTGCGCTTGAACACGCCGATGCCTTCACGCCCGCCAGCAACATTCGTATTGCCTTCGATCGTAATGAGGCTTTCGCCTTCAATTCCCACAATAATGCCGACATGTCCAAGACCGCCGCCATGGTCCAGGAAGAACACCTGCCCAGGCCTGACAAGTGATTTGTCAGCACGCGCCTCGTCAGACCTGATGCGCTTGAGTCCCAAGCGCCCGGTCAACTGCCAGGCGTTATGAACACCTGCCGTCTTTGGAAACGGATTGGGTTGCCCAACCGCAGCCGCTGCTTTCATGTAACAAAAATGCACGAAACAAACACACCATGCAAAAGCGCCGGAAGCGGGATTAAGCCCTGCGCTTCGTATATATTGGTCCACTTCAGGACCACGGTTGGACCCCAACGGATTTTCGCGGACATTCTTGGCAAGTTCGCCTTCTGCGATTTGGATAAGTTTCTCTATCAACCCGGTTGCAGCTAAAGGCCCTGGAATAACAGCAGCCGCGCCGCCAAAAAGAACAGCCCATGTGCGTGGCCCGACTTCTCCATCCACGGCCAATGGCGTATCGTCGGTTTCCACTGAACGGGACTGAAAAGTCCGTACAGCCGCTTCGGTCAACGGACCAAACTCACCATCAACATCCAGCGGCCGGCGCAAACCGTTGCGATCTTCTTCGCCAATCCCGGCTGCATTCAATTGCGATTGCACCAAACGGACGCTGACCATATCCGGATCGTCGAGAAAGACGACATGGCCGGGATAGGGATGCGGCGCGCCCGGTTGCCCGCCCTGGACCGGAGGCGGAGGCGCCGTCCCGCCGATCACCACGCCTTTCCGCGCAACTAGATCTTTCAGCAGGACCATTGCGCCCGCCTGCTTACTCACAAGCGTCGCGGAAAACACACCGTCGGCCTTGAACTTACCCTGCGAATAATGTTGCGAGTAACTCCATAGATAGGGCGATGGAATATCGATATCGGCGCGTCTGTAACCCATGCCGTTATATTTTTCGAATTCGAACGCAATCCGCTCGACGGTCCAGGACTTGACGCGATGAAGCCCTTCGCCTTCCAGCGCGTCGATCGCGCTCTCCTCCCAGTCAAAGGGCGGACTTCCCAACCGCGGACGGCCAGCGGGCACTTGCACAGTGCGGTCGCTCAACGGGTCGCCATTGTGCAGATGTTTCTGAAATCTTTTGGGACCGGTTCCCGCTTCCAGACTATGTATAATTCCAACGACGAACCACGGAACGCCCGTAGCGCGGCTGACTTCATCGTATCGCTGTTTGCTGGCCGCGATAAGATCGGAAATACGCTTAACGTCCTCTGCATGATCGGCGCTGATGCGGAGTGAATCAAATTTGGTCTTGTATTCGTTAGCCAAATCGGAAAGTGCGAAAGCTGGCATTTAAACCTCCAACAAGGTTTGCCATAAAACGTGAACAAGCCATCAAAATATAATATATAGGAGCCAATTGCAAAACCGCGATTGCGCGCTGATTTTTCGCCCTGAAAGGGAATAAATCGAGGCATCCGGGTCCGAACCTGGCATGGTGTTTCCACGACAAATCACCAACAGGCGAGTGCCTCGAAATGCCTCTGCGCGAGACGCT
>CANJJI010000182.1 GCA_947474545.1 Beijerinckiaceae bacterium | reverse complement strand
GCAAGCGGCGGATGCCGCGCGTCCGCAATCACGGAAAATGGGCCATGCAAGGCCAGAACGGTATGGCGAACGCCCGGAAACAGCGCTATCCGGCAAAATCAGCCCCAAGCTGGCGAATCCCCCGAAGAGTTTTGCAAGAGGCTCTATTATTAAAAAGAATTCTATGTTAAATCGCACTGTTGAATTTTTAATGACACCTGATAAAAAAATATATAATAAATTATAATTGCAATTTTGCTTCCTTTGCGGTATCCGAAAATACATTGGAAATTTACCTGAGGGGCAAAACGATGGCGTTGACTAGAGAAACAGCACGGCAGTTGGCTGTTACTACGAAGACTCGCGCGCAGTGGGGAGACATTACTCCGCGTTGGCTTTTGAACTTTCTGCCGATGGTGAATGTGGAGGCCGGCACCTACCGCGTGAACACCGTGACGACGGTGTCGCATATCTCCGCCGAGCACAGCACGGGAACGGAGCTGCCTTCGAGCTTCGTTGATTACAACGATAAGTCTCCAGAGTATCCGCTGTCCGTACTTCAGTCCAACTTGCGTATGCACACGCAGGTGCTGGACGTCTACAACACCCCGCACAACCAGCTTGGCGAGCAGGTCCGCCTGACCATCGAAGCGATGCGCGAGGAAGAGGAATACCGCTTCATCAACAGCTCGCTCTTCGGCTTGCTGTCCAACTGCGCCGCAGACATGCGCGTGGAAGCTTCCGCCGTCACGCCCGATTCCATGGATGACCTGATCGGCGTGATCTGGAAGAAGCCTGCCTTCTTCCTGATGAGCCCTGCGACGATGGCCAAGTTCGGCCGCGAATGCACCAAGCGGGGCGTCTGCATTGGCACCGTCGAGATTTTCGGCGCGCCCTTCTGGACGTGGCGCGGCATTCCCATCGTGCCGTCAGACAAGGTGCTGACGAATGCGCAGGGTGAGACGAGCGTCTTGCTTATGCGCGTTGGTGAAGACAACCAGGGCGTCGTGGGTCTGCACAAGTTGGGCTTGCCCGGCCAGGAAGTCGTCCCGGGATTGTCGGTCCGTCTCCTGTCAACCGACAGCGCTGGCGTCTCCCACTTCGTCGTGACGCGCTACATTTCGTTGGCCGTGTTGGTTCCCGACGCGCTCGGCGTGATGTCGATCAAGCCATAAGCCTGGTTCTGATCATCTGACGCAATCCGTATTTATCGGAGCGTATCCCCTAAGCCGCTTGAGTGCGGCCCTTCGCGACGATAGCGTGGGCGAGGATGCTGCTCTGATATGGTTTCATTAAACGTGCGATCTAGGCTCGTGCGGCCTTTGGGGTGAAAGATGAGCGTTTCAGCTTCAGACGGCGTTGGTTCAAACTCTGGTATCAATCCTTTGAATCTACTGGGTGCGGCTGAAACGAGCGCCTCTATGCCATCGGGTACGCCTCCTGTTGGTTTGCCGGCCAGTGCGGGCGCGGCTCCCTCAATGCCGCCGTGTATCACGAGCGCGCTTGGTTCGGGCGCTATGATGTCCGGGCCTGTGCAAGAGATGTTCTCGGCCGCGATGGCCATATTGTCCGCGTCCATGGCACCGGGCGCAGGTGGCATGCCGTCCGGTGGCGCTCCTGTTCCTGCGCCCTCGGACGCTTCTTCATTTGGCGCTATCACGCCTGGGTCGACGCCTTCAATGGCTGCTGCCATGGGCGCCTTGTTGACCTCGCCTGCCTCTGCGATGGGCATGGCCGGGTCCATGGCCTCCGCGTCGGCGATGGCTGCAATGCCCTTGATGGGCAGCTTCGCGCCCCCTGCGCCCCAGTCGCCGCAAGGCATGCCCGCCGCGCCGGCAGGCGCGCCTCAGGCTCCCGATAGTTCATCGCTTGATACATCGATGCTTGAGTTGCTCGCCAATCAGGGCGGGGCGAAGTTTTTCAACGCCGGTCTCCAGAGCGCGATGGCCCCGATGGGGTCAATGATGGGCGCGATGGGGCCGCTGGGTTCCGCTATGGGCGCAATGTCGCCGTCGGGTTCGGCGATGACCGCGCCCTCTGCTCATCCGGCTTCGTCCGTGACTGGTCCTGCGGCCGCTTCAGGCTCGTCGGCGGGTCGCAACGCGTGGCATCCGTGCCAGAACATGTCGCCGCCAAAGAACGCCGACATGCGCGGCTCCAACAGCATGGGCCGCTATTATTTCGAGCCTCAGAAGGCTGCGGCTTCCAAGCCGCAGACGGCCCGCAGCGCCTCGCACTCAGGCGCCGGCTTCGATGTGGAGCGCGTGCGTCGCGACTTCCCCATCCTGCATCAAAAGGTCAACGGAAAGCCGCTGATCTGGCTCGATAACGGCGCCACAAGCCAGAAGCCGCGTCATGTTATCGACGCGATCTCCCATTTCTACGAAATCGACAACTCCAACATTCACCGCGCGGCGCACACGCTGGCGGCCCGCGCCACCGATGCATACGAGCACGCGCGCGAAACGGTGCAGCGTCATCTCAACGCCCGTTCAACGCGTGAAATCGTCTTTGTGCGCGGCACGACGGAGGCGATCAATCTTGTCGCTCAGAGCTGGGGGCGGTCGAACATCTCGGCCGGGGACGAGATCATCGTCAGCCAGATGGAGCATCACGCGAATATCGTGCCGTGGAAGATGCTGGCGGATGAAACCGGCGCCGTCATCAAGGTCATTCCCGTCGATGAAACCGGCGACCTCAATCTGGTCGCTTATCAAAACATGCTGTCGCCCGCGACCAAGTTGGTGGCTTTGGCGCAGGCGTCCAACGTGCTTGGGACAGTCAATCCGATCCCCTTGATTTCATCGATGGCGAAGGCTGTCGGCGCCCGCGTCCTCGTGGACGGCGCGCAGTCGATTCCTCATTTCAGCGTCGACGTTCAGTCTCTGGGTTGCGACTGGTTCGTCTTCTCCGCCCACAAGATCTTCGGGCCTACTGGAGTTGGCGTTCTCTATGGACGTGAAGACGTTCTGGCGGCCATGCCGCCGTGGCAAGGCGGCGGAAACATGATCAAGGACGTGACCTTCGAGAAGGTTACGTACGCCGATCTTCCGGGAAAGTTTGAGGCGGGCACGGGCATTCTCGCTGGCTCAGTCGGTCTTGGCGCGGCGTTCGACTATGTCGAGAGCATCGGCTCGAAGCAGGCCGAGCACCACGAACAGGCGCTGCTGGAAGATGCGACCCATCGCCTGTTGCGCGTGCCGGGCCTACGCATCATCGGCCAATCCAAAACCAAGGTCGCCGTGGTGTCCTTCGTGCTCGACGGCATTGCGGCGAATACGATTGGCAAGGCTCTCGATCAGGACGGCATAGCAGTCCGTTCTGGCCATCACTGCGCTCAGCCTATTCTGCGGCGGTATGGCCTGGAGGAGTCTGTGCGGGCGTCTTTCGCCTTCTACAACACCCATGAGGAAGTGGCTGCGCTCTGCAACTCCGTCAGGCGGATCCGCCAGAGCGGCGCATGATGTCTCTCAAAATTGTACGTGCCGTGCGTCTGAAGCCAGCAGGAAATGAACCATGAAACAACTCAAATGGGATGACAACCAGGACGAATTCATCCTGCGTGCGCTGAAGACGGTGGCCACCGCGAACGGGCGTCTTGAATTGTCCACGATGGACAACGCTCTGATCGATGGTCTTCAGCGTCACCTGTTGTATTCGAACCTTGTGCTGGCTGACTTGCCGCTGGTGTCGCCGCAGGAGTTTGCGACGCACTTCACAGCGCCCGCCATGGCGGAGCAGGCGTTGCAGTTTCTGATCGTCATGCCGTATTCGGACACGAAGGCGAATGCCGAAAAGGTGGCTGTCGTAGACGCTTTCGCAGCGGCGTTGGGCATCCACCCAGAGGCTCTGACGCTGCTGCATCAGGCGCGGGATCGTCACGTCATGGCGATGGAGTTTTGCATCTATCGCAAGCTTGCGCCGAGCATGATCAAGGGCAAGACCATTCTCGACAAGTTCCGCACGCTGAAGCCCGTTCTTCAAATGAAGAAGTACGATATCGAGGTCGCTCTGAAGCACGAGCGTCTTGGGCTTCTCCCCGAAGGCACGCTCGGTCGCTCGATCTGGCAGTTTTATCGCACCCGTGGTTTCACCTTTCCTGGTGAAGGCCACATGAACATGAACGAGGATTTCATCCTCATTCATGACGTGAGCCACATCCTGGGCGGTTTCAACAGCACGCCGCAGGGCGAAATCGGCGTCGCCGCTTTCCAGGGCGGCAACATGAAGGAACATGGCTGGCTTTTCGCCGTCATCGGCATGCTCGATTTCCAGCTGGGCCTTGCCGCTTATACGGGCCCGGCGAAGGTTCAATCAGGCGAGCTTGATCCCGAGGAGTTCCTCCGCGGGCTTGAAATGGGCATGAACTGCAACATCGATCTGTCCAAGGATTGGAACCCCTGGGATCACATGGATCGGCAGCTCGACGATATCAGGAACGAATACAACATCATCCACGCCACCAACATTCACGCGACCCCGCCTGAAGGTTGGTGGGCGGTGCCGCCTGAGTCCTGGTGGAAGTACTAACCTATATGAAGTACTAACCTATATATTGAGATCCGAGAATCGGGGCGCGCAGTGGAAAAAGACTTCAAAGATCTAGGTCCGATTTCTGATTTTTCCGCTCCGCTCACCCGCGTCAAAGTCGATGGACGAAGCCTCGTCGTCACCAATCGTGATGGTGAGTTTGGCGTGATTGACGGGGCCTGTTCACACCTGGGCGGGCCTCTCGCCGACGGGCGCCTCGTCGGCGATTATGTGGAATGCCCCTGGCACGGCTGGAAGTACCATCGCTGCACGGGCGCTGGCGAGCCCGGCTATGAGCTGGACGCCACCGCCGCCTTTTCGCTGGAAGTGGCTGCGGGACGCCTCCTGATCGACATGTCGAGCGAGACGGCGCGCGGCCGCGCCCCGCATGAGCCTGATCCATTGTCGCGGCCGATCGTGCGCGAGCCCGGGCCGATGCGCGTCCTTGGCATATCCACAACCAACATGAACGCCGAATTGTCGCGATTTTCGACGTCGGAGAATCTGTTGGATCTGGCGCTCGTTGAGGCGGGTTCCCTCGGCGCTGAATGCAAGACGATCCGGTTGCGCGACCTGAAATTCCGCGCCTGCGAGGGATATTATTCCAAGTCGGCGCGGGCGTGCTCATGGCCGTGCTCGATCACGCAGTCCGACCCCGAAGATGAGCTGCGCGAAGTTTACGAAGGCCTTGTGCACTGGGCCGATGTGCTAATACTAGCAACGCCGATCCGATGGGGTAACGCGTCGTCGCTCTTTTACAAAATGGCCGAGCGCCTGAACGCGATTCAGAATCAGGTCACAATCGCTGACCGCACGCTGATCCGCAACAAGGTCGCTAGTTTCATTATCACCGGCGGGCAGGATAACGTTCAGCAGGTGTCGGGCCAGATGCTCAATTTCTTCGGTGAACTTGGGTTTCATTTCCCCCAATTCCCCTTCATCGGCCATAGCCGCGGATGGAGCGCCGAGGACATGGAACACAACATCGCATACGTGAAACACAACCATGTCTTGCGTGAAGCCGCACAGGATCTGGCGGCGCGTAGCGTTCGGTTGTCGGAGCAGATCCTCAAGCGCGTCGAAGAGGAGAGGCCCGTCAATCTCCACGGCCGCAAAGGACGCTCCACGGCGTCCTGCATGGAGTCGCAACGCGAAGAGACCGACTTTGACGAAGGAGCCGGCACAAAATGAGTGTGGAATTACTTTCAGGCGATCAAATCGCTGCATGCCTGGCGGATCTGCCGCATTGGACGCTTTCGGACGACGGGAAATCCATATCCCGGAAGCTGGTGTTCGAGGATTTCATCGAGGCTTTCGGCTTCATGACGCGCGCCGCCCTGGTTGCTGAAAAACATGACCATCATCCCGATTGGTCGAACGCCTTCAACGTCGTCTCCGTAATGCTAACCACTGATGATTTTGGCGGGCTCACCGCGGTTGATATCCAGGTGGCGCGAGCGCTCGATCAGCTTCTGTAGAAAATGTAATCTTCAACCTGTCGGCAACTGCCTTGAGGCGCGACAGGTTCTTGTCTTGGAAGGGGTAAGTCGCATGTCTAATAAGAACTGGGCCGTAGCCGCTGCTTTTGTGAATGCAGTGTCTGTCTGCGCGCTGAGCCTGCCGGCCCATGCGGTCGAGAATGGCGGCAGCCATGCGGGGACTGGGGCGGAATCCTTTTATGCTGGCGTTCTGCCTCCTCCTGGCTTCTACGCGCTTTCCTACAACATGTTGTATAGCGCATCGCGGCTCAACGATAACGCTGGGAACAAGGCCGTTTCGTCCTTCAGCGTCACGCAGTTCGCGTCGGTCAATCGTTTCGTTTACGTGAGCAACCTTCAGTTCCTCGGCGCGTCTGTCGGATCACAGGTGGTCTTGCCGCTCGTCAACGTCGACGTGAACTACATGGGCATGAAGGACTCGAAGATCAGCGTCGGCGATATCGTCTTCACGCCGGTCATGCTGGGATGGCATTCGCCTGAATGGCACTTCGTTGGAGCAGTCGATCTCTTTTCGCCGACGGGTTCTTATGATCGCAGAGCCCTCGCCAACACGGGAACCAACTATTGGTCCGCCGCGCCGGCTTTGGCTGTCAGCTATCTGCCGGCCTCTGGCCTGGAGGTGTCCGCCAAGGCGCAGTACTATTTCAACGCGGCCAACACCAACGCGGTCATCAACCCGTCTTCTAATGTAAACGGCGCGCATTATCGCAGCGGGCAGGAGTTTACTACCGACGTGCTGATCGCGCAGCATTGGGGTCCGTGGACCGCGGGCGTCACTGGGTATGCTTATTATCAGGTGACGAGCGACACGATCTCTGACGGCCCGTCCAATGCTGCACTGCAGTCCGCTGGCGGCTACAAAGGTCGTGGCTACGGAATTGGCCCCGCGGTGCGTTATGACGTCGGCGCGCTGAGCTTTGCGTTGCAGGCGCAGCACGAATTCGCTGTTCGCAACAGGCCGCAGGGCGAGCGGTTCTGGTTCAAGGCGTCATACAAGTTCTGATGCGATGCGCTCCGAAAGGTAGCGCAACCTGATCTTGTCACCGTCAACGTATGTCCCGGGGTATGCCTCGCATGGCCGATACAGGTTATCAGATCAAAGACCGTGAAGAGCTTCTGTTCCTTCTATGCGAGGCCGCTGAGTTCGAACACGCAGTGATGTGCGGCTATTTATACGCCGCCATGACTCTGAAACGCACTGCAGACGAAACGTTGAGCGAGGAAGAACTGGAATCTGTCTCCCGCTGGAGGCGACAGGTCATATCGGTGGCGGTGGAGGAAATGCTCCACCTGGCGCTGGTCAACAATTTGTTGACGGCTTTTGGCGGGTCAGGCCACTTTGGCCGGCCCAATTTTCCGGTGCCCGCAGGTCGCTTTCCGGCAAGTCTGGAATTGAACCTTGCGCCGTTCAACGAGTCCACTTTGCAGCATTTCCAGTTCCTGGAAAAGCCGGAAGAGGTCGCGATTCCCGATGGAACAGCTTATCGGCATGTTCGGCATTATCGCCGCACCATGCGCAACGATCTGTTTTCGCCGACGCCGACGGACTACAAGTCACAAGGCGAACTCTACCACACAATCGCTAATGGAATCGACGCGCTAGCTGAAAAGCTGGGACACGACGTGCTCTTCTCCGGTCCCAAAGACGCACAGGTCAGCGGCGCCCAGTTTCCGCTGCCCGGGATTTTTGCGATCACTCATCTTGAAACCGCGCATCGAGCGATTGAAGAGATCGTCCTTCAAGGAGAAGGGGCCCCGCAGGACAGCGACGTTTCTCATTACGCGAAGTTCAAGAAGATCGCTGAAGAGTTCAGCGCGATGAAGGCGGCGCGCCCTGAGTTCGAGCCAGCCTGCCACGCTGTCACAAATCCAATTGTAACGTCGTTCCTCCATAGCGGCGGGTCGACGCGGATCACGCATCCCGTTGCCCAGCAGGTCGTGGATCTGGGCAATTGCATGTACCTTCTGATGGTCCGATCCCTCGCGCAGATTTTCTCGCCGGCCTCCACCAGCAAAGCGCTGCGGACTGGGTTTGCGCAGGCTTCGACCAGCTTGATGTACGCTTTGACGACGGTGGGTGAGGCTGCTGGCAAGTTGCCCGCAACGGCGGACGAAGGCGGTCCACGGGCTGGCGTAAGTTTTGAAATACCGGGATCCATTGGCGTTCTGGCGCAGAACTCTGCTGCGCAGGTGTTGAGCGAGCGAGCCAACGAACTCGCGTTGGTTGCGAAACGTCTTGAGGCAAGCGTCGCGTTGCCAGGTGTTTTCGATGCGCTCAACGGCCTCGCGAGGAAGTTGGATAAACTGCATTCCGAATGGGAAGCCTCCGATAGCAGTGCGTTGCAAGCCCCGCTAAGGCAGGCTCCGCCGGTGCGCGTCACTCTGTCAGGCGCTGCGGCGGTGCAGGCGGATCCATCAAATCCCAATCAGGCGTCTACAGAGCACATCAGCATCAATTTTGATGTCAAGAAGTGCATCCATTCGCGCAACTGTGTGCTGGGTGCGCCCAAGGTCTTTATCGGCAACGTCAAGGGTCCCTGGCTGCACCCGGAGGAAGTTTCTCCTGAAGACATGGCGAGCGTTGCGCGCAACTGTCCCTCGGGCGCGATCACGTACAAGAGGCTGGACGGCGGCGCCGACGAGGCGGCCCCCGACGTCAACGTCTTGCGCGTTCGGGAAAACGGACCTTATGCGATTAGCGCCGACATCGAGATTGGCGATG
The DNA here is from genome assembly GCA_947474545.1 of Beijerinckiaceae bacterium. Taxonomy (GTDB): domain Bacteria; phylum Pseudomonadota; class Alphaproteobacteria; order Rhizobiales; family Beijerinckiaceae; genus Terripilifer. The sequence continues at coordinate 805 of CANJJI010000182.1, read as the reverse complement.
AGCGCCTGTTTCGTGGCACTTTCTGCAGATGCGGCAAGTCCAAGAACAAGCCCTATTGCGATAGTTCGCATGTGGAGGCGGGCTTCATCGCGACAGGAGAGCGCCGCCTGATTCAAAGCGAACCCCTGGAAGAGCGCAACGGCGTTCTCAATATCGACCCGACTGAAAACGGTCCCTTGGTGGTCACAGGAAATCTCGAAATCTGCGGGGGAACTGGCCACACGATCCAAAAGGTCGAGACGGCTCGTTTGTGCCGTTGCGGCGGATCTGGAAACAAGCCCTTTTGTGACAATACGCATGCACGGATCGGTTTTCATTCCGACATTTGAACGCTCACGCAGAGGGGCCGGGCCAAGCGCCGGTTCCTCTGGTCGCGCGGCTATCTGCTCCGCGCTTGACGGCGCATGTCGCCTGCTGCGGAGTATGTCAAGAAAGGCCAGCTTAAAGCTCGAGCATCTTCAGCGTTTGGCGGCTTCCACATTCTTTAAGTTGTTTCGGATCGCGGCGCTTTCAGGATCGGCTTTTAACGCTTCGCGCAGAACGGCGCGCGCCCGCATTCATCGCTTGACGGAAAGTCCCCCGATCAGGCCTACTTCAATCTGCTGGCGCCGGTAGCGGCGGCAGCATAACCTAAGCGGAAAACCACTTAAGAAAGCCAATCGAGCCTCTTGCAAAACTCTTCGGGGGATTCGCCAGCTTGGGGCTGATTTTGCCGGATAGCGCTGTTTCCGGGCGTTCGCCATACCGTTCTGGCCTTGCATGGCCCATTTTCCGTGATTGCGGACGCGCGGCATCCGCCGCTTGC
>CANJJI010000181.1 GCA_947474545.1 Beijerinckiaceae bacterium | reverse complement strand
GCGTCAAGCGCGAAACGCTCAAACACAGACGCTTGCAGCACCACCTGCAAGCCGTTTAAACTCTAACCCCGATGAGCCAGAGCCTCTCTTCGAAAACCGCCTGAATTGTCCCAAACTATCTGACGACGAACAGGGCAATCGCTGCCACTTCCGGTCGCAATCTGGTATCGTACAACAGATTTGCTACCTGGACCTGACCCAGTTTAGATTCGCAGGCTACCTTGCCCCAGTTTTTCGAAACGTCGTTAGGCAAATGCCGCCAAATATCTTCAAACATTATTTTCGTCCCCGAATAGAGGATCGCCCAAGAGAATTATTGCTGTCAAGCCCCCGTTTTGATACTGACGCCGTAACCCTCGGAAACCATTTGATTTGATTAGGTCGGCACTCGTTTTAAGGCTAAAGAATTTTGCGGTCGTACTCAGAAATTAAAAAAAAACCGTAGCTTAACACGTAGTGCTACCCCTTCCGTCCCTTCCCCTTGGGCGCATTGCCCGGCCATTTCACGATCCTTGAGGGATAATCGTCCTCATCAATCTCGTCTTCCAGCAGGCCCACCCTACCCCGCGCCGATATGCCGGCGGTGTGGACGGTGTTGCGGTTGCCGGAGACAAGGTAGTGCCACCATTCGAGATCGCGGCCTTCGAAGCGCAGCTTGTAGGCGCAGGTGGGCGGCAACCAGCGCAGCTTTGGGATTTTGGCGCGGGTCAGGCTGACACAATCGGGCACAGCCTGTTTGCGGTTGGTATAGTCCGCGCAGCGGCAGGTGGCGGCGTCGAAGAGTTTGCAGGCGATGTCGGTGTAGTGGATTGTGCCGGTCTCTTCTTCCTCGAGCTTGACCAGACAGCAGCGCCCGCAGCCGTCGCACAGCGCCTCCCATTCGGTTTTGCTGAGCTTTTCCAGCGGCTTCTTCCAGAAGGGCTGTTCTTCGGGCTTTGCGCTTTCAGGTTCGGGCGGGCGCTTTCCGGCAGCGGGCTTTTTGCCCGCGCCTGTGGCCTTTTTGGCAGGGCGCACCATTCCTATATCCTTTGTCCCGGGTTTTGGCGCTGTCCCGCTGCGGCACAGCCTGGGCGGCATGAGATTTGCCGCTGAATGTCTATAGGCGCGTGGAGACAGGCGTCGTCAAGAGCCTGTAAACCATGCTAGGAAGCGTGCGGCGGCGGGCCGCTTCGCCTTCAATCTGACCGGGAATACCCAAGACGTGTTCGATGATTTCGCCAATTCCAGCATCGGCCGCAAAGCCAGGCGCTTTGGTCTGGCGCTCGACGCGTGGATCAATTCGAGCCTGTATGAGAGCGGCCAGCGCGCGCGCGCGCGCTATGCAACTTTTTCCGCTTTCATGGACCGTTTTCATGTCAGCGGCGCGGCGAAACTGGGCGTGGAACTGGCCTGTGAGGGGTTGACGCTGGGCCTGGGCGGCGCATTGCTCATGCTGGCTCTGGCCATCCCCGCTTTCCGGGAAACTTCGGAAGACTGGCTGAAAAAGCAGGATCTTGCCGTCACATTTCTGGATCGCTACGGGCAGGAAGTCGGCCGGCGGGGCATCCGCCATGACGATTCGCTGAAGCTGGAAGACGTGCCCGACGTGCTCCTCCAGGCGGTGCTGGCCACCGAGGACCGGCGCTTCTGGACCCATTGGGGCGTTGATCCCATCGGCACGTTGCGCGCGCTCACCGCCAATGCGCGCGCTTCCGGCGTTGTGCAGGGCGGCTCGACCCTGACCCAGCAGCTGGCCAAAAACCTGTTCCTGACCAATGAGCGCAGCATCGAGCGCAAGATCAAGGAGGCGTTTCTCGCGCTCTGGCTGGAAACCCATCTATCGAAAAAGGAAATCTTGAAGCTCTATCTTGACCGCGCTTATATGGGCGGCGGCAATTTCGGCGTGCAGGCTTCGGCGCAATATTACTTTGGCAAGTCAGTTCGCGAGGTTTCGCTGGCGGAAGCTGCCATGCTGGCGGGCCTTTTCAAAGCGCCCTCGCGCTATGCGCCGCATGTGAACCTGCCCGCCGCGCGTGCGCGCGCCAATGACGTGCTGTCGAACATGGTGGAAGCGGGCTTTCTGACCGAAGGCCAGATCAATATCGCCCGGCGCAATCCGGCCACGCCTGTCGATCGCGAGGAGGAATATTCGCCCGACTGGTATCTCGACTGGGCTTTTGAAGAGATCAAAAAACTGGCCACCGCGGGCAAATTCGGCAACAGCCGGGTGCTGGTTGTGCGCACGGCGCTGGACCAGAATATCCAGAAGCGCGCGCAGGCGGCCGTCGAAGACAATCTGCGCACTTACGGCAAACAATACCGGGCCTCGCAGGCAGCGGCTGTCGTTATGGAGCCCGACGGCGCTGTGCGCGCCATCGTTGGAGGGCGCGATTATGGCGAGAGCCAGTTCAATCGCGCGACAGATGCGTTGCGTCAACCCGGGTCATCCTTCAAACCCTATGTCTATGCGGCAGCACTGCTGACAGGGCGCATCAAGCCGTCGAGCATGGTGGTGGATTCGCCTGTGTGCCTGGGCAATTGGTGCGTCAAGAATTATGGCGGCTCGTTTTCGGGAAGGGTTCCGCTCGCCAATGCCCTGGCGCGTTCGCTGAATACGGTTGCAGTGAAACTTTCGATCCTCACCGGCGATGGCCGTGGCGATTGGGACAAGGCGAAATCGGGCCGGGCAAAGATTGTCGACCTCGCCCATCGCATGGGGCTGACCACGCCGCTCACCGATACAGTGTCGCTGCCTGTTGGCGCAGGCGAAGTGAAGGTGATCGACCAGGCTGCTGGCTATGCCGTATTTGCCAATGGCGGCATGACAGCGCCGCCCTTCGGCGCGGTGGAAGTGCGCAGCAGCGCCGGTGACGTGATCTACCGCCGCGAAGCAGACGGCGTAAAACGTGTGCAGGTTTTGCCCAAGAGCGTGATTTCCGACATGGTCTTCATGATGTCCGGCGTTGTGAACGCCGGCACAGCGGCCCGCGCCAAACTGCCAGGCATACCCGTGGCGGGCAAGACCGGCACAACCAATGCTTCGCGAGATGCCTGGTTCGTTGGATATTCCGGCAATTATGTTGGCGCTGTCTGGTATGGCAATGACGACTACAGACCGACGGCGAACATGACCGGCGGCACCGTTCCCGCACAAACCTGGCATGACATCATGGTCTATGCCCATCAGGGCATAGAACTGAAGCCGCTCTTCGGCGCGCCCTCAACGCCTGATGCTGCCGCCGCCGTGGCGGGACTGGCCGCAAGCCCCGGCGTTGCAGGGCTAGGCGCACCGCAACGGCCGGTCACGCTCTCTGTGAAGACCATCGCTGTTCTCGGCAGAATAGAGAACGTGCTGAAAACCTCGGCTGGCAAGCAGAAACGCGCAGATGCCAGCGGCTTTGAAACGCTGGGCGGAGCGCGGACAGCGAAGGCGAGTTTTTCGGAGGGACGCTGAGGGGTGGTTCTCACAATGAGAGTATGTCATCCTGGCCGCAGCGAAACAAAGAGCTGGGATAGCTGGCAACAATGTCCATTGCGATCCCGGATAAATGCTATGCATTTTCCGGGATGACACGTCTCAAAAGCCCCGCACAGGCAAATCATCTCCCTCAATCCGTCCGGATTGCTTCCGCTGTCGCATAGTGGAATTTGCCTGTGCGCGAGGGGAAACCGCCGCGCACGGCGCCGGGGCGCTGGTCGCGATAGATGGCGCCCATGGCGGGAGACAGTTCGCGGGAATTGGGAACGGACAGCCACATGCGCAGCAGATGGCGCTTGCGATCTTCTTCGGGATAATCCTCAAAGCCTGTGCGTGAATGCAGCATGACGTGATTGTTCAGCAATTGCATGTCGCCGGGGTGGAACATCATGGAGAAGCGAAATTCATCGCTGGATGCGATGGCATCGAACAAGTCCATCGCCTCGATCTGTTCCAGCGTCAGACGCGGCGCGTCCTCGAAGCGTTGCGAGTTCGTGATCTGATTGCGGATGTAACGGCAGGAAATCTTGCCGTTCTGTACGCAGAATAATGGCTGCAGATACCAGGGGCTTTCGCCCGGCGGCTCCTGTTTGTTCCAGCTCCAGGGCAAGGGTTTGTAGAGTACTTCGAGCAGATCGGGCCGGCGGCGCGCCAGTTCGTTATGCACCGCTGTCGAACTTGAGATCACGCTCATCCCGCCCTCTTTGGCGACGCGCAAAACCATCAGCCCGACGACGTCACAGGAATCGGTGTGATAGGACAGTTTTTGACGGCTCTTGTAGCCGCGCCCGTCTGGCGCATTCACGTCAGAGCCGAAGTCGCGGACATCGCCGAGGAGATCGCCGTCCTTGCTTTGCGAAACGGCCGTGCCCAGATGTTTGCCAAGGCCCCAATACATCAGGCGCGCATCGTCCTTGCTCAGCCCCGCCACCGGCAATCCCCTGAGATGATAGAGCCCGGGGCCATCTTCCAGCATCGTTGCAGCACGGGCCAGGACTTGTCCCAGCATAGGCAGCACAAAATTCTCGCGGGTGATGGTGTCAAAATTGATTCCAGCGGATTTTACTTTGGCGAGCGAAGTCAGAACTTCCTGGTTCTCGGCAGCGCTAACTTCATGAATCCAGTCTGTCCGCTTGATAACATCGGGACCGCGCCAGTCGGCGTTATTCTGAATGATACGGCTCATTTCATTCCTCATGATTATTTTATTTTATCTTATTCGCCTTCTGGCACGGGTCCGCGCCGCAGATCTATGATTTCCAGCACGTTCCTGTCGGGATCGTGAAAATAGGCACTGCGTCCCTGAAACGTACCTGCTGGCCTGTCCTCTTCCTTGAAGATTCGGATGCCGTTTTCTTTTAGCCAGACTTTCGCCTTGTCATATTCCTCAGGCGTGACGCGGAAAGCGGTGTGGATATCGTGCTTGTCGTCCTTGTTGGGATCAATCGGATTCTCCGAATGTGTGAGGACGAAATTGACGCCATGCGCCTGCAGGAAAACCATGTGATTATTGCGCCGCATTTTGCGAAAGCCGAAGACATCCGAATAAAACTTTTCGGAGATATCGAGGTCTTTCACCGGTATTGTGAAATGGACAAAGCCCTCTGTCTTCAGCATGGCGTACTCCCTTTGGCGCTATAGTGCGCGTTGGGCGCAATCTAGACCATTTTTCCCGACGCCGGAAACATGAAATATGCGCACAGGCTGACGTTGAGCTCGCTGGCTCCATGTTATAGGTTCGCACGGCACGCGGGAATGGCGGCGTTCGAAGCGATGGCGTGCGGAGCTGCGGTTTATTGACGGCCTTTCTTAAAACTCTGCTTGTCGTGACGCTCGGCGTCGCGCTCGGACTCCTGTCGACATGGCTCGCGGTCGAACGCGGCTATGGCTTTGGCTCTGTTCAGGCCGGACCCTGGACAGCCTGGCCGAAGACGGGGAGTTCGGAGGCTGATCCCTATGCCAAAGCTGTGATGGCGCGCAGTGGCGAGATTCCACTCGGTGTGGCGGAAGGGCTGAGTTTTCTGGCGCAATCAGATGATTCCGGCGATGAATTGACCGCCCACTGCGAATATTATGTGCGCGGCCCCATGCCAGTCGCGCGTTTCTGGACCCTCTCGCCCATGACACCGGCTGGCGGACAGTTGCTGCCGGAAGGCAATCGCACGGGATTTACGTCCGCCGAAATTGCGCGCAATGCAGACGGCACTTTCGAGATTGTAATTGCCAGTGAGGTCCGTCCCGGCAATTGGCTGCCTGTGCGGCCGGCGGCGCATTTCCGGCTCATGCTCAGGATCTATGATACCCAGGTCAGCTCCACGGCTGCGGTTATAGACGCGCGCACGATGCCGCATGTCGTGCGGGGGGCCTGTACATGAACTGGGCTTTCCGCTTGACCGGCTGGGCGCCATGGGTTGCCGCGACATTCGTCATAGCGGGGCTGGTCCACATCATATCGATTCTGGCCATGCCACTGCTGGCGCCGCAGGACGCCTTCGGCCGGCTGGCGGAAGCGACACCGCTGGGTCGACTCGTCATTCTGGACAACGGCCCACCCGGCAAGGAGCTGCTGCCGTTCGAGGATCCCGCAACAATCATCGCTGTATGCCGATTCGATCTGGCGCAGGGCGCGCTGCGGCTCAGGTCCAATTTCGATGGCGAGGGGCTTGTGCTGATGTCCTTCCGCAATCGCTTCGGCACGGCGTTTTATGCGATGACAGACAGGGGTACTTCACGCGGGCGGCTGGATGTCGTGGTCGCAACGCGGGCGCAACTGGACGCCATTGAGGCGCAGGATTCGGAAGACGAAGTGCCCTCGGATTTGCGGCTGCTTGCCCAATTACCGGAAGGGTTTGTGATGTTGCGCGCTTTAAGCCCGGAGCCGGGACAACGCGCCGATGCAGCAGCGCGGTTGAAAATGATTACATGCGGCGCCGAAAAAGCGCCGGGCTAAAAAGCCTTTTAATCAAGAACGGCAGAACTCTAAACGGATCAGGCCTTACGCCTGCGTGATTTTGACTGGCCACGATGCCGTCCCGCCACCGGCGCATTGCCATCATCCCCGTTGACCGGATCGCGGCGTTGAGAATAGCGGATGCCCGTGAAAAAAAGAATTTGCGCGCCGCTGGCGGACTGGACAGCAGAACGTTTGGTGAGCGGTTTTCGCTCCGATGAAGGGAAAGCTAAAATCTGGCCAATGACAGATCTCCGGGTATCCGGCTCGACTGATGAATCGGTGCAAAATCACACCGGGGCTCATTACGGGCATGGAAGGTTAATGATGTGTCAACGCTTCGCCTATAAATTGAGGGAAGTCCTGGTTCCTCCTGTTCAGTGTGCGTTTTCCCATGAGTACCCCGCGTTCGCAGCATCACAATTCCATCTTTGACAACCTGCCAAACCAGGTTCTTTCAAAAGACGGCGAAGTCAGACCTGCCCTGTTTGCGGCGCTCACCGATCTTTTCGTATCGCGTGAAAATCCCGGCGGCGAAGAAATCTCCCGTTACGAAGACATGGCATTACGCCTGATCGGTGATGCCGATGCGAGTTCGCGGGCCCATGCAGCGGCGCGACTGGCTTTGCACAAGTCAGCCCCGATTACCGTGATCGACGCACTGTTGCTGGCCGACCCAGCCTGCGCCACGATTCTTCTGGAACATTGCGCGAGATTGTCGCCGGAAACGTTGCTGGATATTGCCTCCTGGGGCACTGCCGAGGAGGCGATTGCGCTGGCCCGGCGCAAGGGGCTTGAACCTGATCTGGCGGAAATTCTGAGCCACCGTGTTGAAAACGGCGTGCTGATCGCACTCGTTGAAAACTGTGATGTCAGTCTCTCCCCAGCGATGTTTGCGCTGATGATGAACCAGGCGCGCAGCAGCGATGAACTTGCCGGTGCGCTCTGCAGGCGGACGGGTGACAGCCGCCTCATCACGCCGCTGTTCATGAATGCTTCGCCCGAGCAACGCGCCGAAATCATGCGTGATGCAGAATTTGCCAGCTTTACGTCAGCGCAGATGAAACGCGTTGAGACCGCCAGCAGCACACTGATCAACTGGATTGTGGAGCGCGGCCGTGCAGGGCGCTGGGGCCTTGTGGCTCAAGAGATCGTCAGACTCACAGGCTTTCAGCGCAATGTCGTTGACAAGATGCTGGCGCATAAATCCGGCGACGGACTTGCCGTGCTAATGGCTGCTATCGGCTGTCCATCGCCTCTGGCAGTCCGCTTGTTCCTCTCCTGCCCGCCAGAAATTTCCCATTCCTACACCCGCGTAAAAGCACTGGCGCATATTGTCGAACATGTGCCTGCACACGCGGCCTACAGGCTGGTTTTCGACATCATGGGAACGCCGATGGAAACAGCGCAGCCCAAATATGTTCCCTTGCATGATCCCAAAGCTGCGGCGCTGCCGGGCCGTGCGCTGTCGGGTCTATCGGCGAGCAAGCTGCCTGTTCGGAGGCAGGTCCGCAACAACCTGCGGATGCAGCGTTAAATCGATCAGGGCGCAAGGTCGAGAAAGCAGCGGCCGGCGCGGTCATCCACATCGACGATCCAGATATCGGGATCAAAGCTGATTTCTTTTTTCAGCCGCTCTTCCGCGCTGATATTGTCGATGGTCTCATCCTTATGAAGCCGCGCCCAGAGACGGTCTATGCCCGCATCGGCCAGTTGTGTCTGCGGCGCAGGCCCGTAAATCGTGCTCGTGCCATCGAGCCTGTCGACCCTGACAAAGATCGCCCCCGCCTCCGCCGCCCCCCGCCGGCGCAGAACCGCATACGCTCCCTCGCTCGCACAGCGGCGCAGATAGGCCGAAACGAAGATGTCTGCACGCAGATGCATGGGCTGGAGTGTCCGGGGTTAGATTCGGGCATTCCATAGCATAGCGATGCGCGCAAGGCGGCATCGCTGAACATTTAGTCCTATCAAGGTATCTTCACACCCGAGCTCTTGGCCAATTCCCGCAACACACGCGGTGACATTTCCCCTGACACCTGCAGCTTTTGAGCGCGCTCGAACGATTCAATCGCCACGCGTGTCGTCGGGCCGGCGACGCCGTCGGGTTTTACGCTATGTCCGAGCTTTTTCAGGGCTTCCTGCACGGCCAGGATTCGTTTGGTCTGATCGGGCGAGGCGTTGGGGATGGAGCCGGGTGGCGTCGGGGCGTTGGGGCGGCCGTCGCGCAGGAGGGCCGCAATCGGATCGCTTTTGGGCTCGGGCTTTGGGCTGCTGGCGGCCTGGCGCGAGACTTCTTTGGGATTTTCGCGCGCCACAGCAGCGGGCTTGGTTTCCGGCGCGGGGCCTGCGCGTTCTGCAACAGGCGCAGGCGTTGCGGGCAAGGCGGCCTGCTTCACAGCTTGCGCCTTCAACGCAGAGTCTGCGGGCCTTGCCGGCGGCAGGGGAACAGACGCGGCCTGCGCTTCTACCGGCTTCGCATCGTTCTGCGCACGGAAGAAGGGCGCGGGGTGGCGGCTGTTCTGCAGGAACAGGGCGTTCACTCCAATGCCCGTCAGCAGAAGGCCTGTACCGGCGAACAGGAATGTCCGTCCCGGGCGGCGCATCAGCCGCGCAAGAAAAGGAAACCGCGAGGGTTTGCGTTTGACAGTGTTGCGAGATTTTGCCGGGCGCGCAGGTTCGCGCAGGACAAAATCATGATCGGCACGCGCCAGAGCTTCAGGCAATTTTTCTCACCATATCTTGAGTGCTGGAGAATGGTTCGACGCTTGCCCTGTTTCGCAGTGGTATTGCCTCGATCTTTGCCGAGGTCCGGAAATCTTTTGCTATCTCGCGGCAATCCAGCGGGAACCGCACGGTGACGCGGGTGCCTTCGCCTGGTGCGCTTTCAAGCTTGATATTGCCGCCATGCAGGCCCACCAGTCCGCGCACAACCGAAAGCCCGAGGCCGGTGCCTTCATAGGGACGATCATAGGTGGCGCGCGCCTGGAAGAAGGGATCGCCAAGGCGGGAAAGATCGGGCGAGCGGATGCCGATGCCGGTGTCCTGCACTTCGAACACCATGGAATTGCCTTCGGGATAAACGCTCACTGTGACCGCGCCATTTGAAGGCGTGAATTTCACGGCATTGGACAGGAGATTGATGATGACCTG